>JASHPL010000054.1 GCA_030038125.1 Candidatus Sulfotelmatobacter sp.
GATAGACAATTTTGTTCAGCGGCATCGGTGTCGTCCAGACTCTGGGATTCTAAACTCGGATTTCTCACCACGGACTTCGACGTATGCTCACGAGCAAGAGCGCCCGTGGCTCCATCGTCTGTTCGGAAAGGAAAATAGTTTGCCGTTATTGCGTAACCGTGGCCTGGTAACTAGCGCAAACCCAGCGGCCCTCGCGATGGACCCAGACCCGAGTGTAGCGATAAGGACCACTGAAATCCTCGCCAAAGTCGCGGCCTTTCACCTCTGCACGCGCGGTCACGATGGCCGTGTCGCCAAAGACACGAACCACCATATCCGTGATATCGATACTGTCATAGTGAAGTTGCCCACTCTTGCGGGCATGCAGGACATCCTCCTTGGTCGCAACCTGGCCGAGTGGAGTAATGCCCACGTAATCTTCCGAGAGGTTCCGCTGACTAAAGTCGGCGTCACGATGCAGGCTGGCTTCCTTCGCCTGGTGCTCCAAATCCAGAATTTCGCGGATGGTTTGTTGTTCGGCTGAATCGAGCAACCGCTTGGGATGAACAGCCACATGCTGGGCAGCGATGGCCGGCGCCGCCAGGGACCCCACAAACAGGAGCGCCATTAATTTGTTGAGCACGATGAGACCCCCGCGAAACAAAGAGGAAACAGAGATCCGCCTGACCCGAGCTACGCAAGATTGGATGCAGGAGTTCCGTGGAAAAGTTCACCCATGGGGCTGGGAAGAATTTGAGCGATGCTTGTAAGGATTTGACCGGATTCGGACACTTCTGCGTCGGCTCAGGTCAGCATGAAAAAGACGTACCTCCACAGCAGCTTGCACACATTCCTGATAGCCGCGCCGGAAGTTTGATTGCGAACTGGCGAAAGGCATAGTAGAATTCGTGCCAATCCAGCCTTTCACAATCGAAAGCAAACACCAGCCGGCGAGTAGGTGATTACGGTATTGCGTGTGCGAGATCGTCGGCGGCACCATGCGATTCAACTGCACTACGAGTCGTGGAATGTGGACCAAGTGCCGAGTACAGATTTGTCCAGCGTACGAGCCGGAACAGGAGCAGGGAGATGACGGGGAAGACCAAATGCTTCATCGGGTTTGCGACGGCGTTAATGGGGTTGGCGAGCGCGGGTTGGTTGCTGGCCGGCCAGGCGACGGAAGCGACTTCGGAAGGGTTCCCTACGGATTGGACCCATCATCATGTCATCTATTCACAGCCCGTAACGGCAGAGCAAGCGCAACGGGTGGCACTTGATCCGAGGTATCGACAGCAATCGTATCGGCTCAATTTTGCGCGCACACTTGCCTTGGATGGCGAGAGCGAATCTGTCGCATCCGGCCTTGCGAGCACCGGTCGAGTGAAAGGCTTCTGGTCGGAGGACATGGGCACGGGTGCCACCTCTGGAGCTGACAACTATCCCGCCAAATATTCATTCAGCACAACGGCCGCGCTATGCGGCAACGCTACAACTCCCGATTACGTCGTATTCAATACCGGGCTTAGCGGCTCGGCCACACAAGCCAGCATTGTGGCTTACGACAATCTCTACTCTGGTTGCACAGGAACGGTCCCGCAAACATATTGGGCGTACAACACGGGAGGCCAGGTAATCACCTCGCCCGCGACCTCGCTCGACGGGACGCAGATCGCGTTTACACAGACCAATGGATATCTGGTGCTGCTTAAGTGGGCGCCATCGGATGGCACAATCAGTTCGCCGGGTACGAATCTTGCGGTGGTTTCTAATGCCGCTTATCGAAGCTGCACCGCGCCCTGCATGACAACCCTGCCTCTCACCACTCATTCCGGAGTCAGGGTGAATGCGGTGGCGTCCTCCTCAGTTTTTCCCGACTACGGCGATGATGTAATTTGGGTGGGCGGTGGGTCCGATTGGCTTTTCAAGTTTACCGGCGTGTTTCATGGAACCCCAGCAGAATCGATGAGCGTGTTCCCTGTGGAGCTCAACTCGAATAAGGAAGCTGTGGCCAGCCCGGTTTACGATGCGGCAACGGGCAACGTCTACGTGACAGACTTGGGCGGATACCTGTATAGTGTGAGTCCCTCAGGCGGAATCACCCAGTCGGGTCGCGTCGATTATGCGGTCGGGCTGGTCGGTGGTCCAGTCCTCGATGTTACGGCCGGGAAAGTTTATGTGTTCTCCTCGGACGACAACAGCACAAACTGCAGCGGGGGACCGTGTGCGGGTGTTTTTAGCTTCAGCCTTGGCTTCACGGCTGGCAGTGTCGGAACGGAAGTCGCGGTTGGAAAAGGGGCGACAAGTTCTACCGGCAATCCGTTGTTTGAAGGCGGGTTCGACTACCAGTACCTGATCTCGCCGAATGCGACGGGAAATCTATACGTCTGCGGACAACCAGGAGGAGACGCAATCTTGTATCGAGTGCCGGTCACAACCGGAGCACTGGGTTCGCCCCTGCCTGTGGCCACACTCACCACGGCGACGGACTCGTGTTCTCCCGTAACCGATGTCTACAACCCCAATCTTGCGAATGGGGGAGAGGAATGGGTATACGTGGGCGTAAAAGCGGCAGGGAATCCGTCGGGATGCACCACCGGCTGCGCCATTAGTTATGTGGATATGCCGTGGACAAAGTCGACGAAGTACAACGTCGGCCAAGAAATTTTAGTTCCGGTCAGTGGCGCGACTTACATCAATGTAGCGATCACGAGCGGAACGTCCTCTGGAAGTGCGCCAGCTTGGATGACTGCGATGGGGGCGGTCACGATTGATGGTCCGCTGCAGTGGCTGAATCAGGGTCCAACGACGGTCGTCCCGTTGGCAAAATGGGCGGCAACGCACACATATGCAGCACCCAGCCGTATTGTCGACAGTAACGGCGATGTGGAGGTGACCACAGCTGGAGGCACTTCGGCTGGAAGTCATCCGATTTGGCCTACGACTGCTGGAGACACCGTGCTCGACGGTTCCGTGACGTGGACCAACGCGGGTGCGTGGCCGAGTTCCGCGCAAGCTTCGAGCAAGGGGACGAGCGGAATCATCATCGACAACCTGGTAGGCTCGGGAGGTGGGTCCCAAGTCTACTTCTCTACACTAGGCAATCAGACCTGCACAACCTCTGGTGGCAGTGGTGGGTGTGCCATCCAGGCATCGCAATCGGGATTAAACTAAGCAGACACGCTCTCAGGGTTCGACCTATGGCTATCAAAGATTCATCTCCCGAAAAACCGCGCTCGGAAACTCCGAAGAAGAAATACGAAAAACCGTCGTTCCGTTACGAACGCGTCTTCGTGACGACGGCACTCACGTGTGGAAAAACTTTTCCGCCCACGTCTCACGCTTGCGGGGTCACCCCCAAGGTGTCATGAAGGCTTCCACTTTCACATTGAGCGAGGCCCACGCCCTGCAGTGTGAGCTGGCGCGCGAGGTTTTACTCTCATCGGGCGTTTTGCGTTTGGCTGTGACCGGTTGGAGCATGCTGCCCACGCTCTGGCCCGGGGACACGCTGCTGGTCGAGCGCTGCGAGAGTCGTGCCGTTACGGAAGGCGATATCGTGTTATTCGCTCGAGATCGTCGTTTCTTTGTCCACCGCGTTATCGGCAGAAGCGTCGGGGATGCTGTTCAGACCCGTGGCGATGCAATGCCGCAGGCCGACCCTCTGGTGGCGAGTAGTGATTTGCTGGGCAAGATTATTTCTGTCGTGCGCAACGGGAGACGGCTCGAGCCGTCGAGAAAACTGCCTGCCGGACAGCGCGCGGTTGCGGCCGTAGTTCAGAAATCGGAACTCGCCGCGCGGGCCTTGGTGGCCGTGCACGAGATGCTCCGGGGTTCGGATGAAACTTCAAGTGATCGAGTGATTCCTTGCCAGAATTAGCGGCTGAACTCGAAACGCTCGCGCTCGTGATCGAAATCGGGGAAATGCCGGTGCGAGTGAAGACCAATGACCCCGCATTCCATCACATGCTCTCAGATCGTTACGCTGGATTCGTCACGGCATCGGAGCACGCGGAAATTGAATTCAATGTTGATTTGCTCGCGCCCCGAGCGGGCGATCCGGACGCCGACGTATGCGCGACGCAACGCGCCGGCCGATGGTCCCTGACCCGTGGTGATTTTTCAGCTGAATGGGAGCCAGACTCGCGGCGCGGCTGGATTCGCCAGTCCGCCAATCCCTATTCGATCGACTCTGTTCTGCGGATCGTACACACGCTCGTGCTGGCAAAAAAAGGGGGATTCCTGCTGCATTCGGCCAGCGCGATCCGTAACGGAAAAGCAGTTTTATTTGCCGGAGTTTCTGGCGCGGGCAAAACTACGATTTCCCGCCTCGCCCCTTCCGACGTGACTTTGCTGACCGATGAGATCTCGTATGTGCGCAGACGCAGCGACGGTTATGTTGCCTTCGGCACGCCGTTCGCCGGCGAACTGGCGAAAATCGGCGAGAACGTATCCGCTCCCATTGCCGCAGTCTATCTGCTCGCACAAGGCCCTGAGAACCACATTGACGCAGTATCGCCGAGCGAGGCGGTTCGCTCTCTGCTCTCCAACATTCTTTTTTTTGCCGAGGATGAAGATTTGGTGCGCGCGGCGTTTGATTCCGCGTTTGAGTTTGTAAGCCGTGTGCTTGTATCGCGGTTAACGTTTTTGCCGGATTCCCGGGTGTGGGAGTTGATTCGATGAGCAAACTCTTTGTGGCACGCGATTCGCGAGTGGCGGCGCGCAGCCTTGACGGCGAAATGATGATCATGTCGGGTCGTGATTCCACCCTGTTTACACTGAACAGGACCGCAACCCTTTTGTGGCAGGCAGCCGATGGTGTAACTCCTCTGGATGAGATCGTGGAACGGCGAATCTGCGTGGAGTTCGAGGTCGATCCATCGGTCGCTTTGCAAGACGCCGAGAGTCTTGCGCGCGAACTGGCGAATCATGAGATTCTGCAGGTTTCCAAAGAGCCAATTCTCCAGAAGAGCGCCGGAGCATCGCGATGACCGGGCTGATGCAGGAGATGACGGCGAAAGCTCTGAGGCTGAACGTCCCGCTCAACGTTCAACTCGATCTCACCTACCGCTGCAACGAGCGATGCGTCCACTGTTATCTCGACCACGATGATCATGGCGAACTGACCACCGTCGAAATCAAACGACTGCTTGAGGAAATGGCAGACGCCGGTGTTTTCATTCTTACGCTGAGCGGCGGTGAGATTTTCATGCGCAAGGATTTGTTTGAAATCCTCGCATATGCGCGACAACTGATGTTCTGCGTGAAGTTGAAGACGAACGGAGTGATGATTCGCGAGCGTGAGGCAAGACGGCTGAAAGATCTTGGGGTCGAGTCCATCCAGATCAGCGTTTATTCGCATCGCCCGGAGGTTCACGATGCCATCACGCTGCTGCCCGGTTCGCTCAAGCGCTCGATTGATGCGGTTCGTTTTCTTGCGTCGCAGGGATTCAAGGTGGTCATCGCCAACGTGCTCATGACGCAAAATATGCAGGATTATTCTGGGGTTCGCGCTCTAGCCGCGGAATTAGGCGTCGACTGCACGCTGGATCCAACGGTTACGCCCATGATGGACGGAAATCGGTCTCCTCTGCGTCTGGGCGTCGATCAAAGCGCGCTGCGCCAGGTTTTTCGGGATGAAGCGCTCGTCGGCGACGTAGAGGAGTTTTGTGCGGTTCCGGCAGCGGCGGATGAGAACGATATGGAGTCTTTGCCGTGCAGCGCGGGTCACACGGCTTGCTATGTCTCTCCTTACGGCGATGTTTATCCCTGCGTTCAGTTTCCTCTCCCCACTGGAAATGTGCGCCGGCAGCGCTTTCTCGACATTTGGCGACACTCGGATCAGATGAATGAAGTACGCTCGATCCGGCTCAAGGATCTGACGACATGCAGTCACTGCACGCATGTTTCAGCCTGTACCCGTTGCCCTGGTCTGGCGTTTATGGAGGGCAATATGCGCGGGCCGTCCTCGCAGGATTGCGAGAAATCATTTGCTCGGACCGGAATTGAATCGGCCAACATGCTGGCCAAACGGCGGGCGGTGCCGAATCTGGTGCAAATCCGAGCGGTTCCCGCCGCGGCCGGCGCGATTGCATAAGCCAATTCTTCGTGCTGACATCATGTCAGGCACTGGCCCCACACTCGAAGTTGAGTGGTCCATTCTGCTCACCGCGTGTTCTCGCAGCCCTGCTCCCGAAAAACTCAATCGCGTAAAGCATCTGCTGCAGTCGCCGGTGCGCTGGCAACTGTTATTCGCACGGGCGGAACGGCATGGAGTTCTGCCGCTGTTGTATCGCGCTCTCGGGGAATTCCGAGATGCTGTGCCAAAAGACCAGATGAACGCCTTGAAGCAAGGCTACGAAACGAATGTGCACAAGGCCATGCTTTTGTCGCGGGAGCTCATTCGCATCCTTGGCCACCTTTCAGAGGCAGGCATTCAAGTGATGGCTTACAAAGGGTTGGCGCTGGCGGAGGCTCTTTATGGAGACATCGCGCTGCGGCAGTCAGGCGATATCGATCTGCTGGTGCGTCCGCGAGATTTCTCGCGCGTTCGAAATGCGCTGACGCAGCTCGGCTACCTGCCGCAGGCAAGTTTTTCCGTGACGCAGGAGAATGCGTATTTGAAATCCGGGTACGAATGCGTGTTCGATGGCCCGGCCGGCCGAAACCTTCTGGAGGTGCAATGGGCCACCCTGCCAGGGTTCTATGGGGTTGATTTTGAGATGGGCAGCATTTTTGACCGGGCTGTGACGGTCGCGGTGGCCGGCCAGAAAATGAAAACGCCGTCGCCTGCGGACTTGTTTCTGGTTTTATCGATGCACGCGGCTAAGCACGTTTGGGGGCGTCTCATCTGGCTTTGCGACATTGCCAGGCTGATGAGCGTCCCTGAACTCGACTGGAACTGGATTGGATCGGCAGCGCGACAGTTGGGGATCGTGCGCATCCTGCGGGTCACGATGCTGGTTGCGAGGGGACTTCTGAGCGAGAGGATTCCACTTGAAGCCGAGCGCAACTTCCCGGAAGAGGCAGAGGCATTGTCGGTTGCGGAGGAAACACAGTCGCAAATTATTGGAGAGGTCACGGTGAATGTGGAATCACTTTCCTACTTTCGCCTCATGCTGCGGCTGCGCGAGCGGCGAACCGATCGCTTGCGATTTCTCAGCCGTCTTGTTTTCACGCCGGGACCAAGCGAGTGGGAGGCAGTCCGGCTGCCGCGACCTCTGTTTCCCTTGTATCGGCTGGTGCGGTTGTCACGGTTGGCTGCTCGGATGGTTGGCGGATGACCAGGCTTCAAGCTAATTTGACTATCCCATATTGCGGAGCCTCTCGCGGCGAAAACCCTCGGCAACTTCTGTGCATTGTTCTACCTAAGCCGCGCTGAGCTTCGGTCCGCCGGACAGCCGAGACGGTTGTCCCCACATGGCGCCGCGTACGGCCGGTCTAGCTTTCCGCAGCCGGCCGCCAATCGCGCAAGTAGAGTGCAAACATGAGCGCGCTTCCGAACAGAGGAATGATGAGTCCGGCTCGCAGCGTGCCGAATTGACTCGAGGTCAGGCCGACCAGCCAGGGGAGGCAAGCGCCGCCGAGGTTCGACATGGCGAAGGCTAGCGATCCCACACGCGAAGCAACCGGTCCAAACTCGCGGGCGAGAAACGAGATCGTAATCGGATACACACTGGAGAGACCCAACCCAGCCGCAATCGCGCTCAGCGAAACCCCCATCAGCGCATGCGAACGCGTCATGCCAGCGATTCCGGCGCAAGCGAGCAGCAGTCCTGTCCTTGCGAGGTGAACTTCGTCGACCTTGCGCAAGAAAAGCGGCGCCCACCACCTGCCGAAGGTCAACGCAGCGTAGAAGAAAGACGGAGTCATCACCGCGATGGCCAGAGCCATGTTGTGGAGGCTGGTCGCGTAAGCTGCGATCCATCCTCCGAACGCGTTCTCGGTTCCGATATAGAGAAAAAACAGAGCCACCAACGCGGGCAAGGCGCGATGTTTCCAATCGATGGCTTTTCGTTCGGCAATTTTTGTCGCAGCAGAGTTGACGAACGGAAATGGCAGCGAGGCGATCCAGAGCACCACCAGAACAGAGAATCCGGCGATGCATGCCAAAAGCAACGGGACGCGGTGCGCTTTATCTGCGGCGGCCACCAGAAAAGGGCAAGCGACCGCTCCGGCGCTCCAGCAGAAATTGAGGACATTCAAAGCGGAACTGCGGCGGCTCGGGTTAACCTCGGCGACCATAAGATTCCCCGCCGGAACGGCGATCCCCGACCCCGCACCATAGCCTGCGATGCACGCGATTCCCAATACCCGCGAACCGACGAGCAGCAGGGCGATGCTTGCGGCAATGACCAAGAGTCCAGCATTAATGGCGAAGCGAAATCCCCAGCGTGCAGATAACATACCGGATAAGCTCACTGCGATGGTGGACGCGAGAAATTGAGCGGTGAACAACGCTCCGGCCTGCGAATAATTCAGCGACCACCGCGCCGAAAGAGTCGGCAGAAGCGGACTGAGGATCACGGTTGCGATGCCGATGGGAACAAAAGATACATTGGCTGCGGCTGTCAGGCGGCGAAGAGAACCAGCCGTTCGTCTGGCATCGGAGGAAGGCGTGACAAAACCTGGCACAGAAAATTGATCCCTTGTTAGCGCACGAACGACCGAGCAGGGGATTATAGCGTGAAAGGAGAGCGCGTTCCGGCCAATGCTGATGCACCCGGTTGGCTCGCCCGCACAAGGGCGTCCGAAGCTTGAGATCCGCGAGCTGAGAATACAGCAGCCTCGGTTCTAGACGGGGGCATTACCGGTGGATTCGCGCACGACAAGTTCCGGTTCAATGGCAATTTCCGTCGGAAATTCTTTTTTGTCTTCGATTCGTTCCAGCAGGCTCTGGGCGGCCACTTCACCCATCCGACCGAGCGGCTGCCGTACCGTGGTCAGACTCGGCATGTGAAATGCGGCTCCCGGAATATCGTCGAACCCCATGACCGAAACATCCTGAGGAACGCGCAGGCCCTCTTCCTGCAGAGCTCGGATCGCGCCGATGGCGGAGATGTCGTTGTAGGCAAAAAGTGCGGTAAAGGGAATCTTGCGCGCGAGCAGTTTTTTCACAAATGGATAACCCAGCCTCGGCGTGGGGTCATCCATATCGATCTGTATGACAAGATCGGGATCGATCTTAATCCCCATCTGTCCAGCCACGCGGCAAATACTGTCCCAGCGTTCTTCGGAGTCGGAACTGAGCGGGCTTCCTTTCATGAAGGCAATCCGTTGATGATTCAGATCCTTCAAGTGGCTCAATGCCAAAACCGCGGCCCGATGATGATCAAGAATGATGTTCGTGACTCCCTTTAACTTTCTGTGACCGGCGACCGCAACCGTGGGTAGCGTGGGATGTTCTTGCACGGTTGTATCGACAGTAATGATGCCTTCGACGCCGCGCTCGGACAGCAATTGGGAGTATCGGCTGAGCAGAGCCGTATCGTGACGATGAGCGACTGTAAGGAAGAAGTAACCTTTCTTCCTCAAATATTGTTCGATGCCGCTGATAACCGCCGATCCGTAGGAGTCACCTATTTCTTCGGCAATGACCCCGATCGTGTAAGTGCGCTTATTGCGCAGCGTGCGGGCAAAGAAATTCGGCCGATAATTCAGCTCTTTGGCCGCAGCATGGATACGATTCTTCGTTTCCTGCGGGATGGAGCGGGCTGAAGGCGCGTTGTTCAGGACAGCGGAGACCGTCCCTGGCGTGAGTCCGACATACTGCGCTACCGCCTTCAACGTAATCACGCTTGGCTTCTGGCCAGGCTTCTTGATTGATGGCATGACGTAAGTGTTCGCGAAATCCCTACTACATCAGCGTAAACTTATACGAATCACAGGTCCTTGTCAGTGACCCCAGCTACAACTCTTCTGCAATATATTTTTCGATTGTCGTTCATGCTTTCGCGTAGCGTTCGCTATTCGGCCGTGATCCGCTCAACGCAAAAAACAGAATGTACAGGTAGCAGATTATGGGCAGAAGGAACGCGTGATGAATGCCAATGCGGTCCGCGATCGCTCCCTGAGCCACGGGGATGATGGCGCCGCCGACAATCGCCATGATCAGAATCCCCGAGCCATCCCCGGTGAGCGGTCCAAGTTCGGCGACGCCGAGCGTAAAGATGCTGGGGAACATGATGGAATTGAAAAATCCCACAAGAATGATGCTCCACATGGCCACATGACCGCTGCTCAGCATCGAGACAGCGACCAGAGCAGTGGTGGATGTAGCGCAAACTCCAAGCAGGACCCCGGTTTTTGCCGTCATCCTACCGCCGCGCAGCGCAGCCATAATAGCGATCGTGGCACAGGCTATAGCGACCAGCGCGAACAGCGGACGGCCTGACACGAGCAGCCATTCCAGCCACTCAAGGTTGGGAACGCCGGGCTGGTACCCAGGCGGAAGGTGACTCTCCACTGGATACGACAGCAAGATCAACGCGATGCTGAGGGCGGTCACTGCGCTCATATAAGTCGCTTTAGCGCCGCTCAGCAGATTCGATCCGATGAATCTTCCCAGCATCGCACCGCCCCAGTAGAACGCCACAAAACTCGCGCCCAGTTTCTCCACCAGGCCGCCAATCTCCGGCTCGTGGAAGTAGTTCACCAGAAAGCTGCCGATTGAGACTTCCGCCCCCACGTACACGAAAATTCCGATCGCACCGAGAACCAGATTCGGATGCCTCCAGATGGAATCGTTTACCTTTTCCCCGACTTTGTGTTGAGCGTGCTCAATTTTCGGAAGCTTGAAGCTGCCGATCGCAATCGCAAGCACGACCAGCGCAATCCCCAGGCCAACATAAGGCATTTTGACGGTGGCGGCTTCTTGCAGCCGGTAAGCCTGCAGAGCGCTCGGGCTCAAAGCGCGGACTTCATCCAAGGTTTTGGGCACTGCGCTCAAGATGAACAGGCCGCCGAAGAACGGCGCCAGGAACGTCCCCAACGAATTGAACGCCTGAGTGAGGTTCAAGCGGCTGGAAGCGGTTTCCGGCTTCCCAAGCACGGTGACGTACGGATTCGCAGCCACCTGCAAACAAGTGATCCCAGCACCAAGAACGATCAACGCGCCCAAAAACAGCGGATACGAAGGAACACTCGCCGCGGGCAAAAAGAGAAACGCACCAGCCCCCATCGTGAGCAGACCGGCAACCATTGAAGGTTGATATCCGATCCAGTCAATAAGCTTTGCCGAAGGCACCGAGAACAAAAAGTATGACCCAAAAAAGGCAAAGTTAATCAGCATGACCTTGGTGTAGTTCAGGTCGAAAATCGATTTCAGGTGAGGCACGAGAATGTCATTCAGGCAGGTGAGAAATCCCCACATGAAGAACAGCGTGGTCACCGTCGCTAACGGTGCACCATAGCTCTGGGGAGGGGCAGTTGCCGTCGTATTGGTCGCAGAAGTATTAGGGGCGATGGCCATGAGTTCGCGTCCAACGTGCCGAACAAGATTATGGAATTGCCGTCATCATAGCATCGCACAGAGGCAGATGGGCGCTTTTTCTTTACTGCAGAACTGATTTCGTGCTCTACAAAATCGTTTTTTGTGGAGTGGGTTGATTGCGCAATCCTTCGTGCGGCCGCGGGGATCACCCGTTCTCCTGATGCCCTCGTGCAGGGGGCGGTGTATCCAGACCGGTTATAGGATGAGTTTCTCCCACGTCGCCGAATGTTGTCGCGGAGTGGGAGAGTTCGATCAGGTGTGCGCGACGGTGCGATGTTCGGCAAGTTGCTGAGCAAGGAACTTCAGATACTCGTCCATGCCCTCGCCGGTTTTTGCTGAGAGGCGGAATGTCTTCATTCCCGGCCGCACCGATTGAATACTCTTCTGCGCGGCGTTCCAGTCAAATTCAACTGCGCCGGCCAGATCATTTTTGCTGACGACCGTGATGTCAGCGCTATTGAAAATCGTCGGATATTTCAGCGGCTTGTCTTC
>JASHPL010000055.1 GCA_030038125.1 Candidatus Sulfotelmatobacter sp.
TCCGAAGAAAGTCTGAATTTCGTGCGCATGTTTATGGGCGCAAACCCTTTTTGGTGTTCGACCGTCCGATTGTTCGGAATCACATAGACGAGACGTTCGGAGCTCTTGTCGGGAGGAGGAGAAGAAGTTGATTGTGCCACCGATGAAACAAGAAGCACCGTAAAGACCGCAGCAACGGTGAAGAACAGCGTTCTCGACGGTACCTGCGCGTTGGCTGAAAACCGACGCAACCTCGGAATATCGAGCCTGCTGCCCAGGTCTACGTCGGTACTGCCAATTGTTTGCCGGAGTGCGACCAGAGATGGACATTTCGGTGGCATCAATCACTCCCGGACCATTTGAGGTCCTAATAGGAGTCATCAGCCTCCCGAAAGCCTCGGGCCAGGCGGTTAACGGCGGCACTCCTTCACCGATAACAACATGGCTCTGGATTATAGTGCAGGTATATTTCTCTAATGTGAAAGCGCGACTCAAAAACCGTGCCGGAGGCTCACAGATACTCCAGGGCCGCCTTCAGATATTTCCAAAACACCTCTACCGTTGAGATTTTCACACGCTCGTGCGGACTGTGTGGATCGACGATCGTCGGACCAAACGATGCCATCTGCATTCCGGGATACTTCTCGCCGATCACGCCACATTCGAGACCCGCATGCATGGCGATCAGCTTGGCGGGGTGACCGAACAACCTTTCGTGCGTTGCCTGCAGCTTTACTACCACCTCGCTGTTCGGCTCGGGCTTCCATCCCGGATAACTGCCCGAATGCTCGACGTCAAAACCCGCCAACCGAAAAATCGTCGCCACCATATTCGCTGCGGTCCGCTTGCTGCTCTCAATCGCGCTGCGCTGGCTGGTCACAATCTCCAACGTTTCGCCTTTGGTACTCACGGTCGCAAGATTCGTGGAGTTTTGCGTCAAGCCAGGAACATCCGGGCTTATCGCCAAAACACCGTGAGGAAGGCTCGCCAAAAGGTCAACAACAACTTTCCCGTCGGTTGCTTTCATGACTTTCGCGGGACGCGAGACGGGCTCGACCGTAATCTGTAACCCCGCATCGAATGCACCAAGATCCGCTTTGTATTCCTGTTCCGCCTTTGCGATGAGTGATCGCAACTCGCTCTCTTTCCGAGCATCGAGTAGCACAATGGCAAAAGCGTCACGCGGGATCGCGTTCTGGGCACTGCCGCCGTTCACCTCGCTGACGTCTGCCCGGTATTGGCTGAGCACAGATTGGAGTACACCGCCGAGTATGCGCAATGCATTTCCTCTCCCTTGGTGGATGTCCACGCCCGAGTGCCCACCCTTTAATCCAGACACTTTCACCCGCCAGGCCTGCACCGCTTTTGCTTTTCGCAAATCGATCTGATGGCGGCCGATCGTTTTCACTCCGCCTGCGCAACCAATGCAGATCGTGTCGGCTTCTTCAGTGTCGAGGTTCAGATAGTATTTCGATTTCAGCATCCCCGCGGAAAATTCGGTGGCGCCGGTAAGACCTGTCTCTTCGTCTACGGTGAAGACGAACTCGAGCGGACCGTGCGCCAGATCCTCGCTGGCCATCACCGCCAGCGCTGCCGCGATGCCCACACCATTATCTGCACCCAGCGTTGTCCCATCGGCCTTGAGCCAATCGCCGTCGCGTACGATCCGGATCGGATCAATGTCGAAATTGTGGACCGTCGCTTCATTCTTCTCGCAAACCATATCGAGGTGTGCTTGCAACATCACCATGGGCGCGGCCTCGCGTCCCCTGTGTGCCGGCTTGCGAACCACCAGGTTCCCTACCTTGTCCTGTATGACCTCGTAGCCGTTGTGGCCAGCCTGCGAAAGCACGTAGTCAATCACGGCAGCTTCTTTGGTGGAGGCGCGGGGAATTCTCGCAATGGCACCAAAATGCTTCCAAATCTCCTGGGGCTCAAGACCTTCGAGCGCTGGCGTCATAAATACTTCCCCCTTTGCTACTCTACGACGAAAGTTCAAAACTTGATCCCGCCCCGCCGCGGTAGGCATGGGAAACGGCACTATCACCGACTTCTCAAGCGTCGCCGGTCAGGCGGCGTCGGCATCGGGATGTTCGA
Source organism: Candidatus Sulfotelmatobacter sp. (assembly GCA_030038125.1). Taxonomy (GTDB): domain Bacteria; phylum Acidobacteriota; class Terriglobia; order Terriglobales; family Acidobacteriaceae; genus Sulfotelmatobacter. The sequence continues at coordinate 2,077 of JASHPL010000055.1, forward strand.
CAACGCGTGTTACGGCTCGCAGAACTGATAGTGGAATACGCAACTGTCTTATTTCGCCCGTTCTGCTCGAAAACGCTTGAACGGCAAAGCCGCTTTCATCGACGAAGGGATTCGAAATCAATTCGAATTCCTCTCCGTACATTCGCACTTTTTTTTGCTTAGCATAGCCGAGCGCGATAAGCCTTTCGCAGATCGCTTCTGCATTCTGTTCTTTGGTCATCATCGAGTCACCTGTGTGCTTCGCACCTTGCCGTCATCGCTGCCCAGCGCTCGCACCCTCCGATTCGGGAGCAGACCAGCGACGTCATTCCAAAGTCGGATCACTCGAGTTTCTCGCTCGTGGCCAAGTATGCTGAGCGAAGCGACGTCCATACCGAAGAAGCTTCCTGCGTCTGGCTTCAGTCCCAGCCAACAGGTGGCAAGGACGCGAAGAAAGTGGACGTGCGAGAACAGCAGGACGGCGCCTGAGCAACTCGCGCAATCGGTGATGACTTTCTTCGCTCTCGCCGCTACTTGTTCGATGGATTCACCATCCGCTGTACCATGCTTCCAGATGGACCATTCTGACTGGATCTGTCGGATCTCGGAAGTCGTCTTTCCTTCGTACGAACCGTAGTTCCACTCCTGGATCGCATCCTCAGTTTCGGCAACATCCCCAAAACCCGCCAGGCGACAGGTCTCCTGGGCGCGCTGACGAGGACTGGTCAACACCCGAGCGAAGTATTTTCCCTCGAGTTGCCGGCCAATGACCGCGGCTTGGCGCCTTCCCCGATCTGTGAGACCGACCTCCGTAATACCCGCATGCGGTCCGCCCCCGCTCCACTCCGTTTCCCCGTGCCGCACCAGCCACATTTCCAAGCCTTCGTCCATTCACAATCCTCATGCCCTTTCCACTGGCAGACGCTCAGGCCATTTTTTGGCTCCTCGCGGACGCAACAGTTCCCGTGCCTGTTTGGTAAATGATTCAGCCTCGTCATAGAAATCAGGTTGAATCGGCACAGACCACCGGATGTTCCCCCAAAATTCCAAATTGATTTCGCAAGTGTCGCCCCGCCGGCCAAAACGAATCTCGGATATATGGCGCAAGGGAGCATATTTCGCAATCATGCCGCTTGGTTGGTAAACACCATCGATTTGATCGGACAGCCAAAGAATCCTTCGTGAGGTCAGGGCGAGGTACTCTCCCGGTATCAGCACAGTTGCCCGGGAAAGCCATCTTTTTCGGATCATGGTAGTTGGTGCACTGAAGAACCGGGCATCCAACGCTTCCGAGCGGTCCACGTTGTCCGACTCCCCGCAACCAAACTTGTGATCCAGCGGTTCGCCAAAGACACTGCGGCCCAACGTGCGTTCCGCCGGCTGGTTGGTTAGGAAGAGGTGCCGCAAGTGGGACAGGAATTCCCCGACAGATCCCTCTTCGTGCACGTCGTATGGGCACTCTTGGACCCCGTCTGAGGCCTGGATAGAGATACTCGCGTCCGGGAACAGGCGACGCTGTTCAATCACTACAATTTCGTCAATCCGAATGTCGACCCGCGGCGATCCCGTGGAAGGGTGTGGTACGGCTGCCACGCTATCTGGAAAAAGAAGCAGAATGCGCGCGGGACAAGAGGCAACAGCAAACCTCCCGTGTCGTCTCGATGGCAAGAATAGTCCGCATATGAGTTTTGCGAAATCTGCCTTTACAGGAAAATCGGTCGGGAGATGATCGGGCCGCTGGATGAGATAAGCATGGCTGTACTGCACGGTCTTTTTCATGGGCCTGCGCTCGAGATTATTTACTCGACTCCAGGTCGCTTGATTTGAGGAATAGCTGCCAGGCAACGACTCCTGAGACAAGCGTCCTTGTCAGGAGTCATCAGCTGCCCTGGCGAATCGGAAGGACAGCGGTTAAGGGTGAACTCCCTCACCCATGCGCGAAGTTTAGCGCACTGTCCCCGCAATGGACAAGCAAGAATTTGCCACCAAAAGAATTTGCCACTCGGGCAACCGGTCAGCATCTATAATCGGTGTAGTTGTTATCGGTGAAGGAGTACCACCGCTAACCGCTTTCCCTCCATATAGGTCGGACGGCTGATGACTCCTGGCAAGAAGGGTTCTTGTCCCGGGGGGTCGGGGTGCCGGCTGGCCTCACTCGCAAATCCTGGCGACCAAAACTGTCAAGGCGATGGAATCTGAGTACTCGCAATCTGAAAGTGTCTTCGTAGACAACTGGAGGGATCATGATGGCGCACTGTCCAAACTGCTGGGGCGAGATTACCGTCACGCCGACGGTTTGCCGCAAATGTGGCGCCGGTGTGGATGTTTACTCCCACGAATATGAACATCAACTGGTCGCTTTACTCGCCCACAGCGACGCAGCCAAGCGTGCGCAGATTTGCCTCGTGCTCGGTGAACGCGAGAAACGCAGCGCGATTCCCCATCTTCTCGTTCTGCTCGCCGCCGATCCCGAGCCGCTCGTTCGCGTCGCGGCGCTGCG
>JASHPL010000009.1 GCA_030038125.1 Candidatus Sulfotelmatobacter sp.
ACTGCATCAACCTTACACAACCGCCCATTTCTTATAAGAACATTCCCGCAGCACTCGACGCTTCCCACTTCATCAACAACAAGAGCACACCAACAGGACCGGATGACGACTAAAGCCCGCCAAACCAACCTGTCTTCATACCGTATGCGAGTGCCGTCGGCTAGGGTTTCGAAGTGCCGTCCCAACAACTTGCGCGCTTCAGGGAGATTCGGAACGTAAGTGCGGGGTTCTTGGCAGAAGACGCGACTAGAGCAGCCACTAACGGCGGCAACGAGTACCCAGAACCGTAACATCCGATTTTTGCGCGGGTCCACAGTAAAATTATCAACTCTACCAATCGAAGCGACTCAAGGAGAAACGTAATTGTTGAAATATCCCATAGCGCTCAAAATGCCCGTCCGGGGCGAACAAATAGCGCAATGTTGTGAGAACGCTGTTCTCGACAGTTAGGGTAGAGGGCGTCATAATTTCCCGCGTGATAGTACGTCGAAAAATGAAACGCCGAGCAGACGGGTAATCATCCTTGAGGTCTGCATAATTCTGCTCGTGCTGATCGCATGGGCCGCGAGACGGGGCTGGTTCCACTTTCAGGAAGCCGGATGTGTTTGACTACGATCCACCGAAGGAAAAGGAACCTGTAGATTACACGGGCCTGGCCGAACCCTCATGGGGTGCGGATGCGACATGGATTACTTATTCTTTTGCCGAGACAGGTCGGATACGACGGCTCTACTTGAGCGCTTTACGGAGGAGCATTGGTCTTTCATGGACGGGCATGCGAGCCGCGTGATCGCGCGCGGACCGACTCTGACGCCCGACGGCAATCAGCATACCGGCAGTTTGCACATCGTCGACCTGGCTGCGGACGAAGACGCGGAGACTTTCGCCTATCAGGAACCGTTCTACACAGTTGGTGTCTATGAAGATGTGATGATCAAACGCTGGGAGAACCTGGTCGGGCGGACGATGTGGAACTTTAAATGGAGATCCGCAGACCCGCTGTTTCTGATTCTCGCTCACGCAACCGAGCAGACTGGGGCTGCCGTCCAAGATTTCGCCGATGCTCATCGCGATTTCGCGTCGAAGTACTCGGACCAGATGGTGGTCTATGGGTCGATGTCGTCGATCGATCGCGCGAACTGGAGAGGCTTTGCGGAAATCATCCAAATACCCTCGCGCGAAGCCGTTCAAGCGATGTGGGCCGATGACCCCTTGGCTAAGTCGGCCTCCGTCGCAAAGGTGGAAATCCACCGCTTGTGCATGGGAGGGCGGCGATGAGCCCCATCGACTTGCAGACAGTTGGTTCGGGCTTTTGGGGTCGTGTTAACGTCGGCATACAGGCACCGTTAAGTGGTACGTAACATCAATGGCGGGGGGTGAGCGATGTCTGAAGGGTGCTCTTCGTTGAACAGAAGTGGTAAGCGCTGTAGAGCCTGGGCTTGGACAACACGGTTTGGGAGAGTAAGAAGGCGCCGTGGCTTAAGTGTCGCTGACTGGTTAAAAATCTCCGATTGCACTCATTGCGAGGATTCCTCAGCGCCAGCCCAGCGAAGAGCGTCCTGGCGATTGGCGAAGGCGTGCATTTGCGTCACCCGGCCGTCGCGGAAGGTGTAAACGTCTGCGAGCCTTATCTCCTGCCAAGTGCTGCTGCTTTTGGGCAGCACGCGCGCATAGACGAAGACGACAATCCGATCGCCAGAGGGAATGAACCGCTCCGGCTCACTGATTACTTGCGCTGCGCCCGCTCGCGATTGGGTAAGGTAGCGCTTTGCCCCCTCGACGCCGTGATAGGCGCCTCCTCCGGGAAACTCGGTCGGCTCGATCCATTCGACATTTGGGTCAAATAACTGCACTGCCGCGTCGATATCACCGCGATTGAACGCCGCATAGGCCGCACGAAGTCCTGCAATGGCTTTTTCGGTTTGTTGTGGATTGAGCACATTGCTCTCCTTTTGTGCCCGCTGGCATCCGGCCGAAATCAATAAAGCGAACGACAGGACGAATTCAAGTGTTCTCAATTGGCCTCACGAGGGAGTCGCTGGGTTAGAAGACCCTGTTGTCCCATGCATCACCGCAATCGTAATCGACGGACTGCTGCTGGTTGTCATGGTTGGCGTTATATCCTCCGATTGCACGCATGCACCCGTAGGCAGGCAGATTTGATCGTCTGCCCATTTAGTCCACGATCACAAGACAAGGGCTCTACTCGGTCATCCCGTCCAGGATCCGCTTCACCTCGTTCAGTTCAGCCATCTTCCGCCGCTTCAACCAGCCCGCCCAGTACCAGATGACCGGCTGCATCAGCGTGCAGGCAACCAGTACCTCGATCCATTCCTTGGGCCGGACCTTTACGTCCGGACCAATGAGGGGCCAATTGACTACGGCCAGGATCGCGCAGAAAACCAGCCACCCCACGGACACATAAATGGAGACCCGCAACAACCGCAGCCGGGCCTCCACACGTTTGCGCCAAAGTTCCAGAAAGCCGCGTGTGGACTGGGCCTCAGCTCGCCATGCGCCCCGCAGATTCCATACCCGCACCGCGACCGACACGATAACCAAGCAGACTATGCCCGTTGCCCACCCGGTTCCCAGCCGGCCCGCCTGCCCGGGCAGGAACGCAGCAAAAATCAGGATCCCGGTGAACGCAATGGCCGTCGCGAGGTTCCCAACGACGAACCGCCGGTTCTGCCGCTCGATCTTCTGCCGCACTTTGCGCTGCAGGTCCGGCGACGGCCCCGCCACCGCCGCCCACTGTTCCCGCCAGCTTTCGAGTTCGCGGTCTTCGATCATGGCCTCACTCCCATCGCATCCTTTAACGCTTTCCGCGCCCGATTCAACCGCACTGCCACATTGTTTTCCCTGATACCAACGACTTCAGCAATCTCGGCATACGACAACCCTTCCAGCATGAGCACGATCATCTCCCGATATCCCGACGGTAGCGACTGAATCGCCTCCATCAGCCGCGACCGCTGATCGCTCTGTGCCACCTGTTCATCCGGATGCGGCCGCGGATCCACCGGCTGATCCTGCTCTTCCAAATCCTCCAGCGGTTGATGCACCGGACGCCGTCTCCACACATGCGTCAATCCGCGATTGTGCGCGATGCGAAAGACGAACGTCCGCTCCGAACACTCGCCGCGAAAATGCGGCAACGCCTGCCAGATCGCGAGTCCGATCTCCTGTACCAGTTCCTCACGAATGCTTGCCACCGCTTCATACCCGTACGCCAGCCGCGAGATGGCGCCGCCATGCTCGTCGAGAATACGGTCGAACTGTTGCTCCAAAGCCTTGTGTTTCTCGCTCAAGGAAGTGGCCTCGCCGGCAATCACACATTGCATCGAAAAAAAGGGACACGAAGCCGCTGGAATCTCCTGAGTGCTTTTTCGTGTCCTTGGCGGTTCACAGGCTTCCTTCGGTTAAAGCCTTACTCCGCGCCGGGTACCGATTCTCGCGATGGTAGTGATTAAAGATCAACCCGACAACCATCAGGGCAATCGGAGTCATAATGCTTGCCTCCGGGCCGACCGTCCCGCCCGTAAGCCACATCGGCCCATGAAACGCGGAGGCGAAGACACTGTGATAAGGATGAATGCCGCTGTCGGCCACGCCGTAAAACGCCTGTCCCCAATCCCACGCCGCATGAAAGCCAACCGGAATCCAAAGACTTCCGCTACGCCGCAAGAATAAGCAGAACAGAATTCCGAACAGCCCCGCGGAAATCGCTCCCACGATTGTTTCCCCGGGGTTAAAGGCATGGGTAAAACCGAAAAATGCCGACACGATGAACGCCGCCGGCCAATAGCCGATGCCAGATGTCAGCGTATACTGCACGTATCCGCGGCAGAGAAACTCCTCGAACAGTCCGACCAGAACAAATGCAAGGCCCCAGCCCAGCACAGACGACACAATCGCTGTGCCATGCAGCGCCAGCCCAGTAATGCGGAATCCATGCAGCAAAAATGTCGCTAGCAGCGTCCCGCTCAGCGCCAAAAACCCCCACGACGCACCTTTCCAAAAGTCTTTGCCCAGCACCTTGGCCATCGGCAAACCATATTCGCTGAATCTTCTGCGCTCAATCTTTGCCATGACCACCGTGGCAAAGCAAATGACCAGGAACGCGATTGCCTCTGAGGTGCCTATCAGGAGTGGTGTCACAGTAATCTGAGCCGCTTTCTTTTGTTGATCTAGAAATCCCTGCACTCCGCCCGTGCGAATCAGTACAAACGCACCCTGCAGTCCGATGGAGATTATTAAAAACAGCAGCAATCGCCACCCCGCGCGCAAGCCGTTGTGACCCACAAAAATCGATTTCAGAGTTGAAGTCGTGGATGCATGGTTCATGGAGTTTCCCGCCGCCAAAGTAGCCGTGCCTTCCGTAGTCCTGAGTTGAGTTGAGATTGTCATGTCTTTTCCTCCTGTACCGGTAGTCTCAGGAAGGCAAAAAACATTACAGGAGAGGATTCTGCGGGAATCGTGCGAAAGTAATAGGATTATTAAGGGCGCCCCCCGGAGGTGCCGCCAGATTGCGTTTGAATCGGGCGGACTCGCGTAAGAGATGAAATAATTTGGAATCTCGCGCCCGACGTAGTAGAAAGATTCCGCTGGAGTCTGCCTTAGCCGCAGCTAGAATCCCCATGGCACCCGAGTCGCTGACCACGCAAGCATCGGCAGTGTTAACTGTCCCGCAGTTGGTTGCCTCCCCGCTGACAAAGGCCGCAATTTTCCTGGTCGTCACCATCAATCCGGGTGACGAAAATCGCGCCCCTGTCCTTTCCCTCTGTGCTGATCTGTCGGCGCTTCTGCGCGCCGTCGGTTTTCGCGCCCTGGAAGGGTCGCTGTCCTGTATCATGGGCATCGGTTCCGACGCCTGGGACCGCCTCTTTGGTGGGCCACGTCCCGCCGAAGTTCATCCTTTCCGCGAGATTCGCTCCGGTCCGCGCCATGCCGTCTCCACACCCGGTGACCTGATTTTTCACATCCGCGCCATGCATATGGATCTCTGTTTCGAGCTCGCCACGCAAATCATGGCTCGACTCGAGGGCGCCGTCACCACCGCCGACGAGGTCCACGGCTTCCGCTACTTTGACGAACGCGATCTCCTCGGCTTCGTCGACGGCACCGAAAACCCTACAGGCAGCGCGGCGGCGGATGCGGTTTTCATTGGCGATGAAGATTCCGCTTTCTCCGGAGGAAGCTATGTCATCGTGCAAAAGTATCTTCACAATCTCGACGCCTGGAACCAGATTCCCACCGAAGCCCAGGAAAAAATCATCGGCCGCACAAAAGTTGCCGACATCGAACTCGATGACTCGGTCAAGCCGACGTCCGCCCACAACGCTCTGACCACCATTGAAGAAAACGGCCGGGAAATCAAAATTCTGCGCGACAACATGCCCTTCGGCCGCCCCGGACATGGCGAGTTCGGCACCTATTTCATCGGCTACAGCCGCTCGCCCCGCACCATCGAACAAATGCTTGAAAACATGTTCATCGGGCGACCGCCGGGCAATTACGATCGCATCCTCGATTTCAGCACTGCGGTCACGGGCAATCTGTTCTTCGTGCCGACTTCCACTTTCCTTGACAATGTTTCCCCTGACCAGCCCGCACCCACCGCATCCTCGGGCTCAGAAAGGGTTGCGACGGCTTCAACGCCCGCTGAAACATCCGCCTCCACTGCGCCATCGAACAATGGTTCCCTCGGCATAGGTTCCCTGAAAGGAGAAAATTCTCGTGAATAACCTGCATCGTGAGCTGGCTCCCATTTCTGATGCCGCGTGGGTTCAAATTGAGGAAGAAACTTCTCGCACCATCAAGCGGTATCTGGCTGGTCGCCACGTTGTGGATTTTAATGGCCCGGCGGGGACTGCTTTCTCGGCGGTGGGTACAGGCCACCTGCGCGGAATCGCCGCGCCCGAAGATGGCATCACAGCCCGACAGCGTGAAACGAAAGCCCTGGTCGAGCTGCGCGTTCCCTTCGAGCTCGAGCGCCAGATGATCGATGACGTCGAGCGGGGCGCAAATGACTCCGATTGGCAACCCGCAAAGGATGCCGCGCGCAAACTTGCCTTCGCCGAAGACCGTGCCATTTTCGAAGGCTACGACGCCGCCGGAATCGTTGGCGTTCGCCAGGGCACCAGCAATCCCAAGAAACCGCTTCCCGCTGACGTCCGCAAGTATCCGGAGGCTTTTGCGCAAGCCCTGAGCCAATTGCGCCTGGTGGGTGTCAACGGCCCGTATTCCATTCTGCTCGGCGCCGACTGTTATACCGAACTCGCTGAGACCAGCGATTACGGCTATCCGGTCCTGGAACATGTCAAACGGTTGGTGGAAGGCAAAATCATCTGGGCGCCAGCGATTGACGGCGCTTTCGTCGTCACCACCCGCGGCGGCGATCTCGATCTTCACATCGGCCAGGACGCCTCGATCGGCTACCTGAGTCACAATGACACGCACGTTCGCCTTTATTTGCAGGAAACCTTTACTTTTTTGTATCTCACTTCCGAATCTGCTGTCGCTCTCGGCCCATCCAGCAAGCCCCGTTCATCCTGAGGCGCGCTCATAATGTAAAGTCGTGACGAATGCATGGAAGCATTCGCCGGTCGGCTTTACTCCGTCTCACAATAATTGTTCCAGCTGCTGTAGCCCAGGATCAAAGTCCCGGCCTCAAGGTTGTTTTTCTGGCCCAACAGGTAATTCTCTCTAACAACTCACGACCGCATTCCAATGCTCCAGAATTGAGGTGCACTACATTGAACGTCGTAAACATGAAGCGATTCATCCTGACCGGAGCACCGGGCGCAGGAAAAACGGCCGTCCTTCGGCAGTTGGAGTGTGCAGGATTCGGCGTGGTGGAAGAAGCCGCCACCGACGTCATTGCTCTCGCACAGGCCCGAGGTGAAGCTGAGCCGTGGAAACAGTCATCGTTCATCGACACCGTGGCCGAGTTGCAAAGCCGACGACTGGCGCGCGCGGCGACGATACCAGACAAGATACAGTTCCACGATCGGTCTCTCATTTGCACGGCTGCCCTGGCGAGCTATCTCGGATATCGAACGCCCGAAGCGCTGTCTCGCGAAGTGGACGGCCTCCGGAAGCAAGCGATCTTCGAGAAGGTCGTCTTCTTTATCCGGAATCTTGGTTTCATTACGGCGACGGGAGCGCGGCGGATTAATTTTGACGAAGCGCTTCGCTTCGAACGAATCCATGAAGAAACGTATCGCGACTATGGATTTGAAATTGTCTTCGTTGAACCCGCCGGAGTGTCGGAGCGAGCAGCGTTCATTCAGAAAATGGTGTCAGAGCCAGAAAACTTAGCATAACGAGCGTGCAGCGGAAATCGCTTCGCGATCACTCACCAACTCCGCGCGATGAACTCTTCTCTGCTACACTGGCGCGGATGAGCGCCACCTCCCGAAGACAATTCCTCCAGCAAAGCACCGGCGCTGCGGCCGCAGCCTGGCTTTTACCTGAATTTGCCCGCGCGCGCACTGCGGGGCCCGCATTTCAATTCCCGACAGCGCCGCACGATCGTGTTGCGGTCGCGGCCTATCCTTTTCGCGAATACATCGTTGGATGGAAAGGCTGGGACGGCAAGACTCCCAGTTCCATTCCATCCTCTCAACAAATCGAGCTCAAGGATTTTGCCGCGCACGTAAGTGAAAAATTCAACGTCCATTACATTGAGCCGTGGAGTCCTGTTTTCCCCTCAACCGATGCCAAATATCTCGAGCAATTGCGAACCGCGGTCGAGAAAGCTCATTCCTCGGTCGTGGATATTGCAGTGGATGGCCGCTATAGCCAATACGCTAAGGATCCCGCGGAGCGCGAGCGGGCTGTCGTTTTCAGCAAGAAGTGGGTTGATGTGGGAGCAGCCCTGGGTTCTCCCAGCATTCGCACGCATATCGAAGCCGCCAAGGATTCCGAGCCTGACGTATCACGCGCTGCCGAGACGCTCTCTCGCGTCGCGGCGTATGGCGCCACAAGAAATGTTGTCGTGCATCTGGAAAATGACAATCCGATCAGCGAAGATCCTTTTTTCATCGTGCAGGTCATCGACAAAGTGAACAGTCCGTGGCTCCGCGCCTTGCCCGATTTTGGCAATTCTCTGGCCGCGCATGATGAAGAGTTTGCCTACCGCGCCATCGATGCCATGTTCGCGCACGCCTATGGCATTTGCCACGTGAAAGATGGCGAAGTCGACGAACAAGGCAAGGCGGTGCACGTAGATCTGGCGCGCACCTTTGCGATCCTCAAGAAGAATGGCTACAAGGGATATTGCTCGATCGAGTACGACGCTCCCGGAGATCCATACAAAGCTACGGCCGAGCTGGTAGAAGAAACCGTAAGATTTCTTTCGTAGAGGCCGTGGACGCCAGTTCCTTGCCGCCCGCAGAGGTCGCGAAAAGTCAGAAATCAGAAAATCTATCGATTCGTTTTTTATTCGCCTTCTCATCGGCTTTGTGGTAAATCTATGGTTCATGCGTAAAGCGCTCAACCATCTCAGAAAGTCTGATCCGGTGCTGCGGGAGATCATCGAGCGGGTCGGCCCATTCCGCATGGAGTTCGGCCCTCCCGAGTTTCACAGCCTGGCCGAGGCGATCATCTATCAGCAATTGAACGGGAGAGCCGCCGAGACGATCTTCAACCGCTTCGCAGCGCTTGCCGGTGAACCGCTCACGCCGGCTGGAATTCTCGCCCTCAGTGACGAGCAGTTGCGTGGCGTCGGATTATCGAAGCAGAAATCCGCATACCTGCGCGATCTGGCAACAAAAACCGCATCCGGCGTGCTCGATTTTTCGCGACTGCTGGAAATGACCGACGAGGAAGTCATCGAACATCTGACGCAGGTCAAAGGCATCGGCGTCTGGACCGCGCAGATGTTTCTGATGTTCACGCTCCGGCGCCCCGACGTCCTGCCCACGGGCGATTATGGTGTTCAAGCTGCAATCAAGAAACATTACCGCAAGCGCAAGCTGCCAAAGCCGAAAGAGATGGAAAAAATCGCTCGCGTCTGGGCTCCCTACCGCAGCATCGCCTGCTGGTACTTGTGGCGAAGTCTGGATATCAAGACCGTTTGAGCAACAATTGTTTTAATTGAGAGGCTGAAGTCGACGATCTGAAACCGCAAATCTGCCCGGCTGCCACATATAATGACTCGGTGTCGAACTTCGCTCCGGTAGAAGAACAACTCACCTATCTGAAAAAGGGCGCGGCGGAGATCATCCGCGAGGCAGATTTGCGCGCCAAACTGGAGAAGTCACGCTCCACCGGCAAGCCGCTGCGCGTGAAACTGGGCATGGATCCTACCGCGCCCGACCTGCACTTGGGCCATACGGTCGTGCTGCGCAAGCTGAAGCACTTTCAGGATCTCGGCCACACCGCGATCTTTCTGATCGGCGACTTCACCGGAATGATCGGCGATCCCAGCGGACGCTCGGCCACGCGGCCACCGCTGAGCCGCGAGCAAATCGAGCAGAATGCCGAAACGTACAAAGCGCAGGTTTTCAAGATTCTCGATCCGAAGAAAACCGTCATCGATTTCAACCGGCGATGGTTCGGGCCGTTTACTTCGGACGATTTTGTCCGGCTGGCGGCGAAGTACACCGTCTCGCAACTGCTCGAGCGCGAGGACTTTCATAAGCGCTTCCAGGAGGAGAAACCAATCTCGGTGCACGAACTCTTATACCCCTTGGTCCAGGGATACGATTCAGTCGCTCTCGAAGCAGACGTGGAACTTGGAGGGACGGATCAGAAGTTTAATCTGCTCGTGGGCCGCGAGTTGCAACGAGCTTACGGACAGGAGTCGCAGGTGGTGCTGACCACGCCAATCCTGGAGGGGCTCGACGGCGTGCAGAAAATGTCGAAGTCGCTGAACAACGCGATCGGGATTCATGAGCCGCCTCTCGAAATGTACGGCAAGATCATGAGCATCTCCGACCAAATGATGTGGCGTTATTACGAACTGTTGACCGATGTTCAGGTGGCTGAAATCGAAGACCTTAAGCAGCGCCAACACCCGATGGACTCAAAAAAAGAGCTTGCAGCCCGAATCGTAAGGGATTTTCACTCTTCCGAGGTTGCCGAAGCGGCGATGCAGAAGTGGACAAAGCAGTTCCAATATCGAGAAACCCCCGAAGAGATCGAGCAGGTACAGGTCAATTATGAAGACATTGCCTCGGGCTGGTTACCTGGACAGGCGGTGCCCGAGGCGGCTCCCATCAAGACGGATAAGCTTGTGCACCAAGCGGGGCTCGCCACGTCAGTTACTGAAGCATCGAAGAAACGTTCGGCGGGGTCGGTTAAGATCGATGACGTTCCGGTGAAGGATCCCATTTATTGTCTTGGCAATCCCACGTTTCCGAAGACCGTTGTGATTCATCTCGGTCGGAAACTGAAACAGGTTCACATTCGCGGGCCCTTCGCACCTTGAGCGGTAGTAATGTGACCTTTGTAGGACAGCCGCTCTCGGCTATCCCTGCGTTCTCCTTACGGGTTGTAATTCGCCAGCCAGGCGGCGATTTCGCGAAACACGTCCTGCCTCTGCTCCCAGACCTTTGGAAAATGTGGCGATCCCGGATACGTCACCATGCGTGTAGTTTTGCCCCGAGCAGCCAGCGCTTCAAACAGTTCCCGGCCCTGATAGGTGGGCACACGCTCATCGGCATCCCCATGCAGGATCAGCAAGGGCGTGGTCACGTCTTCGGAATGCATCACAGCGGAGAATTTCAGAAAAGCATCGACGTCCTTATCCGGCCAGCGAGCGTCGTAATCGACCTGCTGCAGATCGCTGGTCCACATGAAACTGGCCCAGTCAGTAATGCCAGCGCCCTCGATGGCAGCCTTGTAGCGATGTGTCTGCGTGACCGTCCAGGAGGTCATGAAGCCCCCAGCGCTCCAGCCAAACATGGCCAGCCGATTGGGATCCGCCCAGCCCTGGCTCACGGCGTAATCGGTCGCGCTATCCACGTCGCGGTAGGCCCGATCGCCAAAATGTTGATAAATTGCGTCGAGGAATTCGGTTCCATATCCGGTCGACCCACGGTATTCCGGCTGCAACACAACGTAACCCATGCCGGCGATTATTCGTGCGAACATGTCCAGGCGCAGCGTGTCATTGGCTTCAGGCCCGCCATGCGGCAGCACCAGGAAGGGATACTTCCGTCCAGACTGGTAGCGCGCTGGAAACGTGGCGATGCCTTCCAGCTCTATTCCTTCTTTGCTAGTCCAATGCACGCGGCGAACTTCGCCGAGAGAAATTTTTGCGATCTGGTCATCACCTTCTTTCGTGACCAGCTCCAGTGTGTTCCCGTGGACGATCGCGACATTCGCCGCATGCTGCGGATCGGCGACCGTGAAAACGCGGACACCCGGCGAGGAGGCGATCTGCGGAGAAACCGGCGGGCTGTCGATGGTTCCGTCGGGCCATTGATAGGCTGGAGTCAACGAGTCATTCCGGAATATATCGACTTCCGATCTCACACCACGCGCCACGGTAACCCACACATTGCCGCTTGCATCGACAGTGAGTTGCTGAGCGCTACCGTCGAGTTTCGGCGTTCGATCGATTGGCGTGCCGCCATTCGCGGAGACTGTCCAGACGTGATCCGGGGTCAGAACTTGAGTAGTCGTGCTCAGGAAGACGATTTCCTTGCCGCCGTCGATCCAGCCGATTCCAGCCGCAGCGTTTTCGATCGTCGCCACATGCCGCGCCCCAGTGGCGTCACAAACGTTAATGAACGAGCGGACATAATGAAATCCAATCTTGGGTGTTTGGGACAGAACAGCCAGGAAAGAACCGTCATTTGACCACGCAACTTCGTTCACATCCTTCAGAGTGGGGCACCACCACGCACCATCCTTCCCATCAGCGGCGATCATGTAGATGCCGATGGGCTCGGCTTCGATGACGGTGTGCACCTCCTGGAGAGGATCTGGCAACCGCGGATCGGCCAGCACGACATAGCGTGAGCCATCGGGAGAAATCAGCGCGGAATGGACGCCATCGGGCAAAGATGTAAAAGGAACCGGTGTTGCCGCTGCGGCCGCGGGAGTGTTCGGTGGAGCTATGGGAAATGTAGCTAGCTGCTGCTTTTTATTCACCTCATACAGACCGTACAGAGCCGACCCGTCGCGCGTGAAGCCCGTGGGTTCGAAATTCTCAGGAACTTCCAGCCGCCGCGACTCGCCCCCCGCCGCTGGAATCAGGTACCACTCCAACTTCTCCGGGCCTTTCTCCGCTCCAAACTGCACGCTGTACAGGACAGTTTTCGCATCCGGCGAAACCGCAACGGCGGAGGCACTATGAAGCGTGGCGGCATCTTCAAACCTGAAGGCATGCGGAGAGCTTTGGCCCACTGCGGCATTGCAAAACAAGAGCAGAAGAACGGGGGTAAGCAGGTTTTTCATGAGTTCTGTCCCGAAAGCATACCAGAACAGAACTGGCGAACTTGGTGGTACCCTCATCCCCGCAGATGCGCGCGGCGGCGATTCTCGGGCTGGGATGTTCCCCCGAAGGCCTCAGACCATTTCAGTCCCAGAACGACGTCGATTGGAGAATCGGACTGCCCGTCTCAAACCAAGAGGCAGATGTCATTCTGCTGTTCGGTGGCGATGGGACGATTCATCGCCATCTCGCCCAACTGGTGAGGCTTGGATTGCCCGTGCTGGTTATACCCGCGGGGAGCGGCAACGACTTCGCGCGGGCGATAGGGTTTCGCCGGGTGCGCGACTCGCTTCGAGCCTGGCAAGATTTTTGCGCTGGTAAACGCAACATAAAGACGATCGATGTGGGAGTCATTTCGGCTTTTGGAAGCGCGGACGAGGCGCGCGCACCAAACAATCAACGCTACTTCTGTTGCGTTGCCGGGATGGGCCTGGATGCTGAAGTTGCGCGGCTCGCCAATCATTTGCCGCGCTGGTTGCGCGGACACGGCGGATATGCCCTTACACTGATCCCCACGATATTTCGTTTTGCGCCACTGTCGATGAAGATCTCGAAAATTGTGGATTCATCCGGTGCGAGCGCTCAGAATTCCGAGTCGATCACTTTGAGTCATCAACCCACGCTGCTGGTGGCTTTCGCCAACACTTCGGTCTACGGTGGCGGGATGAAGATCGCGCCGCGGGCAAAGATGGACGACGGTTTCCTGGATATTTGCGTCGTTGGCGGCATCGACCCCTTCAAACTGTTTTGCCTGTTTCCAACGGTATACGCCGGTCGTCATTTGAACGTTCGCGGAGTCCAGTACTTTCAAGCGCCTCAGGTGCGAGTTGAGACCGAACATCCGGTCGAGGTCTACGCCGATGGAGAATACGTTTGCCGTACCCCGGTCGAAATTGGAGTACAGCGGAATGCGGCAAATCTGATAGTTCCTGCGTGATTCTTGATGGTTCAAAGTGTTTTTTCTGATCGGCAAGGACGCGAAGGCGAACGCCGCCACGGCTTCGCGTGTCGCCTCTTAGTGCTAAACTTTTCCCATGCCTGAAGCACGTTCGCGCACACTGCTCTGGATTTTGATTGGCGGAGGAGCATTCTTCCTCTTCGTTTTGGCCGTATTCACGCTCGTCTATCTGACGCTGCAGGCTGGAGGCGGCGAGAGTTCCGGCATCAGCGCCTTTGGCGGCGACCGAATCGGAGTCGTCGACCTCGAAGGCGTGATTCTTTCACCGCAGCCGGTGGTCGATGAACTCAAGAAATTTGGCGACGATTCGTCGATTAAAGCGATCATCCTGCACGTTAACTCGCCCGGCGGCGGTGTGGCCGCGTCAGAGGAGATTTATCGTGAAGTGAAGCGCATTCGCAGCGAGAAGAAAAAGAAAATTGTGGCCTCGATTGAGACGGTCGGAGCGAGCGGCGCCTATTACGTGGCCTCGGCTTCCGACAGGATTTATGCCGACGAAGGCAGCATCGTAGGTTCAATCGGCGTAATTGCGCAGTGGGTCAATTACGGCGACTTGATGAAGTGGGCGAAGTTGAAAGACATCGTGCTCAAGACCGGCGAATTCAAAGACACGGGCAATCCGGCGCGCGAACTCACTCCCGCGGAGCAGGCCTACATGCAGTCTTTGATTGACAACATGTTCGGGCAGTTCATCAAAGCCGTGAGCGACAGCCGTGGCTTGAAATATGACGATGTGAAGTCGATCGCGAACGGCAAGGTCTGGACGGGCCAGGAGGCACTGCCCATGAAGCTGATCGATAGCATCGGCGATTTCCAGGCCGCGGTTTCTGATACTGCGAAATCCGCGGGGATCAAGGGCGAGCCAACATTGGTACGGCCGGAACGCGAGCGCCGGACTCTGCTCGATCTCCTGCTCGGCGACGTGTCGCAGTATCTGCCCAGCCGCGAGAAACTGCTCGAGCAGCAGGTCGGTTTCTATTATTTGTGGAAGTAATGCCAGTCGCGGCAGTTGACAATCTCGTCGATGGTCGCGCCGCTGATCTTCAGCGGAATGGTTTATGCTCCGGTCGGCCTCGGCTCGTGCCGTGGTCCAAGCCGTTTCGGTCGCGGTTCCTACTCCATAACTTGCATCCAACCCCTGAAATTTGAGAAGGTTATGGATGCTGCCGGGAGCCTCTGACGGTTGGCTTTCCGCCGGCGAGTTCTTTCACGCATTTATCCAATCTGAGAATTGTTGGGTCTGGAGAGAAAGGGGCGTTTATGACCAAGGCTGATCTGATCGACGAAGTCTCGCGCCTGGCAGAGCTGACGCGCAAAGATAGCGAAGTGATCGTGGAGACGATTTTTGATAGCGTGGTGCGCTCGCTGCGCGCAGGCGACAAAATCGAGATTCGCGGCTTTGGCAGTTTTCGTACGCGGCAACGCAGGCCGCGCGTCGGCCGCAATCCCAAGACCGGAGAAAGGGTGGAGGTTCCAGCGAAGAAGATTCCCTTCTTCAAACCCAGCAAGGAATTGAAAGACCTGGTGAACGAAACCACACCCGATGCCGCAGTAGCCGCAGCGCCAGCACCGCCCGCAGGCTCCGCGCCTCCTGTCGGGTAGAGAGAAAATCTGCTCCGTCTGCATTGAGGAATGCCTAGGGTCGGCACCTGCCCGGTGGCCCGGTGTAGCTCGACGGTCGGACTTTAAGCTTAAATTGGGCCGGCTGCCTGTTCTACGCAGGTTTCGGCATCGCTTTCCTTGCCGCTGGAGATGCCATCGACTGGCCGTTACAATCACTTTCAGCCATAGATCAATCGCTATCCACGAATGGAGTGTTCCGTGATCGCTCGCGTTTCCGGAGTTGTATTCCTCTCGGTTATGGTTGCCTCGCCGTTCGCGCTTGCGCAGAACAACGTTGTGCACTATCAGACCACGATCGACAACGTGAAATATCTTTTTGCGACGGCGGAGCCCGTGGCGCGACTGAAGTCGGGGGATATTCTCGACACCAATACACTCGACTGCTTCGGCAACGCGCTCAAGAAGCCGGGCGACACGCTCAGCATGGCCAAAGGAGACAATCCGCTGGCCGGACCGTTTTATGTGGAGGGCGCAGAGCCGGGCGACACGCTGGCGGTGAAAATCCTCGACTTGAAGGTAGACGGCGATACCGGCGTCGGGGCGTTTGCTCCAGGCTTTGGCGCGCTCAACGAGACAAATTACACGCCGATGCTGCATCCACCTCTGCCGGAAAAGGTATGGTTCTATCCGATTGATCATGCGTCGAACACCGCAACCTTCAAGGCGCTCGATTCCGATTTTTCTGTGAAGATTCCACTGCATCCATTCTTTGGCTGCATTGGCGTCGCTCCCGCGGAGGGCGAAGCGCGCAGTTCGGTGGTACCGGCGGAGTTCGGTGGCAATATGGATTCGCCCGAGGCAAGCGCGGGCAACACGGTTTATTTTCCAGTCAATGTAAAAGGCGGCCTGCTCTATATCGGCGACGGACACGCGCAAATGGGCGATGGCGAGATTGCCGGCACGGCGATTGAAGTTCCGCTGAAGGCCCGGCTGCAGCTGAGCGTGATTAAAGGACGCACGATCAACTGGCCCGAGTTTGAAAATGACGACGCAATTATGACCGTGGGCGCGTACCGTCCTTTGGACGATGCGCTACGCATCGCCTTCACCGAACTCGTGCACTGGATTCATCGCGACTACGGCTTATCAGATCTCGACGCCTACGAACTGCTGTCGCAAGTCGGGAAGATTCATCTGAACGAAATGGTCGACCCGAACTACGTGATCGTCGCCTCGATCGAAAAGAAGTATCTGCCAGCGAGGAAGAGATAAATCTCCGCTGTCTTTATTTCAGCGGTCCTTCAATCGCCGCACAAACTTCAGCCCCGACCAGGTATCGGTCACGGCGCAAACTTTTACGTCGACCAGTCCCGCGGCGTGTCCGATCTCGCGCACCAGATTTTCATTGAGATCGGTCGGCACGCCGGAACTCTTTTTTGGCCAACTGATCCAGAGCATGCCCGCAGGAGTCAGTTGCTTCGCGATCCGACCAAACCTCATCGATAGCTCATCTTTCGATTTTGTGAACAGCATCATGAAATCGGCATGCGCCTGATCGTCGGAAAGAACCTCGCAATTCGCAAGTGACGGCCTGAGTTCACCGCGAACATCGGCGGGCATCTCGAACACACGCACGCGCGCTCCATCTCTGATGCCCAGTTTTTTGGGAAGCGGTGTGCCTGAATATCCCGGCATAGGATGAGCGATCCTAGCGGTTGATGTTAGCCCCGCTGCTGGTTGAAGCGGCTAAGGCAGTGGGCGCGTACCATCCCCGGCGCGAGCGCACGCGCAAATTCTTGCGATCGTTGGCGACAATCTCGATCGTGCGGTAGTGGCCGTCTGCTTTGAGATCGGCGGGCTTGTAGGAAATCGCATACTGGCTGCGCAGTTCGTCCTGAATCTCGGCGAAGGCATTGGCCACTTCGCGAATCTGAAAAGGAAAGAAAGCGCGGCCGCCGGTCGCGTCTGCAATCCGCTCCAGAACCTTGTCGCCCGCGCTCTTGGTCCCGCTCACGTTCGTGCTGATGGTGTAAACGATAGCCTCGGCGCGCTGCGCCATTTCAATTGCTTCTTCGCGCGTGACGTGACTGAGATTATCTTCACCGTCGCTGAGAAGAATGACAGCGCGACGCACGGGTGTATTCTTGGGCGCTTTCAACAGTTTGTCGCGGCAGGTGAAATAGAGCGCGTCATAGAGCGCCGTCCCGCCCCCGGGACGAAGCTCGCGCACGCCGTGAGCTAACGCTTGGGTATCATCGGTGAAATCCTGCGTTACCTCCGGCGTTGCATCAAACCCAACCACAAAGGCCTGGTCGTAATGCGGGCGGACGGTCTGGTTCAGAAATTCGACAGCCGATTCCTGCTCGAACTTGAAGCGGTCGCGGACGGAATTGCTGGCGTCAATCAGCAACGCCACCTGCAAGGGAAGATTAGTTTCGGCGTGGAAGCTACTGATTTGGGCCGGAGGCTTGTTGTCGTCCAACACCTGGAAGTCGTTTTGCTTGAGATCGGTGATGCGGCGGCCGTGCTTGTCGGTCACCGTGAATACCACGTTGACTTCGTTAATCCGGACTTGGATCGTGCCAAAGGTCTCGGAGCCCTTTTCGTCGGTCTTGCTTGCAGCGGTCTGGCCTCCCGGCGATAAAGCCTGTTGAGGAGCGCTTGCCGTCTCTGCGGCTGGCGAAGAGGACTGCGCCGTTGCGCCGGCAGCGAACAAGATCAGCAGAGCAAAGCAGCCGAGTTTGATCGGCCATTTCGACAGTGATTTGCGCCCCAAGAATTCCACCTGAACTCTTATTATATCCGCCTTCCCGCCCCTGCCGTCCAAGGCATTTTCGAGACATTTTCAAGGATGCGAGGCCCGGGGTCCGGAGTTGCCGCCTTCCAGCACGGAAAGGAAGGTCTGCAGTTCTTTAGGTAACGGGCTCTGCAAGGCGATTGTTTCCCCGGTGCGGGGGTGGGCAAATTCGAGCTTGGCGGCGTGCAGAAAATTCCGTCCCAGAGACAGTCTGGGCGCCTTCTCTTCGCTCCGGAGTGCCTCACTTCTCGCTGGTTTTGCAAGAAGTGGCGAAGTTCTGGGTGTGAACACCCCACCCCTACCCTCATCGGAGTCGAAGGCTCTCGCGGATGCTGCGAAACCTGGGATTTTCCCTAACTCCTTCGGCGCGCCATAAAGAAAGTCTCCCACTACAGGATGGCCAAGCGACGCCATGTGGACGCGAATCTGGTGGGTACGGCCAGTATCGATTTTCACCTCCGTCAGGGTGAACTTTCCACAATGCGTATCGAGACGACGAAGCACTTGGTAGTGCGACACAGCTTCGCGGCCTCCGGAGCGGCGGGTGGTCATCCGGGTGCGCCGAACGCGATCGCGGCTGATGCTGGCGGAAACGGTGCCGCGATCTTTTTTCAGCCATCCGTGAACCAGCGCGATATAGGTTTTTTTGACTTCACGGCGGGTGAACTGGGCCGCCAACTTGCGATGGGAGTCGTCGTTTTTGGCCACCACGATCAGGCCGCTGGTTTCTTTGTCGAGACGGTGCACGACACCGGGGCGCGTCTCGCCTCCGACTGTGGAGAGAGCGGTGAAATGATGCAGCAGCGCGTTGACCAGAGTTCCGCGATTCCGTTGGTCGTCGGTCGCACCGGCTCCGGCGTGGACCATCATTCCAGCGGGTTTGTTGACGATAGCGAGGTCGTCGTCTTCGTAGAGGATGTCGAGGGGAATGTTTTCGGCAATCGCCCGCAATGGAGGACGCTCTGTCGCAGCGAGAATGGTAATGCGTTCGCCTCCGCGCAGTTTGACAGAAGCTTTTGCGGGAGTATGGTTCAGCAGAATTTTTTGGTCGCGGATGAGTTCCTGAACTCGAGCGCGGCTGGTGTGAAGCTGCGCCGCGAGAAACTGGTCGAGGCGCTGCCCGGCTGCATCCTCTGTGACGGAGATTGATGGTAGAACTTGTATGGACATGCTAATTGGCTGGAGTCCATCGCAAGCATACCGCGAATGCACTCGATGGACTGACGATAGCGACGACAAGTTTGAGTAGCAGGCCGCGGAGCTTCGCTCCGGCCCAGAGCCGATGTGGCTGTCCCTACATGAGCAACTCGGCCTGCCCTGATTCAGAAAACCGGAGCATTTGATCTATCGCGTCGCGGCGGCGGTTTGTGCGGTGACGCGTTTTGATCCTGGGCGCAGCCACCAGAGAAATCCGCCCGCTAGCACCAGCCCAATCGCGATCAACTGTGTGCCTGACATGGCGCCGCCAAAGACGGATCCACGGCCTGGATCGTCGCGGATAAATTCAAGGAAGAATCGCGCAACGCCGTAGATGAACATGAAGGCGCCAATGATCTGCCCATCGAATTTTCTGCGCTTCAGCAACCACATCAAAAAAATGAAATTGGCCAGTTCCACGGCAGATTCGAACAATTGCGTGGGTTCGAGCGGAACATTCAAGGGCGTCCCGGTGATTTCGTGCGCGATGGGCTTGGTAAAAACGACGCCCCACCAGTGGTGCGTTTCTTTGCCGTAGCAACAACCCGCGGCGAAGCAGCCAAGGCGGCCGATCGCGTGTCCAAGAGCCAGGCCGGGCGCGAAAGCGTCGCAGGTGCCAAGCGCCGGCATGCGATGCTTCCTTACATACCATGCGGCCGCGAGAAACGCGGCAATTAGTCCTCCGGAAAACACGCCTCCAGCCTGCAGAGTTGAGATACTAAAGATTTCGCCGGGATGATCCTTATAGAAGCTGAAATCGTTAATGATGTAGAGAATCTTGGCGCCGACGATCCCGCAGAGCACGACCAGAATGCCGAGATTCCACGCGTCGTCTCCGTTAATGCCCATGCGCTCAGAATTGCGCACGCTGATCCATAGGCCAATCAGCACGCCAAGCGATACCAGCACTCCGTACGTCGGAAGAAAGAAACGTCCCAGATGGAAAAGTTGAGGAAACATCTCTTGTAGTTGGATGCGCGAATCTCGAATTCGCTACAGATCAGTCTAGCAGGAAAGGAAGCAATTGGCTTTTGGCTCTCAGCTCTTGGTTTTGACCGCCCGGACGAGAGGTGATGCTATCGAAGGTTCTTTAGGAGCAGCTGGTACGGGCAAATGCTGTTGACAAGCCGACCCACTGTGCCGTGTGGTGGGCCGAGAATGAACCTCGTCGTAAGACGGTGGGAGCCGCCGAGACCCTTTAGGCATCTCCGCATGACGGAGCATCGCTCACCGGATCCTAGTTCGAGTCAGCCCCCGATTCATTCGGTGTTGGTTCAAAAATCGGTGACCACCATCACCAACCCCGCAGGTCGGCTTTCAGATTGGATGCTAGGCAAGTCCCGGCAGATTGGCAAGTGGACTTCGGTAAAAAGATGGCAGATTGCTTGCAACCAAAGTAATGCGGCGTTGGCGTCAATCTTTTCTTGACAAGTGCGTGGGAGTGAGCTAGCTGGGCAAACCTGAAAACAAGCGCAAGAACTTGAATGAAAATCAAGTTTCGAAACTCGCGAATTATCCCGCCTTGCGCTTCTCTTCGAGAATTTCATCCAGCGCGTCAGCAAGGAGATGCGCGCGCTTCTGATAGTCGGTTGGCCCGTTCTCCTGCTTTTTCTTTAGCAGATGATATTCGTCGGCGATGTTGAGAGCTGCCAGCACAGCGAGCCGCACAGTATCGATTGTGTTCGTCGCCTCCGCCACGGCGCGCATCTTCGAGTCGACATATTCGGCCAGCTTCAGAATGTACTCCGGGTCGGAGCCGCGCAGGTTGTAGGCCTGATCGAAAATCTCCACGCGCACGCTGGAGTTCTGCGCATCTTTGAGGGTTTGATCTTTGGTTGCAGTTGCCATAGCGTCACTCTTCCGACGGCATCGCTTCCCACGCCATCCTGGCCAGGAACAGATTAAAAGGCTAAGCGCGCTCTAGCTTGCTTCCGCGATCGCGTCAATCTGCTCGAGCATTTTCTCGACGCGAGCACGGATTTCCTCCCGCTCTTTCTTCAGCTGTACGGTTTCGCGGCGCAGAGCGTCCAGTTCTTCCTCGCGATCCTGCAATTGCTGGCGCAGCCGCTGCGCATCATGCTGGGCGGTCGCTTCGGCTCGACGCGCCGCTTTGTACATCTCTATGGTGCGATAAACTTTTTCTTCCAGCACCTGAAAATCATCTGCCGGAACCTGGTCTGCCACGCATTGGACTGCATTCGACGCCATGTTTCCCCACAATGAATTGCAACTGATCGCAGTATACTCCACATCTTTGTGGAGAAATGGGCCCTCTCCATCGGAAATAGGAATCTGTCAGTGCTGAAACTCAACCAAAAGCAGGTTCCTCGCTTCGATTCGGATGACAACCAGGGAGGGCTACGGGGAACTGGTGGCGTTATGCACGAAGAAAACGCCGTATTCGATATAATCCTGCTGCGATCAGGAGACGGGGATGAAATTTATTGCGTATACCGCGGCTGCTGTCTTGGCGCTGGTTCTTGTTCCTCATGGAAGCGCAGCCAAAAGCAGCGCGCATTTCGTCGGAATGCGAAACGCTCTCGGAAAGAGCGTCGGAACCATCACTGTAAAGGACGAGGGGCCTGGGGTAGTCCTCGAGCTTCATCTCCATGATCTAACGCCCGGGGTGCATGCGATCCACTTCCACCAGGTTCCAAGGTGCGAGGGGCTGGACTTCAAGTCCGCGGGCGCACACTTCAATCCTGATGGCAAGAAACATGGCTTCGACAATCCGGAAGGACATCACGCGGGAGACATGAAGAATTTCACCGTCGGCGACAATGGGAAGGCGAAGGCGGAGGTTGAAGATCCGGACGTTACCCTGAAGGACGGCCCGCGCTCTCTTTTTCAGGACGGTTCGGGCGTATCGATTGTGATCCACGCCAAAGCCGACGATTACACGACCGATCCTGCGGGTAATTCCGGGGATCGGATAGCTTGCGGGGTGCTCACCAAGTAAGGAAGCGCTCCAACGTTGCAGAAGCAGATCCCTCGCTCTGATCGGGAAGACGAGGTTCCCGTGAGCGAGATATTCCTTTCTGGAAGAAGTCCATTAACGCGCCAGCTTCGATAAGCGTTTGGCTGCTTCATCCAGCGTCTCTGGTTTCTTGCAGAAGGCAAAACGCACCTGTCGTGCTCCATCGTGAGGATCGCGATAGAAGCTTGATCCGGGCACGCAGGCCACGCCTATTTTCTGTACCAGGTATTCCGCGAAAGCTACATCGTCTTTGAATCCGAACGCCGAGATATCGGTCATCACGTAATAGGCGCCGCGCGGACGAAAGCAGTGAAACCCTGCCGCCGTGAGCGCGGGGATCAGATGGTCCCGGCGAATGCGATATCCGTCGGCCAGCTTGGCGTAATACTCCGGCGGCAAGTTCAGCGCGGCGACACCGGCTTCCTGCAAGGGAGCGGGCGCGCCCACGGTCAAAAAGTCGTGCACTTTGCGGATCGCATTGGTGATCTTCTCGGGCGCGACCGCCCAGCCCACTCGCCATCCCGTCACGCTGTAGGTTTTCGACATGCCGTTAATTGTGACCGTGCGTTCGCGCATTCCATCGAGCGACGCCATCGCAATGTGCTCGGTGCCGTCATAGAGGATGTGCTCGTAAATCTCATCGGTAATCGCCAGCACGTCAAATTCGAGGCAAAGATCGCGAATCAGTTCGAGTTCCGCTCGCGTGAAAACTTTGCCTGTAGGATTATTCGGCGTATTCAGGATGATCGCTTTCGTATGGCGGTCGAAAGCGCTGCGCAATTCTTTCTCATCAAATGTCCACTCACCGCCCTCATCCTGCGGCGGGCGCAGTTTCACGAATTTCGGTTTCGCGCCGCTGAGCACGGCGTCCGGCCCGTAATTTTCATAGAACGGCTCGAACACCACGATCTCATCTCCACGGTTGCACACGGCCAGCAGAGTGGAGATCATCGCCTCGGTCGATCCGCAACAAACAGTCACACTTTTTTCCGAATCGACATCGATTCCTTGCCACAACTTCATTTGCCGGGCAATCGCGTTGCGCAGATTTTTCGCGCCCCAGGTAATCGCATATTGATTGATGTCGGACGCGACGGCTTGCTGCGCCGCTTGTTTAATTTCCGCCGGAGCCGCGAAATCCGGAAATCCCTGAGCAAGATTGACCGCGCCGTGCAGCATCGCCTGGCGCGTCATCTCGCGAATCACCGACTCGGTAAAATGCTCGACTTTATCGCTGAGGAAATGCTTGGAGGCTGCGGAAGTCGCGTCGGCCATGCTAGGCAGACTAGCACAGCGAGCCAGGGGCGAGGTTTCCTGGAGTTACTTCTTTACCGCAATCCCCAACTCCCGCAACTGCCGGTCGCTCACCGGCGTTGGGGCGTCGCACATCAGATCCACCGCGCGCGCGGTTTTGGGGAAGGGAATTACTTCCCGCAGGCTTTCGGCTCCGGCGAGGATCATGACAATGCGGTCGAGGCCGAGCGCAATCCCTCCATGTGGAGGCGTGTCGTACTCCAGCGCTTCCAGGAA
>JASHPL010000056.1 GCA_030038125.1 Candidatus Sulfotelmatobacter sp.
GCGGATAGCGGGGACGGTCTGACCGAAGGCATCATTGGTCTTGTCAACCACAGCCAGCCACGCAAATTGGACGACTGGGGAGCGCTGCGCGCCTGGGCGTGGGGCGCAAGCCGCGCCCTTGACTACTTCGAAACCGACAAGGATGTTGATGCGAGCCAGGTCGGCATCGAAGGCCTTTCGCGCTACGGTAAAGCCGCTCTGGTCGCGATGGCTTACGATCCTCGCTTTGCCATCGGATTTATTGGATCGTCTGGCGCAGGTGGCGCCAAAATCCTGCGCCGCAATTTCGGCGAGCAGGTGGAGAATCTCGTCTCGACCTCGGAATACCACTGGTTCGCAGGCAATTTCCTGAAATATGCGGGGCCACTTACCGTCGAGGACTTGCCCGTCGACGCCCACGAACTCATCGCTCTCTGCGCGCCGCGTCCGGTCTTCATCAGCAGCGGATCACAGCAAGTGGAAGGCGGGTGGGTGGACGCCAAAGGCATGTTTCTCGGTGCTGTAGGGGCGGGACCTATTTATCGGTTGCTCGGAAAGAAGGACTTAGGGATCAGCGAATTCCCGACTATGGAGACTGCCCTGACCAATGGAGATCTAGCCTTCCGGCAACACAGCGATGGCCACACTCTCGGTCCCAACTGGCCGACGTTTCTAGGCTTTGCCAGCAGATACCTCCACTGTAAACCGGGCCATGAAAAGAAGCCGACAAACTGAGCGTCGTATAGGGTTTTGGTTCCCTATTGCAAACGCCACGGAACAGACGTATCGTAACGACGCCTCTGGCCAATCCGGTTTCGTTAGCAGTTCCGGACGACAGACCAGTTTCCAGGCTAGCGTACCGGCAAGTCACAGCATCTAAGGGGTCGCTATGAAACTCTCCGACACAATCGCATCCCTGCTGAGAAACAAAGATCGGAACATGGTGCTCTCGGTGGCGCCAGACCAGACCGTCTTCGAAGCGATCGAAAAGATGGCTGAATACGGCGTGGGCGCTCTGCTCGTGATTTCCAATCAGCGACTGCTTGGAGTCATTTCGGAGCGCGATTACGCCCGCAAAGTCATTCTGATGGGGCACTCCTCTAAGGAAATGCTCGTCAGCCAGATCATGACCACCCCAGTGGTGTATGTCAGTCCTCAGCACAGCGTCGATGAGTGCATGACGATCATGACGCGCCACCATTTCCGCCATCTCCCGGTCGTGCAGGATGACCAGGTCGTCGGCGTTGTCTCCATTGGTGATTTGGTCAAGTGGATCATCGACGGCCAGGCGAAAACGATCCAGGAGTTGGAAGGTTACATTACGGGTGCGTATCCAGGCTGAGCTTTCCCTCGCGGGTGGCACACCGTGCGCGGCTTTCGTAGGGTCGGGGATTCAAAATGGCGTACTCAACTTCGACGCTCAGCCCTGCTCTTTCAGCTTCAGGCGCGACTTGTTTTCTTCCATAAACTTCTTGATGTCGTCGGCTGCGCCCAGCAGTCGATTCCACTGCTCATAGTAGAGAGTGACTGGAAATCGCCCCAGCCCATAGACGCTGACGCCTCCTTTTTCTCCCACTTTGAAAATTAAATCTCCGCTGCGCTTCTTGACTTCAACTTCCTTTTCCAACTCGGACAATCGGGCCTTGAGTTCTTCATACGTAGGTTCTGCCACTGGTTACCTCGCTTGAAATGATTGAGAGTTTTGAATGTTCCGGGGCCTGGACACTTTCGTCCGCAATTACTCCCCTGCCTATAGTAACTGGTCCGACATTGCCGCATTAACGATAACCGTTATAAGCTAAAAGGAGTCTAATCCCAAGCAGGAAAGTTCATGCGCGCGTGGATACGGTGGTCAGTGTGGCTCTGCTTGTCCTTGATGTTGTGGACAGCGGCGGTGGAGTCCACCCACACACATCCCAGCCCAAGTGAAGTTGCGACCTGTTCGATCTGCGCAGTCGCGCACACAGCTCGTCCTGCGATCACGGCTGCCCACAGTACTCCCGTTTTTGTCGCCATCGGGATCTACCGGGAAGGGTCGGTTGTTGCCAAGGCACACGTCGATTCCTCCGATCTCGGGATTCGCGGTCCTCCACTCGCGATCTAGCGACTCGAGTCGAAGTGGCGTTCCGGCTCGCGATTTTTTTTCGGAGCCGGCGATCCCATTTATCCCAGGAGGATCCATGCCTAAGTTTCAGCTTCAAGGCTTCGCCGCTATGACGGCCTTGCTGCTCGCACTCGCCGTTGCGGTGGCCAGCGCGCAATCAGTTGGCAATTCTGGTTCGATTGATGGCACCGTCGTTGATCCCACCGGTGCCGTCGTTCCCAACGCGAAGGTGGAAATTCGTAACCCTGTCAGCGGCTACGATCGGGCTACCACGAGTGACAACGCGGGAAAATTCACCTTTACGAACGTTCCTTTTAATCCTTATCACCTGACCGTTGTCGCGCCTGGCTTCTCGGCATATGTGCAGGATGTCGAACCGCGTTCCGCCGTTCCAGTGACCGTAAATGCCAAGCTGCAGGTGGAAAGTTCGAGCACATCGGTTACAGTCGAAGCCAATGGTGGTGATCTGGTCGAGAACGATTCCACCTTTCATACCGACGTCGATAAGAACATCATCGACAAGGTGCCACTCGAAAGCCAGTCGTCCCAGCTCAGTGCGATCGTCACCCAGAGCAGTCCCGGAGTTGCGTCTGATTCCAACGGTCTGATTCACGGATTGGGCGATCATGCAGAAAATTCGATTTCCATGGACGGCCAGCCCGAGACCGATCAGTTCAGCAAGGTCTTTTCCAACCAGCTTCCCCTCGATGCCATCCAATCTATGGAAGTCATTGCGGGCGCTCCCCCAGCTGAGTATGGAGACAAAACCAGCATCGTGATCGATGTCACCACGCGTTCCGGACTGGGCGTCACGACTCCTCACGGCACAGTGACAGCTTCCTATGGTTCGTTCGGCTCGTCTAATCTCGGATTCGATCTGGCTTACGGCGGCAAGAAGTGGGGAAATTTCATTTCCGCCAATACTATGAATAGCGGCCGTTTCCTCGATCCGCCCGAGTTCGTTGTCATGCACGACAAAGGAAACGAGGAAAATCTTTTTGACCGCGTCGATTTTCAAGTCTCCAACGCCGATTCGATCCACGTCAATCTGCAATACTCGCGTTCCTGGTTTCAGACGCCGAATAACTACGATTCCGAGAACGCAGCGCCCTGGAGCGGGCTATACGGTCTGCTTCCCACCGTCGAAAACTATGGCGGTGTGGCTCCCGACGGGCAGGTCGTTGGACCCGCCGACCAGCGCTCCAAGATTGAAACTTTCAACATCGCACCCTCCTGGACCCGTTTGCTAAACACGCATTCGGTGTTCACGCTCGGCGTTTGGGTGCGCCGCGACGGATATAACTATTATCCGAGTGGCGATCCTTTTGCCGACCTAGGCGCGCCCAGCTTGCAACGTCAGACCGTAAGTCAGGATCGCACCCTGACGAATGCGGGTGCGCGCACATCGATTTCCTACGTGAAGGGCATCCATAACCTCAAGGGCGGCGTGCAGTACGAGCAGACGTTTTTGGACGAGGACGACACGGTCGGCATTATCGATCCGATCTTCAACGCGCCTTGCCTCACTATGCCAACGGCCATTGCCCCCAATGTGCCCGTCCCCGGATTCACGGATCCATCGCAATGCGCCGCAGCTGGTCTAGCGCCCAACGTGGCCAATTCCGCCAGTCCCCTTTTCAACCCCAGTGCTCCCAACACTCCGTTTTATCCTGCGTTCAATGCCAACTTGCTGCCTTACGACTTGACGCGTCGTGGCGTTACCTACAACGTACAAGCCGATTCG
>JASHPL010000057.1 GCA_030038125.1 Candidatus Sulfotelmatobacter sp.
TCGCGAAAAAGGGAAAAAGAAAGCCCAAGATCTCAGCCAACCAGGGATTCTTCACGTACTGTTCCAGCCAATCCGCGATATTGCGATACTTCCACGCAGCCACGAGATATCCGACAACCAGCCCGGCAATCGTGAGGGCCTCGGCCAAAAAGCCCTGCACCGCGGCTGCGATCACGTTCAAGAGCACCAACGCGCAAATGAACCAGTCCGCCGGGCTCATGCAAAACTCCCGAGAGCACTGCCGACTCGGACCTTCCGTTCATCCATCCAGCCTGTGCCCCGTCAGCTGGAAGTAAGCCTCAAGATATTTTTCGCTGGTTCGCCGCGCAACCTCCGGGGGAAGTCCCGGTGCGGGCGGTTGTTTATTCCAGTGAATGTGCTCGAGGTAATCACGTACATACTGCTTGTCGTACGACTCTTGCGCGCGCCCCGGCGCGTACCTATCGGCAGGCCAGAACCGGGACGAATCGGGAGTGAGAACTTCATCGGCCAAAGTAATGCCCCGGGCTGTCCGGCCAAATTCAAATTTCGTGTCCGCCATGATGATGCCCCGCTGCCGGGCGTAGCCTGCAGCCTTCTGATAAATGCGAAGCGTCAGATCGCGCAAATGGCTGGCTGTCTCCACTCCCACGATCTTGCACATTTGAGCGAACGAGATATTCTCGTCGTGTCCAGTGACCGCCTTTGTGGCCGGCGTGAAAATGGGCTCAGGAAACGCCTCCGATTCCTTCAGGCTTGGCGGAAGTTGAATGCCACATACTGCGCCCGTGGCTTTGTATTCCTTCCACGCGGATCCGGAGATATAGCCGCGCACCACGCATTCAACCGGAAACATTTCCGCGCGCTCGACCAGCATGGAGCGTCCACGGAGTTGATCGGCATAGTTGCGGAGACTCGCGGGGTAGGCATCGATGTCGGCCGTAATCAGGTGATTGGGAACCAAGTCGGCGAGAAAATCGAACCAGAATAGCGAGATCTGAGTCAGCACTCGGCCTTTCTGAGGAATGCCCGTGGCCAGAATGTAATCGAAGGCCGAGATACGGTCTGTGGCCACGAAAAGCAGCTGCCTTTCATTCACCGTATAGACGTCGCGGACCTTGCCGCTGGCATGAAGCTGGAGTTCCGGAATGTCAGTTTGCAAGAGAACAGGATCGAGAAGATTGGAGATCATAACGAAATTTTACAGGCAAGGAGCGTGGCGTATTCTAACTGCTCAAAAAATTTTGTCAACGACTCGGCGCACGTTTCCTAAGAACCACAGATTCTCCGCTGCATCGAAAGAGGTTGACAGCAACAATCGGTGCGAAAGCCTTCGCCGCACACAGTCTTCGAACCCAACCGATTGTGGAAAAGCTGAGGAAGGGCGTGGATATCAGGGGACGAACTAACACGAACGGATAGCAACAGCAAAACATTGCAGATTATTCTCCCAAGAAAAGAGGACCACATGCCGCCATTCGAAGCGCGATTTGCAGGAGTGGAGCTCTACTTCGAAGATCTCGACCGAGCCCGCAGATTCTATGTCGAAAACCTCGGCCTCTCGATTTCAAATGAAGAAGCAGGGCACCACGCCAAGTTTGACCAGGGCGCTGGCTTCATCTGCCTAGAGCAAAAGGGTGTTGAATCGTATCCCTCGAAGGATAAGGCAGTGCTCTTCTTTGAAGTATCCGATTTGAAAGCGGCCGTCCATGCCATCGGGAAGGACAAATTCGTTCACGCGGAAGATGCCTGGGCGGTTCTCCACGATCCAGAGGGACACAACATCCTTCTGTTGGAGAAGGAGTGAAGAATCCAGGTACGGCCACGCCGTCGGCATTTCGCCGCTCTGCGCTCCTCAGTTGAGTTCTCGATTGAACTACTTCCTGTTGCTAAGAGTTGTTCACTGTACTCCAAATCGCACAGAAACCAACTTCGACACCCCCGGTTCCTGCATCGTTACTCCATAAAGCACGGGCGCGATGCTCATGGTTTTCTTGCTGTGGGTAATGAGCACGAACTGTGTCTGAATGCTCATCTCTTTCACAAGCTCGGTAAAACGTCCAATATTGGCCTCGTCGAGCGGCGCATCCACTTCGTCCAGAATGCAGAAGGGACTCGGCGTGTACTGGAAAATTCCGACCAGTAGTGCTAGCGCGGTCAGCGCTTTTTCTCCTCCAGAAAGCAGCAACACGCTTTGCAGTCGCTTGCCTGGAGGTGATGCCACCACGTCAATCCCGCTCTCTGCGCTGTTCTCCTTGTCGGTCAGCTTCATGAAGGCATGCCCGCCTCCAAAAAGCTTTTTGAAGGTGCTCTGGAAATTGTCGTTGATCTTGGTGAAGGCCTCCTCGAATTTCTGCCGCGATATCTGATCGATCTCCCGAATCGTTGCGGTGGTGTTCTCAATCGAGGTGATCAGATCCTTGCGCTGCATCTCAAGGAACGCATGCCGCTCCGCCGTCTCCTTGTATTCCTCAAGAGCCATCATATTGACGGGCCCAATGGCTTCCAGCTTGGCTCGCATTTCCCGATAAGTTTGGTCTTCCGCCGCGAGCTCTTCTCCCCGGACTGGCGCGATGGTCGTGTCGGACATCAAAACGTCCCGCTCAACTCCCAAGTCGTTCAGACAAGTCTCGGACATGTGCTGCGCGTCCGATTGCAGCTTGGCTGCGGTGGCAGACAGTTCTCCGCGCCGATCGCGCGCCTGGTCGAGCAAGGACCGGCTCTGCCGTAACAGTTCCTCGATTTCCGACTGCCGCGCACGCAACTGTTCGGTTTCGAATTGCAATAGTCCTTCGCGAGCCTGGGCGGCATTGCGCTCCGCGTCAAGATCGGCAGCTTGTTGTTCGAGTTGCCGATTTTCGGACTCCCGCTGCAGCTTTTCGACCCCGGCGCCTTCGATCTGCGATGCGAGGACGCGGCAGCGCCCATCCATTTCAGCGAACAGCCCTTCGATTCGTTCGAGAACTGCGGCCGCGGACCGATGCCGCTCCTCCAGCATGGCCACTCGAGCCACGCGCTCTGAAGTGATTCGTGCGGACTCTTCCCGGCTTTGCCGCAGTCTCGTAAGCGACTCCTGCGCTGCAGCGACCTGCTGTTCCAGTTGCACACGCTGTTCTTCCAATGCCCCTATTTCCGATTGCCGTGCGCAGAGAATCCCTTCCTGTTCGGCGCGTTCCGCAGCCAGTCGCTGTAGCTCCAGTTGCGCTACGCTGAGCCGCTCCTGTACCCGCACCATCTCGGCGTCGAGCTGTTGCAACATGTGCCCGGAAGTCATTACCTGGCGTTCCGCCTCGCGTTTCTCGGCTTCCAGACGATCGAGCAGCGAGGTGAGCTCTTTGATTTCACGTCCAAGAGTGAGCGCACGCATCTCTTCCTGGCGCAACGCCGATTCGAGATCTTCCAGCTGCCGCAGCACCTCGCGCAACTCGCGTTTCATCGAGAGCGGACCTTCCGCGCGCTGTTTCCCGCCCGTTACGGTCACATTGTGGAAACACTCTCCTGATTGCGAAAGGAAGAATGCATCCGGATTCTCCAGCGCCAAACCTCTCGCGACCTCCGCTTCGGGGACGATGTAACCATCCCGCAGCTTGGGAAGCACGACTTCCAGAGATTTTCCGAAGCCGTTAAGCACACGAATCGTATGCTTCAGCGGAACAATTTGCGCCGCCGGAGGCGCGGAATGGGCGGCCTCATTGAGGACAAAGGAAAACTTGGCCTGCGCGTCTTCGGGATGCACAAGAAATGTCGCCCGCCCGTCCACATCCGTGCGGAGCATGCGTAAACCTTCGTCCGCCGCATCCCAAGATTTCACGACGACATAGTTCAATTCATCGCGCAAAAAATCTTCGACTACCCGCTCGTACTGCGGCTCGACTTCCAGAAAATCGGCGAGCACGCCTACCGGCGCCAGACCGCTGTGCATCACTCCGGACTGAAACAATCGCCGCACCGATTCGGTCGAATACCCGTGCTCGGCGATCACTGATTCTAGCGAGCCTTTCTTGCCGAGAGCGGTCGCATATTCGGCCCGCAGAACATCAAGTCGCGACTTCGCCTGACTCTCTTCCTGCTTCTTCGATTCAATCAACTGGCGAAGTTGGCCGATCTCCCCGGTAATGCCGCTCGCGCGCTGGGTCACGCTTTCAAATTCGAGGGCCAGCTGCCCACGCTGTCCGCCGAAGGCTTCAATCTGCACGCTCGTATTGGCGATTTCCGCTTCCAAGCGGCGCGATTCACGATCGGCCGCCGCCAGCCGCTCTTCCACCTGCGCCAACTGGTTGCGAAGGCGCGACGCCGAGGAAACCGTATCGAACACAGCGACGCGAAATTCTTCCTGCTGCCGTTCGATTTCCGCCAAATTGGCCGCTGCGTTCGCCGCGCCTTGCTGGCACAACAATAGATCGGACTGCGCTGAGGCGAACTCTCCGGCCGCAGATTCCAGAATCCGCCGATTCGATTCGCGCTCTGCTTCGAGTGCCGTGAGCCGGTGGCGCGCCTGTCCCAGTTCCGCCTCCGCCGACGCCATTCGCACCAGCAGTTCGGCACAGCGCTCTTCATTATGCCGGCGCCGCGCGTGCGCCCGGTCGATCTCCATCGCAATCTGGCTGATACGGTCGCGATTGTCGCGCAACTCCGCTTCAATTGCGTATCCTCGCTGTGTACGCTCCCCGTGCTCGGACTCAAACTGCTGCACCGACTGACTACGATGCTGCATCTCCTCCGCCAGCGCATTGAGCTGAGCATCGATCTCCGCGCTCTCTTGTTCCAGCACGGCAAGTTTGCTGGCCAGCACCAGTCGCAGCTTGGCGCGCATTTCTTCCCGCAGGCGCGCATAGCGCTCGGCCTTCGATGCCTGCCTCTTCAGCGAATTCATCTGCCGCGTGACTTCATCGAAAATGTCGTTCACGCGCGCCAGATTCAACTTGGCATCTTCCAGCCGCGCCTCGGCCAGACGCTTTTTGGTCTTGAATTTTGTGATTCCCGCCGCCTCTTCCAGAATGGCGCGCCGATCTGTAGGACGGCTGCTCAAAATCTGCCCGATTCGTCCCTGCTCGATGAGCGCGTAGGACTCCGGCCCGAGGCCTGTCCCCATGAACAATTCCTGAATGTCGCGCAGGCGGCAGAGTTTTCCATTCAGCAAATATTCACTGTCCCCCGAGCGAAACAGCCGCCGGATGACCACGATTTCCCCGGCGCGGAACTGTTGCTGATTGAACTTTCTCCGCCGAATCTTCAGCACAACCTGCGGAGCCGGAGTCCCCACCGCAGCGGGGGTAGCGGGCGGGGTGATGTTGTGTACCGGCAGCGCAAAAATCGGCTCGTCCTCGGGAAATGCAATCGCAATGGTGTTGATCTTCGATCGCGGGACCTCGAACTCTTCCGTTCTCCCCGGCTGCGCCTCTTCGACCGCGCGCTCCGTCTCCTCTGCGGCTCGCGACCGAATGGCTGCCTCATCCCAATCGTCGGCTAAATGCGCGTTGTCCGGCATTTCGTCCTGAATCTCGATCTCGGTTGGCGCGCTGGCGTCGGCCCCGGCGTACACCTCCGGATCAATCAGCGTCAGCGAGACCTCAGCCATGCCGGTAGGTTTGCGATCACGAGTCCCGGAGAAGATCACGTCTTCCATCCGCGAACCGCGCAGGGTTTTGGCGGATTGTTCGCCCAGCACCCAGGAAATGGCGTCGGCAATGTTCGATTTGCCACAACCGTTTGGTCCAATGATCGCCGCCACGCCGTCACCGTGGAACTTGAGTTCCGTGCGGTCACAGAATGACTTGAACCCCAGAATCTGAAGCTTCTTCAGTTTGAGCAAAGCTCACTCCTTGGAAATCACTTGCCAGTTGCCCGTTCCCAGTTGTTCATTCCCATTACGCCTGTGTGCCCCACTCTCGCCGACTTTGCGAGAAGTGAGTTTTTGGAAATCAGGGTGCCCGATGTCGTCCAATTTACGAGACATCGACATGAAGGCCTGAAATCGAAACTGTTGACCAAACGGATTCCTCCCGCAGCCGAAATGATGCTCATTTCTAGGGCACGCAGCTCCTATTCGCCTCCACGACTGCCGGGGCGCACACAAATTTAAGCTACTGTAACGGCGAAATCGGGCCGGGGTCAAGCAATATAACACTATATCTTGTATAGGATTGGCAGAAACCGCACTGTATTGCACAGACATTGCACCTACCGCTTAAGTTATTCGTGGGTAGGAAAACGAGGTGGGAGAACCGCCAGAGCAACACAAGGCTAGCGCATCGCACCAGATGCATGCAACGCGATTTTTTCCCGAAGAGTTATTGGCAAACCGCGAAGAACTTCCGCGCCTGATTTGCGGGTCGTCCTCTGGGAACAAAGTCCGATGTGAGGAAAAATGGGGCTCTCCCAGTTGCCTCCATGAACTACTTTCTACAAAAGAACAAAATCGGGAGCATACTAGCGCGATGTTTCAGGATGTCAGGTACGCACTTAAGCTCTGGTCCGACCGACCCTGGCAGGCTGGATTCGCTATCGCCGCCCTCGCCGTAGGTATTGGCGCGAACACAGGCGTTTTCAGCGTTGTCAACGCATTGCTACTGCGCTCCCTTCCATTTCGAGAGCCGGACCGGCTGGCCCTTGTACATGAGTTCATTCCGCCACACGATACCGCAAAGCAGTTTCATGAGTGGGCTCTGCAGAGCAAATATCTCGCTGATGCGGCCTTATTTGAGGAATTCGACGTAAACCTCGGAGCAACCGGTGTCGCCAGCCGCATCCATGTGGCTCAGACTTCGTGGAATTTCTTCGCCGTACTCGGAACCCACCCCGTGTCAGGACGTGGCTTCGCTTCAGAGGATGAGATGGACGGAACGGGATGGGCTTTGCCAGGACGCAATGCCGTGGCGGTGATCAGTTACGGACTTTGGCAGCAACTCTTCGGGGCTGATCCAAGAGCTCTGGGCGCCACGATCCATCTCGACGGAAATCCACTAACCGTGATTGGCGTTGCGCCGCCGGGATTTGATTTTCCGCGAACGGCTGTTCTCTGGAAACCAGCGGCGTTCAGCCCCGGCAACAACGGTTGGTCGACAATCGCGAGATTCAAGCCAGGTGTCCCGTGGGCGCAGGCGCGTGCCGCGTTTGCACTAGAGGCAAAACTTCTGTCGGCAAAACAGGAAGGGCAAGACGATCTACACCCGAGCATAACGTCGCTTCAAGATGCGCTTGCTGGCTCTGCGAAAAATGCTTCACTCATGTTTATGGGTGCCGTCGTGCTGGTTTTACTGATTGCCTGCACGAATGTCGCGAACATCTTGACTGCGCGTGCTGCCGATCGCATCTCGGAGTTCTCCATACGCTCCGCGCTAGGAGCAGGTTTTAGCCGCCTTGCACGACAGTTGTTCACGGAGAGCCTGTTGCTTTCGTTCGTCGCGACTCTAGTTGGACTGATGGTCGCTCATTGGACAACCTCGCTTACGGGGAAGGTCGAGCCTCCAACTCTCGTTTCACAATCCTACTCAATCCTGGATGCTCGTGTTCTGGCGTTTACAGCAGTAGTCTCCATAGTGACCGCTTTGATGTTCAGTATCTTGCCATCCTTGTACCTGGTCCGAGTCCCCGCCTTGGGAATGCGCCGCTCCAACCGGCCGCATGGCGCAAGACTGGTTCGCGAAATGCTAGTCGGCACGCAGGTCACGCTCACCATCATTCTTATCGCAGGATCGGTGTCGTTGGGTCGGGCATTTGTTGGCTTGATGAAAATCGATCGTGGCTATGATGTAAAACAAGTGGTCACTGTAAGCGTTTCCTTGGACGGAACCACCCATCAAACGGATGAGGGCAGGCTTCCTTACTTTGAGCAAGTGTTGGACCGGGTTCGGCGCCTTCCTGGAGTTCGCGCCGCAAGCGCGACAGAATTTCTTCCGTTGTACGCATTAGCATTTGTAGGAGGACCGTTTGGGTTGGATGGACATCCGGCTGCGCGCAGTTCCACGATGATTCCCGTCATGGGGGAATACTTCCGAACCATGGGAACGAGCATTTTGTACGGTCGGCAGTTCACGGATGCCGAAGTCCACTCCGGCGCACGAGTCGCGGTGGTCAATCAGCGATTCGCTGCCGGGTTCGGCGCACCGCAGGACGCAGTCGGTCACCAACTCACGAATGACAGTGACAGTTGGAGAATCGTTGGTGTCGTGAAGGGCATGGAGTACGAGACTGATCCGACCACTGCACACGGGAATGAGGTATTTATACCGTCGACAG
>JASHPL010000010.1 GCA_030038125.1 Candidatus Sulfotelmatobacter sp.
ATCTCGCCTTGCGGTCCACGCGCTACAACCGGGAATCCGGCTTCCATGGCGGCCCACTCGAATTCTGGGTTGATTTCGAAGTTGCAGAAGAACTCCTCAGTCACGTTCTCCTTGTGCTTTCCGTAGAACGACTGCAGGTAAGACCCGGGGCGCAGTCGAATTTCCGGGACCTTGCCCGAAAGCTTGGGAGCGTTCCCTTTGCGATCGGGAACGGCGCAGGCGACGGGGTAGATGACGACGTTCTTCGATCCGGAGTTGTTTTCGGCGCTATCCGCATCTTTGATGTTGAGCACGTTGCGCGCGAACTCGATGAACGCGTACTGGAATCCACCACAGGTGCCGAGAAAGGGCCAGTCGCGGCGACGGGCGAATTCAATTCCCTTCAGCATGCCGTCGAAACTCTTATAAGGACTTCCGGGCGAAGCCCAGAATCCGTCGAAAGCTTCCAGCTTCTTTTCTGTTCCGTTGGCAATGAGGGAAGGTGTCGACAGCCATTCCGACTCGACCGTCAGCTCGAGCTTGCGGGCTGCGTGTTCGAGCGCGTCGTTGGTGGCGTGGTGAGAACGGAATTCGGTGTTGAAGTCGCCCAGAATTCCAATGCGGACGCAGTTGGCCACGCGTCTGATTGTACAAGAGCAATGCGGCAAAACGAGTAAACGGCGGTGATTCCGATGGTAACTGGTCGCGTCCATTGGCGCTTTGCGCTGCCGAAGACGAGGCCTTCAGCGGGCGAGTGGGCTTGCCGCAGACGATGGCTCCTAATCAAGATTATCGATCCATGCCGCTATCGGATGACTCGGCCGCAGTTCCACACAAACTGTTCATGGAATCTTTACAGATTTCTTACGCGCTGGACCGTAGGCTTGTTCTCCATGACGGTGGGAAAGATTTTCGGATGGCTTCTGCTGCTCCTGTGCAGTGTGATGCAGCGATGGTGCATTAATGGCTACGCGCAGAACGTGCCGGAGCGGGTGGCGTTGGATCCTCCGAACAGGGCGGAAGCGGCCACTAACGGGGCAATTGAGAATTCCAGCGCGCCTGCAACGCATCCCGGTTTCTTTCGCAGATTCTTCAAAGCCTATGCCGACGACTGGAAGTCTGCGGCTTCCAGCGATACGTCGGCTCCAAAGTTTCGCGGCACTCCCTCGCCGGTGGATGGTCCGCCATTTCCGTTTTCCGACTGGCCGTATGGCGGATCGGTTGTGATTGGCAAGCCGTGGACGCAATCGAGTCCATTCATGGAGGCACTGTGGAGCGGGCCGCACGGCGAAGGATGGAAGGACAGCGGCGTGCAGATTTATGGCTGGCTGAACGTGGGCGCGAACGTCAGCACGTCCGACAAGCCGGGCTATTCGAACTTGCCTGCGGCTTACGCCGAGAAGCCGGACACCATTCAACCGGATCAGGAAGTGCTCTACGTCGAGCGGCAGCCGGACACGGTCCAGACTGATCATTTCGACTGGGGATTTCGGGTTGCTTCGTTGTATGGCCTGGATTACCGCTTCACCACGGCTAAGGGAGTCTTCAGCGAGCAGTTGCTCAAGCACAACCGTGAGTACGGATACGATCCGGTGATGGTGTATGCCGATCTGTACTTCCCGCATGTGGCCGAAGGCATGGACGTGCGCATCGGGCGATATATTTCGCTGCCGGATATCGAAGCGCAGCTGGCTCCAAACAACTACACCTACAGTCATTCTCTGACTTATACCTACGACTGCTACACGCAGAGCGGGATCAACACGACGACGAGAATCAGCGATCACTGGCAGTTTCAGGCGGGCATGTCGGCGGGATGCGAGGCGGTGCCATGGACGCGTCCGGATGCCAAGCCGACGTTCAACACTTGCCTTGCGTATTCGTGGCAGGAGGGCGGAGACAATCTCTATCTGTGCGCGAATTCGATCAACGATGGCAAGTATGCGTACAACAACCTGGCTGCATATTATCTGACGTGGTATCACAAGATCGACGCGCGCTGGCATGCGGCAACGGAGAGCTGGTATCAGTACGAGCGCGACACGCCGAATGTGCGGAATCCGGCTGCAACACCTCTGCTCGAAACCAACGCTAACGGCGCGGTGTGCGCGACGGCGACGCAGTT
This sequence comes from Candidatus Sulfotelmatobacter sp., assembly GCA_030038125.1. GTDB lineage: Bacteria > Acidobacteriota > Terriglobia > Terriglobales > Acidobacteriaceae > Sulfotelmatobacter. The sequence continues at coordinate 2,105 of JASHPL010000010.1, forward strand.
GATCTGCTTCGCTCCAGAGTGGTCGGTGGTGAATTACGTCGAGCGGGAGTTCTCGAAGCACGATTACCTGACGATTCGCAATGAGTACTTCGATGACATGCGCGGGCAGCGTACGGGATTCAAGACACGCTACACTGAGCACCTCATCGGCTGGGGACATTGGGTGGGAATGACGGTGCTGTTTCGTCCGGAGCTACGCTGTGAACGGTCGTACGACGTGCCAGCTTACGACAATGGGACGAAGAGGAATCAGTTGATGCTTGCCGGGGACGTGATTTACTTCTTCTGATATCCTCACGCTTCGCTGCGCTCGCGGGGCGGAAATTGCTCACGCTCGCTAACGCTCGCGGGGCGGACGAGGGCGTCCTCCCCTACATAAAGCAGCGTTCCCCCTACACAAGAACCGAAATTCGAATTATGGATTCAGCGGAAATGAAGGTAGTGGTGCAGTTTGCCTAAGAACCCCTATTTAAATGTTTTCTGTAGCTTCCTTGACGATCCGCGGCAGCTTGGCTATCATCTTGCCTCGACAACGCCACGCGCTCATCGTGGCACAGCGTGGTGAGTTTACAGGCATCGCCGATCTTCGCCCCGCACTTCGGACATGGCACTCTCAAGCATTTCGGTATAAGAGATGGCATACAACGAGTTTCCCACGGGCCGGAGCGCGATGCCACCCCCGTGACTTTCAAGCTGCACCACCACCGAGATGAATGCAATTGAGTTACCCGACGATTTTGCGTGCTAGACTCACCTTTCCCCGCGGAACTTCGAACTGATTCATGAGTGATCTAACCTTCCTGCCCGCAGTGGTTATGGCGCAACAACTTCGCTCGAAACAGCTCTCGCCGGTCGAACTGGTCGAAGTTCATCTGGGGAAAATCGAGCGATTGAATCCAAAGCTGAATGCATTCGTCGAAGTCGATCATAAGCGCGTACTGGCTGAGGCCCGCGCCGCCGAAGCCGCTCTGACAAGCAACCAAAACGTAGGGGCGCTGCATGGAGTTCCGATCAGCATCAAGAGTTCGCTGGAGGTCGAAGGCCTTCGCTGGGAGTCGGGCACGCGCCTTCGCGCGGGAGCGATCGGGACCAAGGACGCTCCATTGGTCTCGCGCTTGCGGAATGCGGGCGCGATTGTGCTGGGGGTGACCAACACGCCGGAAGTCCTCATGGCTTGGGAGACCGACAACTTGCTCTACGGCCGCACGAACAGCCCGTGGGATCTGAATCGCACAGCGGGCGGTTCCAGCGGCGGGGAAGCTGCCGCGATCGCCTCCGGGATGTCCGCCGGCGGGGTGGGCAGCGATGGAGGCGGCTCGATCCGCGTGCCGGCGCATTTCACCGGAATTTGCGGCCTGAAGCCTACTCCCGGGCGTATTCCCTGCACTGGCCACTATCCTGCTTCGGGCGGGCCATTTGCGCTGATAGGAGTGGTTGGGCCTATGGCGCGCACCGTCGCCGATGTGAGCGTGCTTTTTGAAGTCATGCAAGGCCCGGATGATGGCGATCCCTGCGCCGCTCCGGTGGCTGTACGCTGGCCGAGCAAAGCCGAAGTCGGCAGACTTCGCGTCGGATGTTTCGAAGATGACGGGCGCACTCCGGTGACTCCTGAAACCCGGGCCGCGGTTCAGACTGCTGCGGGGGCTTTGCGCAGTGCTGGATTTCAAGTCGAACCATTTCGTCCCGAGGGACTGGAGGAGGCGCGTCAGCTGTGGAAGAAATTTTTCGTTAAAGTGGCGGGAATGCTGATCGCGCCAATGTTTCGCGGATGCGAGCACGACGCGAGTCCGATTCTCCAGCAGTTTCTGGAATGGTCGGCGGCTGAACCGGAACTGACGGGGGAATCGCTGCTGGATGCGTGGATTCGTCGCGATGCCGTACGCGGACAATTTCTCGAACAGATGCAACGCTATCCCATCCTGGTGTGTCCGGCGGCGGCAATTCCGGCATTTCGCCACCGAGAACGCAGCTGGCAGATTGCAGGCAAAACCGTGCATTATCTCGATGCCTGGAGCTATAGCGAGTGGTTCAATCTTCTGGGCAATCCGGCCGCCGTCGTTCCGGTTGGCCGCTCGGCGGAAGGCTTGCCAATCGGCGTGCAAATTGTTGGCCGTCCCTGGCAAGAAGAACAGGTGCTGGCGGTTGCTGGCGCGCTGGAAGCAGAATGCAATGCCTGGCGAATTCCGCCGATCTGCTGAGCCCCGCTGAGAGGGAAACTTCACCGCGGAGACACAGAATGACGGAGAATTTCAGAAGCGAAGCGGGATGCAGATCGTTTCCTCTTCGCATAGATCGGAATTGCTTCGATTGACCTTGAGGTTTTAGCCGAGTTTGGGAAACAAAAATCCGGTGTGCAGGCAATGCTCGCGGAAAGAATCGCCAAAACGGGCAGAGAGCATGGATTCTTCTTTTCGGGCCTTGATCCAGTAGCCCACAATAACTAAAGCGAAGCCGATGACGCATCCCCAACGATCGAATGCCATCGCGGTTCCGATGGTGGCGAGATCAAGTCCGGAATAAATCGGATGGCGCAAACGAGCATAGGGCCCGGTGCGGATAAGTTCATGGCCCTCTTTAATGGTGATTCTCCCGCTCCAATTCGCTCCCAGATGCCAGCGCGCCCAAAGAGCCAGGCCGATGCCAATCCATGTCAACGCAAGACCGGCTGCGGCTAAGGATGAACTGGGCGGCACAACTCGCTCGCCCAGAAAGCCGATTCTTGCTTTTTCGAGGAAAATTAGAGTGTAGCCAAGCCAAACCACGACCATCACCCGATAGCGCGAACTGGCCGGCTCTTTGCTCTCGGTGCGGCGAGTGCGGAACGCAGAAATCACCCAGTAGCCAATGAAAATGATCCACGGGATGTCGATGAAACGATGCACGTCCATGAAAGATCCATGGTACAAGTCGGAAGCGCTGGGTCCTTCGCACCCCGGACACATCGGAATAGAAAACTACTCCAGCCGACGTCGGCGCTTCACACCGGGAGATGTTCCTGCATCCATCCGGGAGTATCCAGTTTCGGTTCGGAGGTTAACTCTATCACCAGCCGCTCCAGAACCAAGCGCTTGCTGACAGGATTGGAACGGAGCGCGAGATCGGCTTTGGCGATCAAGCGGAGAGCGCGCGTCAGTTCACGGCGATTTTTGTAGCGGCGGGCCTGCTTGATAATGTCCTCGGCGGCGAACGGGGGCACGCGGAAGCCCTGCCACAGTGCGGCCCACAGCATGCGCTGATCGCGCACATTGCGCTCGAGAATTACCAGCATCTGGCGGAAGGTTTTCGCGAGCATGTAGATGTGTCCGATCGCGGCATCTTCGCCGTCGCCGGAAGCGAGAATCGCGTCGAGGATTTCCAGCGCGTGCATGCGGTCTTTGCTCGAAATGGCATCGGTCAGCTCATAGAGCGAACGCTGTTTCGCCGCCAAGACCATGGTTTCGACATCACCCAATGTGATGCGCTTCTTGCCGCCGACGTAGAGAATCAGCTTTTCGAGTTCGTTGGAGATCATCATCATATCGCCGCCGAGCGCATCGACCAGTTCGCGTGCGCCATCGGAGTCGACCTTTACACCGCGGCTGGAGCTATATTCGGAGATCCAGCGCACCGCGTCGCTTTCTTCCACCCGCGCCAGTTCGACGATTCCGCAATATTGGCCCATGGTGTCGCGGATGCGCTGATAACGTTCTTTATCCTGCATCTCCATGCGGCGAACGTCGGCGGGAATGCTGATGTGGTCGGCGACGAAAATGAGGAGCGCATCGGGATTGGGACTTTTGCAGTATTCTTCGATCGCGGCGAGTTTTTCTTCGTTCGATCCGCGGCCAAAAAGATTCTTCACCCCGCGCACGAAGAAGACCTGAAAGGGCGCCATCAGCGAAGGAGTGCGGACGCGATCGAGAATTTCGCTCAGATCGGTTTCAGCAAGATCGAACTCGAACAGGCTGAAATGGCGGAGATCAGCGGGGACGAGATGTTCCAGAATCGCATCGCGGAAGCGTTGACGAAAAAATGCCTCGTCGCCCACGAACAAATACGCCGGACGCATCTTGCGCGATTCCAGTTCGCTGACGAAACGCTCGGCTTGAGCAAAGGCTCTCATAAGATTTCAAGTTTCAAGTCTTACGTTTCAAGGCGTACACTTTGAAACCTTGAAACTTTGGAAACTTTGAAACGTATTCTCCGATTCATCGACCAACGACTTTACCATTAGTATCCTTCTAACAGATTCGAAACCAGCATACGCCCGAAATCTCGCGAGAGCCGTTGCAACGCGGGCGAATCTTCCTGAAAAAAGGTCGCGAGATCCTGCGAGAGTTCGTACTGCTCACGAAAGACGTATGCGGGATTCTGGTATAGCACCTTCCCATGACGATCTGTAAACGTCACGCTGATGCTCACAACCACTAAAACGCTGGCTGCGCGCCCCGTAGTGGTGTCATAGGTAAGCGGCGTAGCCGAGGTGGAAAGTACGGTTCCGGTGAGAGTGGCGTCAGCATCGTCGCTGGCCTGGTGCAGAATACGGTAACGTGTTCGCGTGGTGAACTCGTGCACAACGGACGCGGTCAGCATTTGCTCAATGCGATAAGTGGTGGAGGCATTCGTGAATGCGGGTACGGCAATGGTCTGAATGTTCTCCGGAACCTGCACCACATGCGCCGAGGTGTGATAGCCGCAGGCGGTGCACAGGAGCAACGTCAGCGCCCAGTATCCAGTACCTAGTATCGAGCAAGATCTTGGTCTGGAGTGTCTTTCTCTCGGGGCTCGGGGCTCGCAACTTGGGACTTCTTCACGAGTGGGGGCTCGCGACTCGAGGCTCACTGGATTTTCCCAGTTGGCCTGGCAGCCGCCATGCTCTCGGCACATTCCACGGAGGTCAGAGCCGAGATGCGCAAGTTATCGGCTACGGCCCACAGCCAGACGCCGTTGGGTTGGGCGGGATCCGCTTTCAGAGACAGCAGGATGTCGGCCTGCCCAGCCGAACTCACGTTGCTGGGAGGAGCCTCTTCCGAAGGTACGACGGTTACGTGATCGCCCGTCAACGCCTGCAACAAAGTTTGCAAGTCGGCAGTATTTTCCATTTCCAGATAGACCGCCGACGCGTGGCCGTGGAAGGTGGGGGCTTGCAAAAGGAACAGCGAAGGCTGGGCCGCCTCATCCCCCGCGATTTTCCGATAGTGGCGCAGCACACGCGCCTCGACGGAATCGAGCGCGGGCTGGGACTTTTGACCGTAACGGGCGATCAGGTTGAAAGCCACCTGTGCGTCGAAGACATCTTTGGGCAGCGGCTGGAAGGAAAGCAAGTTCACGGTCTGCTGATGCAGCTCGTCCATGCCGCGCTGGCCGTGTTCGGACGCGGGCTCGAAAATTGTGGCGACCGCGCGGCGAATTCTTCCGACTTTTTGAGCACGCAGGAGAAGCAACGCCAGCATCACGGCCACCGGGTGCGCGGTGACGCAAGGACCGGGCTGCAGTTCCGGAGGCACCACCAAGCCGCGTTCCCGCTCGACCCATAGCGAGCGCACGCTGGCGCCCGGTTCGTCTTCCAGGGCCGCAGAAGCATCAATGATGGCGCTGCCGGCGTCGCGAGCCCGCTTCCAGGTTTTGCGCGTGCAGTCCGCATCCGCGGCAAAAAAAGTGAAATCCACATGAGTGAATTGCTCCGCCCGAACGCTCTGGATGAAACTGATCTCGTCCCCCATAGCCTCAAGCTGACCGAGAGATTCGTCGTCATCGAGCAGACGAATATCGACCGCCGGAAACTTGCGCTCATTGAGCATCTCGGCGATTTCTTTGCCTTTGAGCGAGGCCGCGCCCACGATGGCAGCGCGGTAGAGATTCGTGCGCGGCGCGAGCGCCTGGGAGCTGGGCACCGATTTCACCGATTCACTCATGTGGTCTGCGAGGCCTCCCTATAACGCGGTGGCGGAGGCGGGCCAGTGCGCGGGCGGAAGATCCACTGCAGGCGCCAGAAAATGCCCGAGACCATGTAGAGCAGAGCCATTGCAAAGAGCACCGGCCCGGAGAAAAACCAGATCAATGCAAGGGCAGCGGCGAAGAGCAAAATCAGGCGGAAAGGATGACGCGAACGAAAATCAATATCCTTGAAGCTATAGAAACGCCACGTGCTGACCATCAGATAGCCGACGGTGGCCACCATGGCCAGCCAGGCCAGCGCCGTATACCACGAGACCACCGGTTCGCCGGACTCGAAATGCACGACCGCGGCAATGATCCCCGCTCCCGCCGGAATCGGCATGCCGACGAAATATTTCTTTCCCGGGCGGCCGGGATTGGAGGGCTGGGGATTCGTCGTGATATTGAATCTCGCCAGCCGGCTTGCTCCCGCGATTAAGAACAGGAAACTGGCTATGGCGCCCAGTTGCGTTAACTTGATATGTAACTCTCCGCTGGTGAACAGGACGGGAGGCATCAGGAAAAATCCCCACTTCCAGGCTAGCATCGCCGGAGCCACGCCGAATGTGATCACGTCGGCCAGGGAGTCGAGTTCACGACCGAAGTCGCTGCTGGTCCCTGTCATGCGCGCGATGCGGCCGTCCAAGCCGTCAAACAAGACCGCGAAACCGATCGCCTTCGCCGCGTTATCGAGGTGCCAGTAGTCCCCGACCGTGGCACGCACGACCTCAAGGATGGCATAGAAGCCCAACGCGATATTGGCGGTGGTGAACAGCGAGGGCAGAATGTACATGCCCTTGTTCAATCGACGCCGCGGCCTTGGACTTGCTGGATCCATTAACGCGTCCTCTCGGCATTCGCGATATTACTTACCCCTGCCAATTCGGGATCATACGTCTCGAAGTAAGCCAGCACGCTGGCGCCACCTTTCACACGATCCCCAACATTCGCCTGCACGCGTGCCGAGGGATCGAGCAGCACATCCACGCGCGATCCGAACTTGATCATGCCCACACGCTGGCCGCGCCCAAGGCGGTCGCCGATTTTCGGACGAAACACAATGCGTCGTGCCAGCAGACCGGCAATCTGCTTGAAAATCACCTTCTGACCATCGCCCTCCATGGTGACGATGTTTTGTTCATTCTGTTCCGCCGAGGCGGCATTCATGGCGTTCAGATACTTGCCGCGCTGGTAATGCACCTCGCGGATCATGCCCGCGATCGGAGCCCGGTTCACATGCACGTCGAAAACGCTGAGGAAGATGCTGATTCTGGTCAGCTTTTCATTCGAGATCATTACGGTGGAGATATCTGTTACTTTCCCGTCGGCCGGTGAGACCACCGCTCCAGGCTCCTGCGGGATGCACCGTTCCGGATCACGAAAGAACCACAGGAAGAAAGCGGCCAGCAGAAATGGAACAATCGCCCACGCGGGATTGGTGAGCCAGCCAAGCAACAAGCCAGCGACAATCAAGGGAACCGCGTAGAAATAGCCATCGCGAACCATGGATTGTTTCAATTATAGCCGCGGGTCGCAGCAACCCAGAAGTTCTGTAACGTAACTGTAAATAAAAAAAGGCGCTCTTACGCGCCTTATCGCGAATAGATGGCTCCCTGTGCGGCTCAGACCGCATCCCAAGGAGCCTACATTTACGCTACGCTTACGCCATACTGCTGCCGATACTGCCGCTCAATTAATTCCATTTGATCTTTGAGCCGCAATTTCAGCTTCTTCAGCCGGACTTCCTCCAGCTTTTCGTCTTCGCTGAGATAACGTTTTTGGGTAAGTGAATCGAGACGTTGAGAATACTGCGAGTGCTCCTGAGCCAGCCGGCGAAATTCTTCATGACTGGTCAGGAGTTGGTCTCTCGAAGTCAGCATCCAGGCAGACCTCCAAACCGGGAATTATATGGTTGACGGTAGCACAGCCCAAAAATCGGAGCAATGCCAAAAAACTGGTGCAGTCTCAGGATGAGAAACCATGACTAGGCAATGTCTTGCGAATACACGATGGCATCCTCGAGCGGGTCGGAGTAATACAGTTTGCGGCGGCCGGTTTCGCGGAATCCTGCTTTCTGGTAGAGCTTTCGCGCCGGAAGGTTTGATGCTCTGACCTCGAGAAACACCGCGTGGCTCTTGGTTTCGCGCGCTCGCTCCAGAAGAGCGGTGAGTAAACGTGTCGCAACGCTGCGGCGGCGGTATTGCGGCGAAACCACGATATTTTCCACTTCCCATTCCGAGGCCTCATGCCGGGCCACAAGAAATCCAGGAAGAGGCGGTCGTCCATTCTCAATAAAAGAACGGAGGGTTCCAGCATCCGCCTCCACAACGAGCACGATCCGTTCCGAGGAGTTGTTCAGGGGCTCAACAGCGCGGCGGTACTGCGCCTCGCTCCAATGCGCCGCGGTCGCAGACCCCCGCTCCATCTGAAGGAGGCGTGGAATGTCGATCGAAGTGGCCTGCCGAATATTCAAGAGATCGCCTGATTTTATAAGCTTTGAGCTAACCGCCATTTTTTTCTCGCCGCTCCGTTGAGACACGGAGAGAGGCTTACAAGGTTGCCTCGCCGCGAATTCGATTTCTGACGACGGATGCAGACGCCCCCTGCAACTACCCAGCCTTTCCAGCCCCATGAGTCTGAATCTCCGTGGTGAGAATCCTGGGTTGTGAGCTACGGGCGCGTGACCGGTTTCGCAAATATCTCCGCGTCCGAGCGGCGGATATAATTCGCCTCCAACTGCTCGGGCGAGACGGTTTGTCCCGCCTGCAGCTTCTGCCAGCCAACTTGCGCAATCATCGCGGCATTCGGCATCGGAACCAGAACAACGCGAATCCCGGAATGGCTGGCCAGTTGAGCCAGGGCCGTATCGGGAGTTGCCGTGGCTATCTCTCGAGCCATTGAGAGAAATTCATCTTTCGGCAGTAACTGCTCCTGCCCGACCCGGGCTGCGTCTGCGACCTCGTATTCTCCGACGTAGAACTCGCCACGGCCCGCGTCCAGGGCTGCCAGCACTCGTCTGTTCACGCCGCTGGCCGTCGAGATCACCTCCAGCAACGATACTGGCACAATCGGCTGGTGCAGAATTTCCGCGAGCGCCTTGATCGCCGCCAGCCCGACGCGCAGTCCAGTAAACGATCCCGGGCCTGAGACGATGATGAAAGCGCCTACATCCGATTTGCGGAAACGCTGTTTATTCAGCAAGGCGGAGATCTGCGGTACAAGCTGCGCGGAAAACGTGCCTCCCTCGAGCGGAACGGAATCGATCACCGTCACATCTTCGGACTCCGCCCGCGCCAGCGCCACGCTGCCGTGATTACCCGAAGTGTCGGTCACGAGAAGGAGCAAGTTTTGAACCTCGCGCGTTCGATCTGCCATTTTCGAGCGAAGCCGCATTACCCGAGAAAGGCAATCCGGCGAAGTCGAGAAACCTATTGTTCAAGCTCGCATGGCGAAGAAATTTATCCCTCCACTAGCTCCAACAGCACGCCGCCGGCGCTTGAAGGATGCACGAACACATACTTATGCCCACCCGCGCCGATCTTGACTTCGTCGGAAACCAGCCGCACGCCGTCCTTCTTCAACCGTTCGACCGCCGCGCGCAAATCAGGGACTTTCACGCAAACATGGTGCAGACCTTCGCCGCGCTTGGCGATAAACTTGGCAATCGTCGAATCTTTCGATGTCGGCTCGAGCAATTCCAGCCGGCTCTCACCTACCGGAACCATCACCAGCCGCACCTTCTCCTGCTCAACCGTTTCCTCCGGAGAAACGGTCAGCCCCAGCTTTTCATAAATTCCCTTCGCCGCAGCCAGCGACTTTACCGCAACGCCGAGATGGTCGATCTGAAACATTTGAAAGTCGGATGCCGCGCCCGTGCCGCGCAGTTGCGACAGGGTGAGAAGTTTGACTTTAGAAATCGAGTATCTCATTCAGCATCAGCATTAATCCCTGGCCCCTGATCCCCGCATTTCCTTCCCCGCAATCTCCTCCACGAGCGTATACGGATCCCGCTTGTGCTCGGCGATCTCCGCCGCCAGTCGCGCCACGTTCCCATTTCCAAGCTGCGCGCGGGCCTTTTCGAGCATGGCATCGCGCAGCATTTCGAGCAGCCGTTCCTGCCAGTTTTCGACGCGCTTATTCAGGGCGCGATTTTCTTTCTGCAAATACGCCTCATACTCGGCAATCGCAACCGCCAGTTCCTCTACGCCTTTGCCTTCGCTGGCCACGGTCTTCACAATCGGAGGCGTCCATCCATCGCGCGTCTTATCGTGTCGGCCGGCGAGCGACTGCAGCGCTCGAATTTCCCGCTCCACACGCTCGGCGCCTTCGCGATCGCTCTTATTGATCACAAAAATGTCCGCGATCTCCATGATGCCGGCCTTGATCGACTGCACATCGTCTCCCATGCCTGGGACGAGAATCACGATGGTGATATCGGCCAGCCGCACGATCTCGATCTCATCCTGTCCTACGCCGACGGTTTCGATCAGAATCAGATCGCGGCCGGAAGCATCAAGCACGGTGGCGACATCGGCCGTCGTGCCTGCGAGACCTCCCAGCGACCCACGCGTCGCCATGCTGCGGATATAAATGCCCGGATCGGAGAAATGCTGCTGCATGCGAATGCGGTCGCCCAGGATCGCTCCGCCGGTATAAGGGCTGGTTGGGTCTACAGCAATGATTCCGACCGTGTATCGGTCATCGCCGGATGCCGTGTTTAAGCCATGTTCGCTGCGGATTGGGCGGGAATTTCTTGTCTTTCGATAGAGACACGCCAGTTGGTCGACGAGGGTGCTCTTGCCCGCTCCCGGCGCCCCTGTCAGACCGATCATTCGCGCGCGCCCGGTGTGTGGAAACAACGCCTTCAGCAGATCGGACCATCCCGGAACGCGATTCTCGACGGCAGAAATGGCACGCGCCAGCGCCCGCGCATCGCCGGAGCGCAGTGCATGAACCCACGTTTGCATGTCGGAATTGTTCGCGGTGTCCAAACGACCAGTGTAAAGCAGGGCATCGAAAACAGGAATCTTATGTGGTCGCGCTCCGGGGCGGACGAGGCGTCCGCCATACAAGCAAACGCCCAGCTTTTGGCTGACGGCTTGAACTCAGCAGAAGATCCTTGGGAAAAGTTTACCTATCGCGCAAACGCCGCGCCATAGAATCCTGAGGCACGCTCGCTTGCGCTCCGGGGCGGACGAAGCGTCCACCCCTACCCGATCAGTTCTCGTACAACAGCACTCCTTCCGCCTTTTCCGAATCGACCGGGCGGTAGAACAGCTTGTTGTCTTCGAGGAAGACTTCGATAAACGCAGGACGGGTCGTGATCGTGCCCTGAATCAGAGCCTCCGACAGCGGATCTTCAATATACTTCTGCAATGCGCGCCGCAGCGGACGAGCGCCGTAGTTGCGGTCGGTGAGCGTCTGGTTGAGGATCCACTTCTTAGCGTCGTCGGCGACCGTGACCGTAATCGACTTCTGCGCCAGGTTCTGATTGAGCTGCGTGACCATGAGCTCGAGAATCTGGATCAGGTCGTTCTCGCTGAGGGCGTTGAAGATGATGATTTCGTCGAGACGGTTTAGGAACTCAGGATTGAAGGTGCGCTTCACTTCGTTCCGCACCAGGTCTTCGACTTTTTCCGAGATCATGTCCTCTTTCGTCGACTGGAAGCCGAGGCCCTCGCGCTTCTGCAAGTGCCGGGCCCCGATGTTCGACGTCATGATGATGATCGTGTTTTTGAAATCAACCGTGTTGCCGAGGCCGTCGGTCAACTGGCCATCTTCAAAAACCTGCAGCAGAATGTTGAAGACATCCGGATGGGCCTTTTCGATTTCGTCGAGCAGGACCACACTGTAGGGCGCACGCTTCACGCGTTCGGTGAGCTGGCCTCCCTCTTCGTAGCCCACATATCCCGGAGGCGATCCGATCAGCTTCGAGACCGAATGCTTCTCCATGAATTCGGACATATCGAAGCGCACAAGAGCTTTTTCCGTCCCGAACATGAACTGGGCCAGGGTGCGCGCGACTTCGGTTTTGCCGACGCCGGTCGGTCCGAGGAACAGGAACGACCCGATCGGCCGGTTGGGATTCTTCAGGCCGGCGCGGGAGCGGCGGATGGCGCGAGCCAAAGCGCTGATCGACTTATCCTGCGAGATGATCCGCTTGTGCAGCTCTTCTTCGATGCGCAGCAGCTTCTGGGTTTCTTCCTCTTTGATCGAGGTGATGGGGACGCCGGTCCACCGCGAGACGACATCTTCGATGTCCTCGCGGTTGACCACCCCGGTGGAAGATTCATCGAGATGATACTTCTCGCGCAGGGCACGCAGGTTCTCGCGCTCTTTGCGCTCTTCATCGGAGTAAAAACGCGCCTTTTCGAACTCGTGATTCGCGATGGCGTTTTCCATGCGATGCACGATGAACTTGAACCGCTTTTGAACTTCTGTGATCTCTTCCGGCAAGGAAGTCTGGCGCAGCTTCACCCGCGCGCCGGCTTCGTCGACCAGATCGATGGCCTTATCCGGCAGAAACCGGTCGGGAATGTAGCGGTTCGAATGCGAAACCGCAAAGTTGATGGCGTCGTCGGTGTAGGTGACGGCGTGGAACTTCTCATAACGATCTTTGATCCCAAACAGAATCTTCACTGCGTCGGCTTCGGTCGGAGGCGGTACCTTCACCGCCTGAAAGCGCCGCTCAAGCGAGCGATCTTTCTCGATGGATTTGCGGTACTCGCCCGGAGTTGTCGCACCAATGCACTGAATTTCGCCGCGGGACAGCGCCGGCTTGAGGATGTTCGCGGCATCGAGGGAACCTTCGGCCGATCCCGCTCCGACCAGAGTGTGTAGTTCGTCGATAAAGATGATGGAATTCTGCGACTCCATCAGTTCTTTCATGATCGTCTTCAGGCGCTCTTCGAACTGGCCGCGATATTTTGTGCCCGCAACAATCAGGGAAAGGTCGAGCGCCAGGATTCTCTTATCGGCGAGGAAAGATGGAACCTCTCCATCGGCAATTCGCTGGGCCAGACCCTCGACGATGGCGGTTTTACCGACGCCAGGTTCGCCGATCAGAACAGGATTGTTCTTGGTCCGGCGGCAGAGAATCTGGATAACACGGTCGACTTCGCCTTCCCGGCCAACCAGAGGATCCAACTGGCTGTCCATGGCGGCCTGGGTTAAATCCCGCGAAAATTCGGCGAGCAGCGAACTTTCACGCTGCCGCTGGGGCTGAGCTTTCTCCTGAGTCGTGCGTGCCAGTTCCTCGCGAATGGTCGAAAGGCGTAGCCCGCGCTCGTGCAGAATCTCAGCTGCGAAGCATTTCTCTTCCCTCAGCAGACCCAGGAGGAGATGCTCGGTCCCAATGTGGCGATGAGAGAGACGTTCCGCTTCTTCGGCGGCGTAGGCCAGCACACGCTTACATTCGTTCGAGAGCGGCAGGTCCACCGACGTGGATACCTTCTCCCGGATCGTGGTATGTCCTTCAATCTGCTTGCGAATGGATTCCACCGAAGCGTGCGAGCGCAGAAAACGATTGGTCAGGGCTTTGTCTTCGCGCAGAAGTCCCAGAAGCAGATGCTCCGTTTCGATGTAGGGCGACCCGAACTGGCTGGCCTCGTAGCGCGCAAAGAAGATGACGCGCCTGGCTTTTTCCGTATATCGTTCAAACATAATGCCCTTCCCCTCGAAGATCCCGGCCGGGAAGAACCTGACCTGCCCGACCTACCAAAATGTTTCTAACCTGGTCGTTCGTATCATTATTGCTACATTATGCAATCAAAGGGCCCCGAAACCAAACACAGAACGTTTTTTAACCCTTTTCTCGCGTTACCGAAGGAACCATCGGCCATTCCTTTCGGTTCAGACCTGTGAACAATTTCTGCAGTTTCTCTTCACGAAAGTTGTTTTCTGAGTTTTTCTTCCTCCACAAAACGATCAAGCCGGCAACGATTCCGGCAAAATCTCTTCTACCAAACCTCGTTGCAAGCGCAATACGCGCTGGCAGCGACGAGCGAATGACAAATTGTGCGTAGCAATGAGGGAGGTAAGTTGATGTTCGCGGTGTAACCGAGCGATCAAAGCAAACACCGCTTCTGCCGTCTGTCCATCCAAATCGCCGGTCGGCTCATCCGCCAGCAAAAGCTTAGGCCGGGTGATGAGCGCACGGGCTAATGCGACGCGCTGCTGCTCTCCGCCAGAAAGCTCACCCGAACGGTGATGAGCGCGCTGCTCGAGTCCAACCTCGCGCAGCCACAGCAGAGCTTCCGGTTCGACCTGCTCCCAAGCATCTCCCCGCAGCAACAGCGGCATGGCCACATTTTCGACTGCCGTAAACTCCGGCAGCAGGTAGTGAAACTGCCACACGAAGCCAGTTTCACGATTACGAAAATCCGCAGCTTGATCCTGCGACAACGAGTTCAGGTGCAAGTTGGCGCAGTATACGTCACCAGCGGAAGCGCGATCAAGAGCGCTCAAGATGTGCAACAAGGTACTCTTGCCTGCACCCGATTCTCCAACGATCGCCAGCATCTCGCCTGGTTTCAAAGTGAACGACAGATTCTCAAATAGCACCAGGTCCGACTCGCCAGACCGAAAAACCTTTTTCAGCCCTTCTACCCGCAGCATTTCGTTATTTTAGATGCAAAAGTGTTAGTTTTCGTTCCCGATAGCTTTATACCGCGCGAACTCATAGCCATAAAGGTCTTAGGACAAATTGTGGCGTGCAGTTGACAATATTTTTGCATTTCCGCTTTTGAAACATTCCACAGCAAAATCACACAGATTCGTCTTTTGTTCGCTCGCAACTGAATGTATAATCCGGCCAGCTTCACTTTGAGCTGCACTTGTTTTCTTGAATCTTCAAGGAGCCACTATGGCGGATGAACGGGGCAAGGCGATCGACCTGGCGGTTTCACAAATCGAAAAGCAATTCGGCAAGGGCTCGATCATGCGGTTGGGATCGAAGGAAGCGATTGTCCCGATCGCGGTGATCTCAACGGGATCGATTTCATTTGATTCCGCTCTCGGCGTGGGCGGATTCCCTCGTGGCCGGGTCATCGAGGTGTTCGGACCGGAATCCTCGGGAAAAACGACGATTACGCTGCAGGTGATCGCAGAGGCGCAAAAAGTCGGCGGCATGGCGGCGTTTGTGGACGCCGAGCATGCCCTCGATCCCGGGTACGCAAAAAAACTCGGGGTGGACGTTGACAATCTACTGGTTTCGCAACCCGACTATGGCGAGCAGGCGCTCGAGATCACAGAAGCTTTGGTGCGCTCCAACGCGATTGATGTGCTGGTGGTCGACTCGGTGGCTGCGCTGGTGCCAAAAGCTGAACTTGATGGCGAGATGGGCGACAGCCACATGGGATTGCAGGCGCGGCTCATGTCACAGGCCCTACGCAAGCTGACCGGGACGGTCTCGAAATCGCGCACCTGCCTGATCTTCATCAACCAGATTCGCGAAAAAATCGGGGTAATGTTTGGCAACCCCGAAACTACGACCGGCGGACGCGCGTTGAAATTCTATTCCTCCGTGCGGATCGATATCCGCCGGATTGCTGCCATTAAGGAAGGCGAGATGGTAGTCGGCTCACGCACCAAAGTTAAAGTCGTCAAGAACAAAGTCGCGGCACCGTTCCGCGAAGCGGAATTCGACATTCTCTATGGCGAAGGTATCTCGCGGGAAGGCGATCTGCTCGATCTCGCCGTCAACAACAACATCGTGGACAAATCCGGCTCGTGGTTCAGTTACAAGGGCGAACGCATCGGCCAGGGCCGCGAGAATGCGCGGCAGTTCCTCAAAGACAACAAAGACGTGACGGCCAAACTCGATACGGAAGTCCGCAAGGCAGTGGGATTGGCGATCTCTCAAGCACTGGCAGCCGCCGCATCGGGCGCTGGATCGAGCGGCAAAGTCGCAACCATGCCCACGGGCACGGAATCGGTGAAGCCGCCGATTGTGGCAGCCAAACGGTAACGCTAGTCGCTTTACATTCTTCCATCAATTGCGTCGGGGACGCTGAGGCCGTCCCCCGCGTCTCCACTCCTCAGGACCTTGTCCTTTCAGGGCAGCATTGCCCGGCGATTGCCATCTCTGCTCTCGCCCGCATAAAATCTCCTAAGCCTTGTCGGCGGTGGAAGCGGCGGCAAGCGCTTGTGAGGATGATTGAATAAAGGCATCGCGATTTATCCCGGGTCGTTTGATCCGCCAACCAACGGGCATCTCGACCTGATTCAGCGCGGCGCGAAAATTTTTGAAGAGTTGGTAGTCGCGATCCTGCGCAATTCGGAAAAAAGCCCGATGTTCAGCGTGGCGGAGCGATTGGAGATGTTGCGCCAACTTACCGCCGACTTGCCCAATGTGCGCATCGACACGTTCCACGGTCTCATGGTCGAATACGCGAAATCGATCGATGCCACATGCGTACTACGCGGCATTCGAGCGGTCAGCGATTATGAATATGAGCTGCAGATGGCGCTGATGAATCGCAAGATCGAGCCCACTCTGGAAACCGTGTTTATGATGCCCGCCGACAAGTATTCCTATGTCAGTTCTCGTCTGGTCCGGGAAGTGGCGCAGGCCGGCGGACCTGTCAGAGGGCTGGTGCCGGAAATTGTGGAGCAGAAACTGCGGGAAAAGCTCGACCCGGCCTACAAGCTGGAGCCAGAATTGGTCGAGGTCCCAAGGAGAAGGAAAAAGAAAGCATGACCACGGCTACGACCGAAGCATTGCGACTGACCGACCGCATTAACCGCATAGAACCCTCCGCCACCATGGCTGTCGTTGCCGAGGCGGACAAGCTGCGTTCCCAAGGAATTGATGTGGTCGATTTCGGTGCGGGCGAGCCGCACTTTTCCACGCCGCAGCACGTCAAAGATGCCGCCATTGGCGCGATTCAGGCAAACTTCACCAAGTACACGGCAGTCCCGGGCACGGCGGAGTTACGCGACGCGATCGCCCACCGTCACAATGTCGACTTCGATTCGGATTATCGACGCGAGGAGGTGATCGCGTCGGTGGGCGGCAAGCAAGCTCTGTTCAACGCGATTCAGGTCCTGGTCGATCATGGCGACGAAGTGATCTTGCCGGTGCCGTACTGGGTTTCATTCAAAGACATTGTGCGCTACGCAGGCGGAGAATGCGTACTTCTCAAAGCCGACGAAGCACAGGGATTCCGGGTCACGGCGGAGATGGTCGCTCGATTGATTACGCCGCACACGAAAGCCATCATTTTGAATTCCCCTTCCAATCCATCGGGAGCGGTGATGCGCGCCGAAGATATGACGGAGGTGGTTCGCCTGGCACACCAGCGCGGTATATGGGTCCTGTCGGATGAGTGCTACGTGTACCTGAGTTACACCGGCAGGAATTTCTCGATTGGGGCTTTGCGCGAATATAAAGAACGATTCGTGTTGTTGGGATCGCTTTCGAAAACCTATGCTATGACCGGATGGCGCCTGGGATATGCGCTGGCACCGGCAGCCGTGACGAGTGCGATGGCCAAACTGCAAAGCCAGTCGACCTCCAATCCGACTTCCATCGTGCAAAAAGCAGCAGTTGCCGCGCTTAAGGGACCGCAGGAATGCGTGGAGCAGATGCGGCGCGAGTACATTCAACTCCGCGATCATGTCGTGAAAGGATTGCGATCGATTCCGGGCGTGACCTGCACCATGCCGGAAGGTGCCTTCTACGCCTATCCGAACATCTCATCGTTTCTCGGCCGCGGTGGCTTGAAGTCTGCATCTGATGTGGCGGGACGGCTGTTGCGCGAAGCCCACGTCGCCACCGTTCCTGGCGAAGGATTTGGGACGCGCGAGCACATTCGGGTTTCGTACGCGACATC
The DNA here is from genome assembly GCA_030038125.1 of Candidatus Sulfotelmatobacter sp. Taxonomy (GTDB): domain Bacteria; phylum Acidobacteriota; class Terriglobia; order Terriglobales; family Acidobacteriaceae; genus Sulfotelmatobacter. The sequence continues at coordinate 19,855 of JASHPL010000010.1, forward strand.
GCAGGCGGAGCTGGATCGCGGTTTGGAACGCATGCGCAAGTTTTTCGCTGCCCTTTAAGACAAATTCACAGAGGGCACGGAGAGAAGAGCTTCAGCGAAGAGCCGTTCCGATTGTGAGCGGCTTTTTGTTTTTCGCAAGATCAATATGGAAAGCATGTACCCATTGCTGATGCTTCCGGCGTTCGATCCGCGTCCGTGGGGCACGCAGGATTTGTCGCCAATTTATCCGAATCACAAATTTGAGACCAAAATCGGTGAAGCGTGGCTGAGTGGGGATGACTGTAAGGTAGCAGGTGGGTCGCTCGCCGGTAAGACGCTGGCGGAACTGAGTGGGCAATATCAGCGGGAACTGGTGGGCGAGGCGGCCAGGGATCCCAAGCGGGTCCCCTTGTTGTTGAAATTTCTTTTCCCGCACGAAAAGCTGTCGGTGCAGGTTCATCCTGACGACCAGCAAGCGATGCGCGTTGGCCAACCCTGGGGAAAAACCGAATGCTGGTACGTGGCTCATGCGCAGCCGGGAGCGCAGATCGCACTTGGCTTGAAGCCCGGCGCGACGGTGGCACAACTGGAACGCGCCATTCACGAACAACGCGCCGAGGACTTGCTCAACTGGATCGATGTCTTCGCCGGTGACATGGTCTATGTCGCGGGAGGAACGGTGCACACGCTCGGCCCCGGATCGGTGATCGTTGAAACCCAGCAACAGTCGGATACAACCTATCGTCTATATGATTACGGACGTCCTCGAGAGTTGCATCTGCAGGATGGTCTTGCCGCGGTGAAGGAGAAAGTGAAATCAGGTAAAGTGATTCGGCCCTCGCCCGTGCCGGATGGCAAGAATCGGCGCGAGTCTCTTATCGAGGCTCCGTATTTTGTCGTGGAGCGGTTGGAAGTTAAGCAATCTTTAGAATTTTCGACTCGCGATAATTCGGGACGAAGCTCAGTACAGATTCTCGTTGCAGTCGAGGGTTGCGGAGTCGTCGAGACAGGTGGGATGGAACCGGTAACCTTCGCCAAGGGGGATGCTGTGGTCGTCCCCGCGTGCTTTGAGAATTTCCAAGTCCGGCCACAGTGGGCGATCGAGTTCTTGCGCGCCTATGTTCCTGGCAAAGCGCTGCCCGAGCCGGAAACGAGAATATAGCTTATCCTTTGACACGCGTAGATCCGTGAAAATCGGTGGCAAATAACCTTAACTTTCATCCCGTGATTCTCGCTGGAGGCCGTGGCACGCGATTTTGGCCGCTGAGCCGGAAAAAACGTGCGAAACAATTGCTCGCCCTCGACGGCGAACGGACCATGATTCAGCAAACCGTGGCGCGCCTGCTGCCGCTGGCTCCGCGACGGAGATTTTGGATTATTACGAATCAAGACTTACGGCCTGCCATCGCGAAGCAACTTTCCACGCTGCCCAAGGCGCAAATACTGGCCGAACCCATCGGACGCAATACCGCTCCGGCAATTGGGCTGGCGGCATTTTTGCTGCTGCAAAAGAATCCATACGCAGTGATCGGGCTGTTTCCGTCAGACCACGTGATCGCCAATGAAGATCGCTATCGAGAGACGCTGGAACGCGGAATCGAAATTGCCGCGGCCGGCGCGAATATTGTCGCGCTTGGCATTCGTCCCAGTCGGGCCGAGACCGGGTACGGCTACATTGAGACCGGCGATTCTGCCGGCAATCACGCCCTTCGCGTGCGCCGTTTCACCGAAAAGCCGAATGCCGCGAAAGCCGCCGAATTCATTGCAGCCGGAAATTATTTCTGGAACAGCGGCATGTTTCTCTGGAGCGCGCAGACGCTAGCGGACGCGCTTCGCCAGCAGCTGCCGAAGACCGCGCCATTGCTGGAACAGATTGCGGCGGCTTTTGGTACCAGCAAATTTGCGAGCACATTCCGGAGACTGTATCCCCAATGCGAGAACATCAGCGTCGATTACGCCCTGCTGGAACCGCAATCTGCAAAAGGCGAGCGGGCCAGCAACATTTTCTGTCTTCCGGCTGAGTTTGGTTGGAACGATCTTGGTTCATGGACAGCCTTGCACGAACATCAGATTGCAAAGACGAACCCTCCGGAAGACAATCTGGTGGCCGCCGCCGGTACGTTCCTGCTGAATGCTCGCGGGAATTATGTTCATGCTCCCGGAAAATTCGTGGCTGCAGTCGGTGTCCATGATCTTGTGGTGGTGGAAACTCCCGACGCGTTGTTAATCACGACACGCCATGATGCGCAGGATGTAGGCAAGGTGGTAAAACATCTCGACGACAAGAAGTTGGATAAGTTGGTGTAGAGCGCAACGGAATGATTGGTTAGCCGCTAGTGGTGACGGGTCGGCCGCAGTTGGCAACTGGAGACAGCCCAATCACTAACCACCGACCACCAGCCACCAATCACCGACTTCTAAATCTTATGTCCCAACCAATCAAGTTCGGAACTGATGGCTGGCGCGGCATCATCGCCGACGATTTCACGTTCGACAACGTCCGCCGGGTCGCGGGGGCGATCGCGTCATACGTTTTGAAGCACGAAGAACCGCAACGCGGCGTGATCGTAGGCTACGACGCACGTTTCGCCTCCCCGCGTGCAGCGCAGGTTGTGGCTGAGGTCGTATCGGCTGCTGGCATTCCAGTCTCGCTGGCAAACGACTATACCCCAACGCCAGCCGTCTCCTATGCTGTGAAGCTACGCGCGGCTGCGGGCGGAGTGATGGTCACTTCCAGCCACAATCCGTTCAACTGGAACGGAATCAAATTTAAAGGCAAGTTCGGCGGGTCGGCCACTCCGGCCATCATGAAGAAAATCGAGGAAGAACTCGCCGCCGGAGCAATGCCCAAAGGCGCAAAAGCGGCGATCGAAGAAGTCGACCTGAAGCAAGCTTATGTCGAAGCTGTCTGCCGCTTCGTCGACATGGATTTGATTGCCAGAACAAAGTTCAAGTTTGTGGTCGATGCGATGTATGGCTCGGGGCGCGGCGTGCTGAGCGGAATCTTCACCGATTACGGCGTCCAGCACATCGCGATCCGCGAGGAACTGAATCCGCTTTTCCCCGGAATCAATCCGGAGCCGATCGAACCGCATACTGCCATGCTGCAGCAAACCGTGGTTCGAGAGAAATGTGATGCCGGCCTGGCGACCGACGGAGACGCAGATCGCATCGGCGCGGCTGCCGAGGACGGCAGCTTCGTAGATTCTCACAAAATCTATTGCGTTCTTTTGCGCTGGCTTCTGGAACGAAAGAAATGGCCCGGCGACGTAGTCCGCGCATTCAACACGACCCGCATGATCGATCGTATTGCCGCCAAGCATGGCCGCAAGCTGCATGAGACCTGCATCGGCTTCAAGTACGTTGCCGATCTGATGATGGACCATGAAATCCTGATCGGTGGAGAGGAGTCGGGTGGAATCGGGTACTCCCGTTTTCTTCCCGAACGCGATGGCATTCTGAATTGCCTGTTGCTTGCCAACGTCATGGCGGAAGAGGGCAAGCCCCTGGGCCAGTTAGTAGCCGATCTGCAGGGCGAATTTGGCTCCCATTTTTACGGGCGGCGTGACTTGCGCATTCCGGAAGAGCTAAAGCAGAACGCCATTCAGCGCGCACGGCACGACGGCACGCAACGGCTGGGAGCTTATTTTGTGTTGCGTAAGGAACACATGGACGGAGTCAAGTTTTTTCTCGACGCGCCGACCAACGGAAAGGGGGCGGAAGCGTGGATTCTGTTCAGGGCTTCGGGAACCGAGCCTCTGCTGCGTCTGTACACGGAAGCTTCGTCGCCCGAGCTAGTGCGCGAACTTCTTGCCGCCGGAGAAAACTTCGTCAACCATGGCAAATAACCCCGCAAATCCAGCCACGCTCGCCGACATACTCATGTGATCCGCTCAAATAGTGCGTTATTCTAAAGGAGATCCTTTCAACCACTGATGGCAGACGTTCCGATTTCCGCTCAAGACGACTCACCTGAGGCAAAGCGCTACAACCGCATTCGGCGCTGGCTGGGCATCTCCGATTTTGTAGTGGGTTTCGTGTTTCTCGTTGTTCTGCTGGTGACGGGGTGGTCGGGCTGGTTGCGCGACGTCTCCTATCGAATGGGGTTGCAGAATTATTCACTGTCGGTCTTCATGTATTTATTCCTGCTCCTCGTGATCAGTAAAGTCCTGGGGATAGGATTCGACATTTACGGATTTCGGCTTGAGCGCCGATACAAACTTTCCACCCAAAAGTTCCGATCCTGGCTGTGGGACGAATGCAAAGGTTTTCTGGTTGGATTGTTGATGGGAACGATCGTGGTGGAGTTGCTGTATTTCACCATCCGGCAGTGGCCGCAGAATTGGTGGCTGCTGGCGTGGGCGCTCTTTATGGTGCTGTTTGTGGTTCTGGCTCAGCTCGCTCCGGTCGTGCTGTTTCCCATCTTTTACAAATTTGAGCCATTGGACAACGAAGACCTGCGGCGGCGGTTGATTGTATTGAGCGAACGCGCAGGGACGCGCATTCGCGGCGTTTATCGCTGGAAACTTTCGGAAAAGAGCAAAAAGGCGAATGCCGCGCTCACCGGCTTGGGAGTGACGCGACGCATCATTCTGGCCGACACTTTGCTCGACAACTACACCGCCGATGAGATCGAAGCGGTCCTGGCACACGAATTGGGACACCATGTCCATCGCCACATCTTTAAGAGCATTCTTGTGCAGGCCGCCATTACCTTGTTCGGATTCTGGGCTGCCAACTGGACCTTGCATTATGCCGTGGACCATCACCTCTTCGACTTCGTACAGATTTCGGACTTTGCCGACCTTCCCTTGCTGGCGCTGGTCGTGACCGTGCTCTCGTTCGTGTTGATGCCCGCCCTGAATGCGTATTCGCGCTTCAATGAGCGCCAAGCAGATCGCTACGCGTTTGAGTCCATCGCCAGCATCGCGCCATTCATTTCTTCCATGAATAAATTGGCGGATCAGAATCTTGCCGAGCGCACTCCGGCGAAATGGGTGGAGTGGCTCTTCCACTCGCATCCTTCGATCTCTCGACGGTTGCAGGCCGCCGAGAATTGGGAGCAGGCGCAGGGTGCGCATCCACAAGTGTAAGCAAGTAATTGTTAGCGCCACCGAAATCAGGATCGCCGGGCACACGAAATTATGCAAAGGCGGAATCATTGCTTTCCTTCGTGTTTCTTCATGTTAAGCTCTCGTTCACCGTTTCGTCAGAATCCGAATGACCCGCTGTAGATCTTCTTCCGTATCGACCCCCACGCTGTCGAATGGAGTTTCGCCGACGTGGATCGAAATGCCGTTCTCCAAGAATCGCAATTGCTCCAGCCGTTCGCTTTTCTCCAGCCTGGATTCCGGTAAGCTTACGAACCGATCCAAAGCTGCGCGGCGATAGGCATAGATTCCCAGATGTTTGAAATAACACGGTCGAATCCCATCGCGATCGTAAGGAATCGTAGCCCGCGAAAAATAGAGCGCGCGGCCGGCGAGATCAGTTACAACTTTCACCGCGTTTGGATTCGCGATGTCCACGTCTGCAGCTGGAGTCATTAGAGTTCCTACCTGGACGGCCGGATCTTTCATGATCTCGATCAGGACCGTAAAGTGTTCCGGGCGAATCATCGGTTCGTCGCCTTGGACGTTGATATAGACATCGGCAGACTCGCGAGTGGCAACTTCGTGTACGCGTTCCGTACCGCTGCGGTGGTTGGGCGAGGTCATCAGCGCCTTCCAACCATGGTCTCGGCAAACGCTAAGAATTTCCTCGGAATCGGTGGCAACAATTACGTCGGTCAGGAGCGGTGATGACCGCACGGTCCCGTAGACGACGCCAATGAGTGGCTTGCCTGCGAGTTCGCGCAGCATTTTGCGTCGCAGGCGCGTCGAAGCTAGACGGGCCGGAATGATTGCGATGGTTTTCATAAATTCCCGGTTCTCATGCTGGCGGTATTTCGACCGCGCACACAAAAGGGAATCCCATTCCGCTTATACTCTAGACTATTCCTCGTAGCTAATCTGCACTGATGATCATCGACCTCGCGGAGCGCGCGCACAACCATAACTGGGAACTGGACCCGGTGATCCGCTCGCTGCTTGACACTGATTTTTACAAGCTGCTGATGCTGCAATTTATCTGGAAGCACTTTCCCAAAACGCGGGTAGAGTTTTCGCTGCTGAACCGCCATTCAGCCATTCGTATCGCTGATATCGTGAATATCGAAGAATTCAAAGTGCAATTGCAGCACGTGCGCGGGCTGCGCTTCCGCAAGTCGGAATTGGTCTGGCTGGCGGGCAATACGTTTTATGGCCGGAGGGGAATTTTCGAGCCGGCATTTCTGGAGTGGCTGGAACAGGACTTTCGTTTGTCGGATTATCAACTTCGCGTCATCGACGGCCAGATCCATCTCAGCTTCAACGGCAACTGGACCGAGACCACAATGTGGGAACTCTACGCGCTTGCCATCCTGGACGAACTGAAGACCCGAGCGCATCTCAAGACACTGAGCGAGTTCGGTCTGGACATTCTCTACGCACGAGCCAAGACCAAGCTTTGGAGCAAGATCGAGCGACTGCGCGGCGTTCCCGAACTTAGCTTGGCCGATTTCGGCACGCGGCGGCGCCACAGCTTTTTGTGGCAGGAATATGTAGTCGTGGCAATGGCAGGGAATCTGGGAAGCAACTTTATCGGAACTTCCAATGCGTTTTTGGCACATAAGCACGACCTGGAAGCGATCGGCACCAATGCCCACGAAATTCCCATGGTGATGGCAGCTTTGGCGTCGGATGATGAATCACTCAAAGCTTCGCAGTATTGCGTGCTGGAATTGTGGCAGCAGACTTACGAAGGAGCGCTGCGGGTCATGCTTCCTGACACGTTTGGAACTACGCAGTTTCTCGCGGGAGCTCCCGAGTGGGTCGCGGATTGGACCGGTCAGCGGGTTGACAGCAAGGATCCGTTTGTCGCTGGCGATGAATATATCAAGTGGCTGAAGGCCCGTGGGCGCAATCCACGGGAAAAGTTGCTGATCGCTTCGGATACAGTTGATGTTGATATCATTCTCGCGTTGCATGCCTATTTCACAGGCAACATCGCGCCCGGCATCAAGCCGTTTGCTTTTCGCAGCGCCGCAGATTTCCACGACCGCAAGAAGTGGACCGCAGAGCGCCGAATCCGTCTCAGCGCCGGATGGGGCACACTCCTGACCAATGATTTTCGCGGATGCAATCCCAACGCTGATGACGGATTTGATCCCATCAGCTTGATCTGCAAGGTTTCCTCAGTCGAAGGGCGCCCTGCGGTGAAGCTTTCCGATAACTACTCCAAGGCTCTTGGTCTGCCTTCGGAAATCGAACGCTATCGGCGAGTCTTTGGCACGGCAGGGATCGCCAACGTCCCGTTGATCGCCTGAATCGTAGAACAGAACTAAATTGCAAGCTCCTGCTTTGGGAAGCAATAGGGCCTGCCAGCCTGGCGAAGAAACAGGGAAGAGCGTCATCAGGTTTGTAAATATATCTGTGTACATACAATATTCCTGCAGGAACGCTTTGCAAAATGGTTAACAAATGCAGCTAAGACGTTTTATTTGTGTTGGTTAGCTTTTCCTGTTTCTTTTCAACCTTCGCCCACGTATCCTTTAGCGCCACCGTGCGGTTGAATACCGGCGCGCCTGGTTTCGAATCCGGATCGGCACAAAAATATCCCAGACGCTCGAATTGATAGCGGCTACCTGCCGCCGCATTCGCCAGCGACGGTTCGAGTTTGGCGTGCGAAATCGCTACCAGCGAACTGGGATTCAGATTTTTGGTGAAGTCATGGCCTTCGGGGACGTCAATGGGATCGGGGTTGGTGAACAAGTTCTCATAGATGCGGACTTCCGCATTGATCGCGTGCCGGGCCGAGACCCAATGGATGGTTGACTTCACTTTCCGTCCATCAGGCGCGTTGCCGCCGCGTGTCGCCGGATCGTATGTGCAATGCACCTCGACGACCTCTCCCTTGTCGTTCTTGAGTACGTTTTTCGCGGTGATGAAGTATCCATAGCGCAAGCGCACTTCTTTTCCCGGTGACAGTCGAAAATATTTTGGCGGAGGTAATTCGCGAAAGTCATCCTGCTCGATGTAGAGTTCGCGCGAGAAGGGAACCTCGCGCGAGCCAGCTCTCTCGTCTTCGGGATTATTCTGCGCGACCATCTCCTCAACTTGATTCTCGGGATAATTGTCGATCACGACCTTCAGCGGACGCAGCACGGCCATAACGCGGGGCGCGCGCTTATTCAGATCTTCACGCACGAAATGCTCGAGCATAGCCAGATCAACGATTCCATTGGTGCGCGACACTCCCACCGCCGCAACGAAATTGCGAATCGCTTCCGGGGTGTATCCTCGGCGGCGCAGCCCGCCGAGTGTGGGCATACGGGGATCGTCCCAGCCATTCACGCGGCCCTCTTCCACCAACCTGCGCAACAGCCGCTTGCTCATGATGGTGTAGGTCAGGCTGAGACGGTCGAACTCGATCTGCTGCGAAGGGAAGATTCCGAGCTGTTCGATGAACCAGTTGTAGAGTGGCTGATGGTCGGCGAATTCCAGCGAGCACATCGAATACGTGACCTTTTCGATCGAATCCGACTGGCCGTGTGCGAAGTCGTACATGGGATAGATGGGCCACTTATTGCCGGTGCGATGATGCTCGGCATGCAGGATGCGGTACATCACCGGATCGCGCATGTTGAGATTCGGCGAAGTCATGTCGATCTTCGCCCGCAGAACCCGCGAGCCGTCAGGAAATTCGCCGGCGCGCATGCGCTCAAATAAGTTCAGATTTTCTGCGACTGGGCGGTTGCGATACGGACTGGCCCTGCCCGGTTCAGTCAAGGTTCCACGATACTGGCGGATCTCTTCCGCCGACAAATCGTCGACGTATGCTTTGCCTTTGTTGATCAGCGTGATCGCCCACTCATAGAGCCGATCGAAGTAGTCCGAGGCGTAGTAAAGACCGTCCCAATGAAAGCCGAGCCATTTCACGTCTTCCATAATCGATTCGACGTATTCGACATCTTCTTTTTCAGGATTAGTGTCGTCGAAGCGCAGATTGGTCTTTCCGCCGAATTCTTCGGCGAGTCCGAAGTCAATGCAGATCGCCTTGGCATGGCCGATGTGGAGGTAGCCGTTGGGCTCAGGAGGGAAACGCATCTGCACACGGCCGTTGTACTTGTTGGTCTTGAGGTCGTCGACAATTCTGTCGCGGAGAAAATTCGAGGGACGGGACTCGGGAGCAGCACTCGCCCCCGTTTCCGCTTCAGCCGTTGAGGGAGTCATAGCTCTGATGTTACCGCAAAGAAGGTCCGAAATACGCTGATCCAGATGCTGAAGTTCGCCAACCATCGGTGCTCCTTCGCCATTACGGAACATTAAGAATCGATTTGTCGTGGGCGGACGCGCTGGTTTACCCAGAAGCCCGCGGCTTGGTTCTCTTAGACTCGCGCTACTAGCTCTTCGGACTAGAGCGTCCGGGGCCCCACAACTCTTGCTAAACTCCCGCTGAGACGACCTGCCCCGTTGACGTGCTCAGTGATTTTGTTTGGGCGAGTCGCCGCCGGTAACGCACGTGACGCCAGCGCGTCAGTTCCACCAAGGGCCTCCAGACGGGATTGACAAGGTCGTGTTTGATCAGGACGTGCCAGAAGCGATTCGAGCGCTTGTAGAGATACGACATTGCCAGATAAATCGGCACGGCTTGCCACTGCTCGGGACGACGGCGCCATATCGAGGCATGCGAGAACAGCCGCTGATAAATCCACGCATAGCCTCGTTCGAGTTCTTCCGGCATCATGTGTTTCGGACGAAAGACAGCGTGGCTTGTGTCGTAAAGCGTCCAGTCACGATGCAGGATACGACCTTGCGCTTCCATCTGGCGGAAGAGTGGCGTGGCAGGATAGGGCGTGAGAATGTGGAAAGTTGCGCATTCCAGGCGATTTTCCTCGACCCATTCTACTGTACGTCCAAATACGTCCTTACGGTCGTGGTCGAATCCCAGCACAAACGAACCGTTTACCTGGATGCCGTAGTCGTGCAGAATGCGTACGCGGCTGGCATAGTCCGCTGTCTTCGGCGTTTTCTTATTGGAGTCGGCGAGATTTTGGTCAGAGAGCGACTCAAAGCCGATGAAGACTCCGGTGCACCCGGCGAGGGCCATGTTGCGGACAAGCGCGGGATCGTCGGTGACATCGATGGTGACCGCGGCGCTCCAGATTTTGTTCAGCGGGCGGAGTGCGGTGCAGAGAGCATGCAGGTAGTCGCGGCGGGACCCGAGATTATTGTCGATGAAGACAGCATAGGGTTGGCCGTCGGCTTCGAATTCGTCGACGACTTGTTGGGGATCGCGCATGCGATAGGGCATGCGCAGGCCATCCGTCGCGAGATAGCAGAAGCCGCAACGATTGTGGCATCCACGAGTCGCAATCAGGCTGGTGGTGGTGAGGAAACTACGGCGCGGAAGAAGCGTACGGCGCGGCGAGGGATCGTCGCGGTAATCGTTCTCATAAGTCGCGACATAGCGCGGCCTGAGATGGCCGGCTTCCAGGTCGCGCAGAATGCGCGGCCAGAGTTGCACACCATCGCCGAGCGCAAGCGTGTCAGCATGGGGCGCGCACTCATCCGGACAAGACAGGACATGCAGCCCCCCCAGAATGACTTTTGACCCGCGAGCGCGATACCACTCGGCAAGTTCGAAGGCGCGTTTTGCAAAGGTCAGATGCACCGTGATGCCAACAACCTGCGGCAGAGGACGAAACGGTGGGCGTCCCTGAAGAAGATTTTCGTCCCAGTACTCGACCCGCCACCACGCGGGAGTGGTCGCGGCGAGACTGGTGAGGGCGAGGGTCGGTGTGAGCACATGCTTGCCAAAGCTGGCATTGGCGTCCTTGGGATAGAACGGGTTGATCAAGAGCGCATAGCCTGATTCGATCGACCCGAGAGGCTCGTTTTTCAGTGCGGGAGCATCGAGCATTTCGGGAGGGATCCAACGCCGGCGGAGGGGACGAGAGAATGGCTCATTGCGATCGATCATGAATGTACTTTATACTACAAAGTACTTCATATTATCAACAAATAATACTTTGGCTTTTGGGCTACGAATCTAAAGAAATCGCCAGGTCGGAACAGGTTCTTGCTGTTTGGGAGCTGCCCTCAGGCACATCTTGTCAGGCTTCCAGCGACAGGCAGCAGAATTTCGAGAATCACCAGCATCGGAATCTCTGAAACCAGTAAACTGGAGGGTGCAGGTTATGGCTTTCCGGTCTCAGTCCCCTCACTGGTATGGCGTCCTCGTTCGTATTTTGCTCCTGACCCTGCTGGGAACTCTGATCTGTTTCTGTGTGACATTGCTGCTGGCGATTGCTGGCACGGTCGCTAGCGCTGCCGCACGCGGCATTCATCCGGATATGCGGATCGCCTACCGTCATATCGCCGTTCCATTAGCTCTCCTGGAGGCTGGCGTCATTCTCATTTTTGCCTCCATCCTTGAAATTCGCCATTATCGCCACACCAAAGCGCTGTCAGGAATCGAGAGGATCAGCTGAACGTGATCGTCCGCAAGGCCCGCCAGCCGCGCATCATGATCCCCATGCCACATGGGTCTGATCCGAAGTACGCCGAACGCGCGCTTCGGCAATATGAGCATGCCGTCGCGCTGGCCGGGGGAGAGCCAGTTCGCATTGCGCTGGATCAGTCCCCAGCACAGATTAAGAACCAGATGGAATGCTGCGATGGCGTCCTTCTGCCGGGAAGCAAGGCTGATATCGATCCAGCCCGCTTCCACGCTCCGCGCTCAGCGTGCACGGCGGCGGCCGATCCGGCACGCGATGCAGTCGACAACCTTTTGCTCGAACACGCATATCGTTTCCGCAAGCCCGTGCTGGGAATCTGCTACGGCCTGCAAAGCCTGAACGTTTATCGTTCGGGAGGGTTGATTCAACACATTCCAGATTTTCTGCCGCCAGAGACGCGCACCAAGGTGAACCACGAAGCCGGAGGCAAAGTGGCGGTCGCGCATAGGGTTGGAATCGAGTCGGATTCGAGGCTGGCAGGAATCGTCGGCCAGGTGGCCCATGTCAAATCTGGAGACAATGGCCGGCTCGATCTGCCCGTCAATTCCTCTCATCATCAGTCCGCGGATAGAATCGGCGAGGGCCTCAGGATTGTGGCCCGATGCCCGGATGACGGCATCATCGAAGCGATCGAGGGCACCGCGCCGGACCACTTTGTGCTAGCCGTGCAGTGGCACCCCGAACGATCAGTTGACGCGGACGAGGCTTCCCGCATGATTTTTCAGGTGCTGATTGAGGCGGCCCGCGACCATACAGGCTCGGTATAGGTTAGAACTGCCCTCTCGGCCACCCGCAGGTTGCTAACGAACAGCTGCCCTGATCATCTATAGTTGTATCCCTGGTGCAAGGGGGCGCACATGTTGCTCGCCAGATGCGCAACGATCGCTGTTCTCCTCTCCACAACGCTGCTCGCCTCGGGACAGGA
>JASHPL010000058.1 GCA_030038125.1 Candidatus Sulfotelmatobacter sp.
CGCGAGTCAAGGCTGGAAAGCGTGGTGGGGTGTGGAGCAACTCGAGAAAGAGCGCGAATTAGTTCTGCGGTGCATCGGAGAGGGCTTGATTTCCTACTTAAGGAAGCAGGTCCTCAACCGCAGATTGCTCAATGGGATGGATCCTAATAAGGAGCTCAAGGTTCTGGTCACAAAGAGTCCCAGCACTCAAAATGTGGAATTATTCTTTCGTGTCTTTCCAGATGCCGAGTTGATCATTCTCGTCCGTGATGGGAGGGCCGTTGTTGAATCTGCGGCAAAGACCTTTTATCGACGCTTCGATAAAGCCTCAAAGCAGTGGGCAGACCGAGCTAACGCAGTTTTACAATTTGTAAGTAAGGACGCAAACCGCGATCGAAGATACTTGTTGGTCAAGTATGAAGATCTGTACAGCCACAGTGACGAGGAGATCCGAAAAATCCTTCGCTTCCTGGATTTGGATCAAACGCAATACAATTTCACTGCCGCAGCTAGCCTGCCGATACGAGGATCATCAGTACTACGGCGAGAGGTTGCCCAAGCGGGCGATTCCCCCGCGCGCGGGGTGGCTCCGGGAATTCATTGGAACCCGGTGGCAAAATCTGCAGATTTTAATCCGCTGGCGCGATGGAGTCATTGGAAGCGCTCGCAGCATGAGCGTTTCAATTGGATAGCAGGCCGCCCCCTGCAAGCGTTAGGGTACGAAACGAAAGTCTACACAACTAATCGTTGGTTTTGGACTGGTTGGAATTGGTTCCTGGATGTTCTGCCACTTGAATCCGTGAGTTGGATGTATAAGAGAGTTGGACGCGAATTTAAGGGCAACCCCAACAAGCTGCACGCTCTAAAAACTCTTACGTCCAAAGCGTGGCGCCGACTGCGGCCGCTCATAGGAATGAGCAATTCTTCCGCTTGAAAGTCTACTGTTTTCCTTAACTAGACTAAAGAACCTTGGAACCCCGACAGCGATGGATTCTTATGATATGTCTTAGCCATCAAAGTCGGTCAGAGTTCGCAGCGCGTGGGGTCTGGGGCGCGCATTGCATCAAGCCGGTAGCAGCGGGTCCTTCAGCCCCGCTACTCCCTCGTCTTTAATGGGACAACGGCGGTCAATCCAGTCGGTGGTTTGGGAGCCGCCGTATTTCCGGAATATGCGTATGCTCCGAGGTCAAAGTGGGAGCCGGGAGTCCGGGGATTTCCGTCGATGTCGGTGTACACGTATTGCTGCAGTCCGCTGATGATCTCCGATGAAATTCCGGGAATGGTCGTCGGATCGATGCCGGCTGCGATCGCCGGGCTGCCAGCCTGCAGATGGAATTGATTGCTGATCAGGTCGGGTTGTACTGCGTTATTGTACTGCCCTGATGCGGTGGGCGAGACATAGGGTGGATTGACGAAGAACGGATTGGCCTGCTTGAGGTCGCCAGGATCGTTTAAGGCGCTGGAAGGAATGACTACGGGCTTGCCGGTGCCGCTGGTGAACCACTGGTTGTAGTAGTACTGCGTATCCGCCCCCAGCGGTGCAACGTCCAGATAAGGATTGTCGGTGCTCCAGCCGTATGAGATGTTATTCACCTCATATGTGCCCGCAGCGTTTTCGGCCGAAAACTCCCCCGCGGGTCTATCGAGATCATTTTTGTAGCAAGTGTTGTTCACCACCCAAGCGCTGGTGGCACGGAAGGCAGAGATGCAGCGTCGGCCATTCTGATAAACCACGTTGTTGGCGATCAATTCCGGAGGCGTAACGTTCCCGATTTGGTTATCGGAAATGATGCCGTTGCCGTCAGTATTTTGGGGAGAATTATCGTACATGCCGGAGATGATGTTGTTGGTGACGAAGCTGTGGAATCCCGCGAATGAATCGTACCAGCCATGCTGGTCGTAGCTGATGCCACTGCTGAAGCCCTGGTTATAGCCGCAATGGTAGATCAGGTTGTGATCGGCGGTGATGTAATCCGGAGCTTTTCCCGTACTCGGATCGGGGACGGTGGCGATGCCGCCGGCCCCCATGTAGCTGATTGTGTTTCCAATGATCCGCAAGTGATCACAGCCCATACAAGCGATAGCGGCGTTGGCGGTGTTTTGTCCATCAAATTGCAGGCCATTGATTTCGATGTAGCGCACATTAGCAGGCACGAGGAAAAGACCGTTTTCTCCCGAGGCGGGAAGAATCTCGGCCGCGGCGCCGTTGTAGCTGGTATAGACAATCCAATTGCTAGCGGTGCCAGAGTTGAAGAATTCCAGCGGCGTGGTCACATAATACTGACCGGCCATGAGACAGACGACGTCGCCAGCTTGGCTGCGGCGCGCCGCGGTCAGTAAAGGGAGCGGGCTGCTGGGCGAGGCACCGGAATTGGCGCTATCGCCCGAAGGAGACGCATACAAAGTACAACTCGCCATTGCGGGAACGGTCGATAGGATCCCTCCAAAGGCACATAGAAAAACCAAAAATGATAATTGCTTTAATAGCTGAATGAGGCGCATGGGGCGCATGACCTCCCTCCTGGATGCGAATTTCTGTTTACGATTACGGTCTAGCAATCCTGCAGAAACGTTCTCAGGCCAGAGAGTCGAAAAATTCGAAAACTTCTTACAACGAAGTGGCGAAGGTCTTAAGTCGTTCAGGCTCGAGAAAACCGCATGCGAAACTTGCATCACGCTAGCTCTGTCAAATTTCGCACTGCTCGAGCCAGGAACCGATGAATCCCGTACAGCGAATCCTCTACAGTGAATCCTGTACAGTGAAATCAGACTAAAATTTCCGCTAAAGCCCAACAAGTCACGGAAGGACATTGCCCCATTTCGGGAAGTGGCAGAAATTCAGCCAGTTCCCTTTTCATCGCAAATGGGACACTTTTAGGCCAAATGGGAGGCTGAGCATCCAAGGCCCATTCCCATTTTCTGGCTAGATTGCTGTCGGCAGTCCGGGGATGAGGCTGGGGCTTTCCGTTTTGTGCGGGATGCTAATCCGTGCGATGTAGACGTATCGACGTAGACTTTCTCGTTACTGGTTCGTCTTTTGGTGCGCCGCAATGCGGGCGTCGATTAGGCCCGTATCGCTTGAATTGGCCCCCCGGAGCTATTTTGTTCCGGTTCTGCAGGCTGGAGAAAAAAACGAACGTCTTTCCTCATCTCGGCTGACAATCATCATGCTGCACGCTTTAACAGTAGGCTACGCGCTCGTTGCGCCATCGACATCAGAGTTGGACTTCTGCTCAGGTAATTGTCTCGTATTTCCGTTAGTTGACGCCGCACGTGAACCATTATCCTAGCCCCGACTGAAGGACCGACTGCTGCAATGCCGTTCCGACTGCTCTTGCACGGGCTGAAAGTGCTCGATCCGCCCGGCTTAAGCTCAAACGCCAGATGACCAACTCGTTCCCGCCGAGCGTCGCCCGGCGCAAAGCCCTCTTCACGAGGTAAACATGATTCCGTGGATTCAGGCCATTCCGGCGTGCAGAGAAGCACAGAATCACTCGCATTCGTAATCTCTCCAGTCATCGCGTAGGCGCGAACCTGTGCCGACCCATCTGCTTTGGTACGAATCAAACAGGCATTTTCCAGCGAACTCTGCAAGTTCCGCCATCGAGTGTTCGGAAGAACCCTGTTTATAAGCGATACGGCTTCAAGGAGTGCTGAAGTGTCTCTAAAGCCCTCGTGATGCCCGCATAGCAGAACGGGCCTACCGTAGAAAGCGTCGAAAGCCACATCCTCGGCCCGAAGAGGTTGGACATTCCTGCGGAAGAACAATGGGAAACCGCTGTAACTCCAGACCGACGGCTGTATTAGCTCGGTCACGCCTGGGTTGGTTCGTTCTGTGAGGCGACGATACGTAGAGTTTACAGCCGCAACGAAATTGTGTTCTTTCAAGCACTGCAGCGCAACTCTCGAAAAAAAACCGTTGGGAAAGACCATCACGTTGTTGCAGGCAATACCCGTGAGTTCGTGGTGCTGTTGCATTCTGGCTTCCGCCGTCCGCAATATGTATTCGATCCTGCCCCGATTTTGATCAGCGAGCTCTGCTTGGGTGTGATCGTTACCATGAAAACAAATGGAAAGCCGATCTGGGCGCTGACGAAATAGCCCAACGGTTGCGGGAGAGTTTCTTTGCCAATAATAGGGGATGAACCCAATGGTGGTGTGGAACTCAAACTCGTCCATCAACGAGAGCAACCGCTCATAGTTTAAGAATCCATACCGCTCCCACAAAGGAGGGTCATCTACGATGAGGGTCGCATGGGGTACTCCGGCGGGACGCCAGCAATCATTTGGAAATATATGCCGCAGGAGCATGGTGATGGGAAGAAGCTGCGAGAAATAGTCGCTAACTTTCTTGTCGGGAAGATCGTCTACGATATCAACTCCAGCCGCGAGGAAGAATATCTCTGTTCGATCCCGCTTCATCGCGGACAAGAGCGGGTCCTTACCCACCGAGATGAGTGTTTGTATTGCCCCGGCATTAGATTGGACACCAATAACGGCGTCATGATCAGAGTTCGCAGGCCCAAAATTTAAGCCGGCGAAGGCGCCACACAAACCCTCGTCCGCGACCCGGTATCCGGCAGCCGGATCAGTGATCTCACGAACACAAGACAAGCGCTCCTGCGACAGCACTCGGATGATGCTTTGCGAGATGGGGCTGGTATCCAACGCATGTACAACGATAAATGGGAAATTTGCCACCAGACACGAAGCCAGAGCAGCAGGGAATTGATCAATTCCTAGCCATTCGCGGACGAACGTCGGGCTGATCGCAAGGCACGCAGATCTGCGGGGAGCATGGATTGCCAGCGCGTTCTCAAGTTCGCTTGTCGGATTGGCAGTGCGAGCGTTCAGTTGCAACGGCAAACAATCGGCGCCGAGCGCTTGCGCTATTCGCCGCAGACTTGTCTGGTACGAGTCCGCGCCTTCTACACATGGCAGGACCAGCTTCATTCTGTCACCTCGGCCCGGCCAGAAGTAATTTCAAACAGTCTGAAACCTTACACGGATTCCTTTATACTTGTCGCCATCTCAGATGATATCCCAGCCTGGGGCTAAAGAACCTAAAAAATACGATGAAGAAAAGTGCAGTCAGACATATTCTTAATCGCATTCTCGCTTTGATGGCTCGATTTTCGCCTGGAGCGACCACACTGCGGCCTTTTCTCCATAGACTGCGCGGAGTTCAAATACAGGGACGAGTTTGGATTGGAGACGACGTTTACCTGGAGAATGAGTGCCCGGAGTGCATTGAGTTGCACGATGGTTGCCAGATTTGTGTTCGCTCAATTCTGCTGGCTCATGTACGAGGCAACGGCCGGATCATCATTGGCAAGGACGCGTTCTTGGGCGCGAATTGCGTTGTCGTTACTTCACCCGGTAAAACGCTGACGATTGGCGAAGGGGCCGTTGTTGCTGTGTCTTCCACAATTTCATCGGACGTTGCCCCGTACACCTTGGTCGGGAACGATAGAGCCAGGCCGCTCGCTGCAGTGACCGTCCCCCTCACCATGGAGACCAAATACCAGGCCTTTGTGGCGGGGCTAAGGCCTCTAAGAAAGCTGTAAATGTGGAAGCGCAGCCTCCAGTTCTGGCAGACTTGGGATTTTATGCGCAGGGAGGGCAGGCAATTATGGGTGCAGTTTCTCAATGGCGATACAGCCGCCTGACAGCCGACACGCATGCCTGGATTTTGCCGCTACCGTAACTCGGGCCGGCAACTCCCGCGTTTTCTAAAACAGTTTGTGGATAGTGATCAGGATGATTAGTACTGCATACAGATTCGCAATTGGCGATCCGCTTCGTCAATCGCTTTGACCGCGTCTGCCTTGTGCCCACCGAAGTCATTCGCGGCGTGGAGCAGGTGATTCTTGGCACGAGCAAGTGAAGCAATGGCGTCCTCGATCTCTGGATGTTTTCCCGCAGCCGGCGATGAGGACGAGAGCATCAACGTAAGAGCAAACACAGCTAAGGAACCGATCATCTTGTGTTTCATAATTCCTCCTGTCAGGTCTGTGGAATAAGCCCGTAACGCAATCTAAGCCCGGCGAACCGAAGCCGTCAAGACGGAGGCCGCGTCGTGCGTCTGATCCCGGTCTTTTCTATTGCCCATAGGAGGACATGTCCCAACGGCATCTGTTCATAGGGGGGCAGAAGATTTCAAGATTCCGCTATGCGACTCCCCCGGTCTAGCAGTCAACCTCTCTTTCGTAGCGTTCTCATCAGCTTCCTGATCGCTCTGGGCAGCATGCTGCCATTGGGCGCTCGGGCGGCAGCACAACAGTTGAGTTTTTCGCCCAAATTCCTTAGTTTTGGCTCGGTGATAGTAGGTCAAACGGAGACTCAAGTCGTCGTCGTGACCAACGCTGGATCAACCAGCCTAAATATCTCGGCGATTGGCTCAAGCAGTTCTGAGTTCACCGTTTCCAACCCGAACCTGCCCGTCGATCTGGGGGCTGGACAGAGCCTTGCGCTCAGCGTCACGTTCGCTCCGACCGGAGTGGGGTGGACCGGCGAAGAAGGCATAATATTCAGTGACGGTTCGGACCCGATGGCTCGACTTGTGGTTGCCGGCAACGGTGTAAAACGTGAACTCCTGACTGCGACGCCGTTAAGTCTTTCATTTGGGCAAGTCCCAGTGGGAACTGTAGCAACGCGCTCGGTTGTGCTCCAAAATGACAACTCCGGGAGTGTGACGGTGAAGGCGTTCTGGCCACAGAGCCGTGGATTTCTGGTCAAACACCCCGCCTTGCCTGTTACGCTGACCTCAGGGGCAAGCATAACCGTGAGCATCACGTTTGCTCCGCAAGCCGCTGGTTTCGACGGTAGCAGTATCTTTATTTCCGGTCCAAACGTGGATATACCCGTGACGGGTACGGGGACATCGGGGACAACGACCGGCCAGCTCACGATCGCTCCCAATGCGCTCAGCTTCGGCAGCGTGGACGTCGGTGCCACAGCGAAGGAAAGTGTCTCTATGAGTGCGACTGGCGGGAGCGTCACAGTCTCATCCGCATCTAGCACTAATTCGCAATTTGCAATTCCAGGATCGAGTTTGCCACTCACGATCGGTGCCGGGCAAACTCTAACGTTAGATGTTGTCTTCTCGCCCACCCAGACCGGTACGGCCTCGGCGAAATTGACCTTTGCCTCCAACGCCTCCAATGCCTCCACGCCCGTTACCGAGTCCCTCAGTGGCGTCGGAATTCAGCCACAGTACAGCGTAGTGCTATCCTGGAGTCCAAGCAGTTCTGCCGTCGCCGGCTACAACGTCTATCGTGGTCTGACGTCGGGAAGTTATTCCAGGCTCAATTCCACTCTTAACGCGAATACTAGCTACACCGATAATACGGTCGCCTCGGGTACTACGTATTACTATGCCGCTACCGCCGTGAGTTCAAGCGGACAGGAGAGCGGATACTCGACTCCATTGAAAGTAGTGGTCCCCTAATGACCGAAGCTCTATGAGGAGTTGTTTTATTCCTGACCACATCGGCGACACATGATTTTCTACTCTCGATGATTCCATCCAGCCATCGAATCTTAAGGCCAATCGCTGAGCCGCGTCAGGCGACTCCAGATCATTTTCAAAGTGAGGAAAATTCTCCGGAGAACGTCGCTTTTCATGAGTCGCAGTCAAAAAGCATATTCCTCCAAGATGGCTCGGTCAGAACTCGCCGAGAGGAGACCTAACCAGCAGCGTGGCGCCTGACTAAACTCATCTTGAGGAAACCATGAAACTGAAATATTCCGCCTCGTTCTGATCATAGCCGGTGGGTTGCTTGACTTCCGCGTTTGCTCGGGGTCGGCTACAGTCTCGAACTGTCAACTATTCAAAACGAGACGTTCACCCAGTTGCTGGGCTTCGACAAGCTGGGAGGCCAGCCTTTCGGCTGGCCTCTTTCTTTCGCGGCGATGAGTTTTCCGCAAAACTGGATCTGCAGATTGAGTTGCACCGCCATCTCCGCTCGCGATTCAGTGGACGTAGGCTCCGAGGTCAAACCGGGAGCCGGGTTCGCGACGGTTCCCCTCGATGTCGGTATAGACATACGCCTTCAGTCCATCGACGATCTCATTTGCAATGCCGGGCAAGGTGGTGGGGTCGATGCCGGCAGCGATCGCTGGACTGCCCGATTGCAAATGGAACTGGTCCGTGATGTTTTCGGGCGGAACCGCGTTGTTGTACTGTCCCCCCCCATAGGGGGACACGTAAGGCGCATTCACGAAGACAGGGTTGTCCCGTTTGAGGGCCGCTGGTTCGTTGATCACGTCGAAAGGCACCACCGAGGGCCTGCCGGTTCCGCTTGAGATCCACAGGTTGTGCTCGTAATGCGTATCCTCCAGCGGTGCGACGTCCAGATAAGGGTTGCTGGTGTTCCAGCCGTATGAAATGTTGTTCACCTCATAAATGCGCGAAGCGTTTTCGTTCTGAAACTCCCCCGCGGATCTATAGAGATCGTTTTTGTAGCAGGTGTTGTTCACCACCCAAGCGTTGGTGGCGCGGAACGCAGAGATGCAGCGTCGGCCATTCTGATAAACCACGTTGTTGGCGATCAATTCCGGAGGCGTAACGTCCCCGGGCTGGTTATCGGAAATGATGCCGTTACCGTCACTTTTGTGGTAGGAATTGTCGTACATGCCGGAGATGATGTTGTTGGTGACGAAGCTGTGGAAACCAGCGTAGGTGTCAGACCAGCCGTTCCGGTCATAGGTGATGCCACTGCTGAAGCCCTGGTTATAGCCACAATGGTAGATCAGGTTGTGATCGGCGGTGATGTAATCCGGAGCTTGTCCGGTATCGGTATCGCGAGAGGTAGAAATTCCGGCTGCACCCGTGTGGCTGATTTGGTTGCCGATGATCCGCAGGTGGTTACAGCCCCAACAGGCGATGCCAACGCTGGCCCAATTC
The DNA here is from genome assembly GCA_030038125.1 of Candidatus Sulfotelmatobacter sp. GTDB lineage: Bacteria > Acidobacteriota > Terriglobia > Terriglobales > Acidobacteriaceae > Sulfotelmatobacter. The sequence continues at coordinate 8,888 of JASHPL010000058.1, forward strand.
AAGCCTTCAAGTTGCAGACCTTTGATTTCGATGTATTGAACTCCAGGACCCACCTCGATAATAGGCCGATCTCCTGACGCAATAATCTCGGCCACGCCGTTGTAGTTGGTATAGGTCACCCAAGCGTTGGAAGTGCCAGAACGAGAGATCTCCAACATGTCCATGTGATACTGTCCCGCCATGAGGCAGATGACATTGCCGGGTCGAGTGCGCCTTACCGCCGTGCCCAAGGGAATTGGGCTGCCCGCCGAGATCCCCGAATTGGCACTTCTGCCTGAAGAGGACACATATAGATTGCAACTCGCCGAACTGGGCACCGCCATTAGCGCCGCTCCGGCGACAATCGCAAGGGCGAAGAATAAAGCTCGCCCGAATAGACTTGTTACACGCATGAATTCCTCCAATTTTGAATTGTCCCCTTCGCACCGAGCCAACCAACGGACACTGGGAACTGTGGTGGGCCAGAAAATCGCACTTCGGGAGCGACGCATGATGAGCCGGCGGGCTACTTGTTCACGAGCCCCGTTCACGGAAAATTTCTTCCAAGCCGTGTTGGTATGCATGTGGCGCAACAGCCAAATTAGTCGAGCAGGAACCCGCCTAATTGCACAAAAGTGGGGTCAGTCTAGCCACTCTGATTTCGACAGACAAGTCACGTAAGTACATCCGAGCGCGTGCCCGGACTGAATCAGCGACGAGAGAATTGAATGATTAAGCTCCCGGAGGCAGCAAGGTGAGGTCGCAAGCAGAACGCAAAATTAAACAGGAACTGGAGACACTAGGAGGCGATTTCCTTTCATTTTCCCCGGCAACTTGAATGTATCCCCGATTTATCGTCAGCGACTTTGGCGAACCAACGCCAGTGACTCTGACAGAAAAGCCGCCCGCGATGGGCGGCTTAAAACTTGTTCGAATCGTTCAGAGAAGCTATTCCACGGTGAAGTTTGTGGTCGTGGCAACCGTTCCACCTTGGGTTGTAATGCTGATCTCTCCGGTCGTTGCTCCCGTAGGTACAGTTGCATTCACGGTCGTGTCGTTCACCACAACGAAGCTCGCACTCACGCCGCCAATCGTGACACTCGTCGTTTGCGTGAGGCTGACGCCGGTGATAACGACGAGCGTTCCCTCCGATCCGCTGTCGGGAGCGAAGCTGGTGATCTGTGGCAGCACACGGAACTTCGTGTTGCTGTGCATCGTGCCGCTCGGCAGCGTTACTTTCACGTATCCGGTGGTGAGGAACGGAGGCACGATGGCGTCGATTTCTGTAGGAGAGACAACGGTGAAGCTAGCTGCATTCCCGGCAAAGCGGACGTGGGTCGCGCCTGTCAGATCGGTTCCCAGGATTTTGATGATGTCCCCCGGCTTGCCGTAGTTGGGCAGTTCTTCGTTGAACCAGCCCAGCCCAACACCCATTCTGAAGATTTTGCCAGCGATGGAGGTCCCAACGTTTTCGGTCGTCCCATAGAATGAGCCAGCCGTGGCTTGAACCACCCCCAGAACCGTCCCAAGGCTTGGCATGTGCTCGGTCCAGTTGTCGAAGGAGTACAGCACGGTTAATGCCCCAGTTGGTGTGATCTTGTAGAACGTGCCGCAGCTGTTAGATTGGAGGCCGCCCGCCCATGTCCTTCCGTAGAAGTTTCCGTCCGTGCCCTGAACGACCGCTCCAGAAGGATTGATCCCCTCGCCAAATACAAACAAATGCAGCGTGGTCAGCGCGCCGTTCGGTGTGATTCTGAAAAATGTGCCTGTCCCGTCGTTCCCGTTACCCGATGTCCCGTAGAAATTCCCGTCGTCGGCTTGCACGAGTGCAGAAAAGGGAGGAAAACCGTCAGTGCATTCGACTTGAGCGCAGAAGCTGTAGAGCGCTGTTAGTATGCCCGCAGGAGTGATCCTGAAGACCGTGCCACGGCCGTTAGCCCCGCCGTCTGTAGTTGTGCCGTAGAAGTTCCCGTCTGTGCCCTGGACCAGGGTTGCATCAGGGTAGATCCCTTCAGCGAGGTTAAAGCTGTGCAGCGACATCAGTGTACCTTCTGGGCTGATCTTAAAAACCGTGCCACAGCCAGCACCATAGTTGCCGCAGTTCCCGATTCCTCCGCTTGAGGTCGTCCCGTAGAAATCGCCGTCGGTGCCTTGAACCAGGGCGGCTTGTGGGGAAGAGCCGTCAGCGCACGCGGTCTGAGCGCAGAAGGAATAAAGAGTCGTGAGCACGCCTCCAGGCGTGACCTTAAAGACCGTGCCATCCCCGTTAGTTCCGCCGTTTGTAGTTGTCCCGTAGAAGTTTCCGTCCGTGCCCTGGACCAACCCTGGTGACGGTTGCGCGCCATCGCTCCGGTCAAAGAGGTGCAGAGTAGTAAGCTCGCCACCTGGTGTCATTTTGAAGACCGTGCCACAGCCTTCAAATGGAAAGCTCTCTCCGCAGGCGGAAATCATCCCTCCGTAGGATGCTACCCCGTAGAAGCTTCCGTCGCGACCTTGGACGAGGGGACCGTTAGGGAAGAAACCGTTGGTTCCATCGAATTTTAATAGGAAGTCAAGAGTCTGTGCAGGCCCCGCAATCGCGGCGCACAGTACAAACAGGGTGCCGCACAGCATTTTCCAGCTCGCTTTGCCCATACCGCGCCCCGCCCCGCCGCGCGACGACACGAACGTCAACAGCCCACCACTGCCTGATGTCGTCATCGAAATCCTCCTTGATCCGCTCGAAGGATAGGGCCAGGGTTGGCTTCGGACGCTTGCATTGCTGCGGGAGGGGGTGTCCTCAGCCGTGCGGGGTGTGAACTCCAACAAGGAAGGAAGAATACCACGAGCCGTTCGTGCGCCTCAATTCTATCGTCGCAAAGCTAGCTCGTCGGTGACCGCTGCCACAGTTGCGAACGACCACGGAATACCCGAGCCGCAGTTGTCACAATCAGCGTTTAGGCGCAAGTTCACGGGTCGGGGGGAATTTGCGTCCAATCGCGATTTTTCGTCAACGACCCCAGCGAGTCAAAGCGCTGAGAGAAAAGCCGCCCGCGATCGGGCGGCTCGAGGTTTGTTCGAAGTTCAGACAAGGGATTCGACGGGGATGCCGCGGCAACATTTCATCAAATTGTGCCCTTCTTGCTTTTCTCATTTGGTTATTGTTTGTATTTTCAGCAGGCCTTTTGCTCCAGGCTTTCTTACCGCCGGTAGTCCGGTCATCGACCCTTGTTGCTGCACTGATCCAAAAGCCGCATTAGTGGTCTCCTCGTCGATCCAGAGCAAGAGTCCGCCGCTGGCCTGGTAGATCGCCATCTGGGGAGTTTGCGTTGAACCAGTAGTGGTGATGGCCAGCGGAAGCGTATAGCGGCCAGTGTTCACCGTGTCGGCAGTCGCCGTGCCTGCAAACGTAGCCCCCGTATACTCCGCCCCACTCGCGGCGAAGAACGCGAAGGGATCGCTGACCAGTCCGGTTCCGCTCAAAGCAAGGCTCGAAACCGATCCCTGCCCGACAAAATCGAACTCGTCGATCACACCGGGCTTGAAAATTTCCTGCGCTCCAAAGCCGTAATTGCCCGTGAAGCTGGCAGCAGTGTTGTCGGTTTGCGAAATTACGACTCCCGCGCCGCCCGAAAGAGTAGCGTCCAGGTCGAGAAGAAGAGCGCCTCCTCCACCCGTCGAATTGTTCGGGTCGCTCAGATTGAGCGCTGGGTCCGTCATGTACATTCCCAGACTGGCGACGTTAATGTACGGGTTAGGTGGCGTAATCGTCATGTTTCCGTATCCGTTGTAGGTGACGCCACCGACCACGTTGGAGGTGGAGTAATTGCCCAAGATGACCCTGGCGGTCTTGACATCGCCTTTTTCATCGTCATCCATTACGCCCGTGAATGTAAGGTTGGCTGCATTTGGAGTGAGCATGCCCACCGTATCGTAAGGAAATGCACCCGGGGCGAGGCCGCCTTCGAGACCAAACACGGAGGCTCCGAGCGAAGAGGCGGTGAAGGTCGTTGAGCTGCCTTGACCGTAAGCTGAGCCAACCGCAGCACCGCCAGTGCCTGAAACGCCTTTGTCCACATCTACGTCAATGACCCGGATTGCTTCGGGGCCAACGATGTAGTAGTTGAGCGTGAGTGCTGTTCCGTTAATGGTGATTCCGCTGGTCAGGCCGCGGCCATAGGCATCTGCATCAGAGACCGTGCCGCTGATGGTCGCGCCTGCGGTTATCGTGCCATTATCGTTAACGTCGGCAATGCCAGTGACGGTGCTACTGCTGACTGAGAAGACGCCGCCGTACCCGATTGGAGCGGAGTTGGTGTCCTTGCCCGTGAGGGTGAAGGCGTAGCTGCCGCTGGGAGCGGCCAGCGTCTGCTTATCCATGGTTCCGCTGGAGGTTGCCGTCCCATCGAACTGGATGATGAGGGCATGGTTGGCATTCACAAACTGAACGCCGAGGGTTTCGGTTCCGGCAACGCCCACAAGACTATTGTTCGTAATCAGGGTGACCGTTCCTTGGCCCGTGGCACCTGCTGTCATCGTTCCACTGGTGATGAGGTCACCCGTAGGCTGCGGCGATGTGATGCCAATCCCGTTGTTATAGTCTTGTTCGCCTCCGAGAACGGTACCATTCGCGTCGATGAGTACTGCCCCTGCCAAGGCGTAATACTCATCAGTGTTTCCATTATGGCTGTTGGGGATTTCCTTCCCGCTCAGATGGAACGCGTAAGGCACCCCGTTCTTCAGACTGAAGTTGGCGGACGCCGCGACCCCTACTGACGCGGTTGCGTTGTAATCACCAGCCGTCGCGTTCGCGGTGCAGGTAGTCGATGCGTTGCCGCTGGCATCGGTCGTGACAGTGGTGCTGGTGGGCGTGCAGCTTGCGCCTGACCCTGGACCCGCAAACGTCACAGACACGCCGCTCACCGGATTTGAATTACTGTCCAAGACTGTCGCCACCAGGGGCTTCGGAAAAGCGGTGTTGATTGCCACGGCTTGTGGTGTTCCGCTGGTCGCGGTGATCGTGACTACCTTGTTGGTCAAGCCGAAACTTGCCGGCGTGGTCGCACCTGAAGCCGAGGCCGTCACGTTATAACTGCCGGCCGTTGTATCCGCGGTGCAGGTAGTCGATGCGTCGCCGCTAGCGTCGGTCGTCGCCGTGGCGCTGGCGAGCGTACAGCTTGCGCCCGACCCCGGAGCCGAGAACGTGACCGTCACGCCGCTCAAGGGAGTTCCGTTAGATGTCACGTTCGCCACCAACGGACTAGCGAATGCTGTGGTAATGGCTGCGTTCTGCGGAGAGCCGCTCTTTGCAGTGATCGCTATGGTCGTAGGCGGCGATGTCGTCAAACTCGAACTGCTGCAACTGGTTAGAAGGCCTGTAGTCAGGCAGGCTAATACTACGAGGAGGCTCGCGTAAACTCTACCTGTCGGCAGCTCTGCGATCATTCCTGTGCCCTTCGGCAAACCATTGTGCCTCATGAACTTGCTCCTTCATCGTGGGAAGATTTCTTGATTTCCGGCCAAAACCGGATTGAGGGAGGCGTCATATACCAACAAGGACAGCTTAGTCGAACCCACGCCACGGAGGCTGGAATGCTGTCAGGTCGGCTCGAACGAGTTATTAACTGATTATGGTCCTCGCGCTGACCCCTGTCAAGTAAAGTTTGGTCTGAAATATGCGTCGCAAAGAGCACAATCCGTAGAGGTTTGACGCGGAAGAGGTCCGTGTTTCGAATTCACCACACTGGTCAGGACCAGACTCTCCGCCATTCCCCCGCCAGCCACGAATTCGGCCTCACCGTGCAGATCGGGCTTACCATTTCGTTCGCGCCTGGGGCCGCGAGTCAGTCTCGAACCAGTCACCGCAACGGCCTGAGGCAGGATTTTCGAAGGAGGTTGTGATTATCACCCAGGTTTCCAACAAGTCGCTTTTGCGGACGCTGATAGCGGTGAGTTCCAGGAGCGATTGCCGCATCGCGAGGGAGCGGATACGTATTACAGCGAGTCTGGCGCTGCAAGCAATGGGTGCGTATGGGCATGGAGGCGAGTGAACACGCCTGCTGGTTTGAGCGTCCCGGGCGGAACTGAACGTCGAGTTGTGGATGGGTGACGCAGCCAAAATCCGAGAAAACCGGCCCCTCCCGTAACGAGCGCGCGTTTGCTATTCATGACGTTTAATTGTAGCGGGGTTAGGGCTTGTGGCCGTTTCTGCCGTTTTTCAGTGCGGCGGCGGGCACCCCGTCCGGATGCGAAGCGGCGCGGCCTACGCTGTAGTAGGTGAAGCCCTGAGCCGCCATCACTTCAGGATCATACAGAT
>JASHPL010000059.1 GCA_030038125.1 Candidatus Sulfotelmatobacter sp.
GTTCCCGCCGTAACGTTTTTTCCCGCCGAAGAGTATCACCAGCAGTATCTCGAGAAGCGCGGGCTAGCGAGCTGTCACGTCAAAAGCTGAATGTGCTGAAGTTTCGGGCCGGACGGATATCCGATACTAGGTTCCGGTGATTTTCGTGCGGAGTTCTTCTGGCAGGCGCTGGCGAATTTCTTCGGGAAGGCGGTCGTGGACACGCCGCGCTCCTTCCTTGGCGGCATCGAGTACCGTGACCGGGGCTGGCGTTGCCACCGCAACTCCTAGCCAGATTAGAGCCGATGAAGCAAATCCGGCCAACGCCGCAATTTCCAGCCAGAATGCATGACGCGGCCCGAAATGCCGAATGACTCCGAAGGCAAGAAGAAAAACCAACGCTGAAAGCGAGGCGAGCACGATGAGAGCCACATCGATGATGCGGTGAATTTGCTGCCGGCTACGGCAGTGCTCACAGGCTCGGAGATGGCTTTCATAGTCGCCGCGCATCTCCGGTGCAAGATGGGAAATGTCGTAACGCCAGCCGGCCAGGATCTTGCCTACGATGGGATCGACGCACTGCTGACTCATAGAATTGCGATCAACCTACAGGCGGATCGGAGCCAGGGCTTCGGATTGCGGGGCGAGCAGAATGCGATTTTGAAATAAGCTGCCACGCGCGGCCAGCGCCCTTTCCGCCCCTTTCCGGGCTATTTCCGGATGATTGTTCTGCTCTGAGAGATGCGCCAGCACTACAAACGTTGCACTATTATCATAATCGTTAGCAAAGAAATCCGCGAGCGCCTCGTTGGAAAGATGCCCGACGCGGCTCATCACCCGCTGCTTCACTGACCACGGATACGGTCCTCCGCGCAGCATTTCCAGATCGTGATTGGATTCCATGATCAGCACATCGCAGCCACGCAAGTGATCGCGCACGCTGACCGGCAAATATCCGAGATCGGTAGCAATACCGACCTTGACGCCCTCGCCCCGGAAAGTGAATCCGACAGGATCGGCGGCGTCGTGTGGAATGGTGAACGGCTGTACGGCAATGTCTCCGACTTGAAAGCTGCAGCCGGACTCGAAACGCTCGAACCTTTCAAGTTGTGGCAGTTTACCCTTCTGGTCGCGCATGGCACGCGCCCACGCATGATGCGTCGCGCCGGTCATGAAAACGGGGATTTTCAGCTTCCTGGCGAGTGTCGCTAACCCATATACATGGTCGGCATGCTCGTGAGTGATAAGAATTGCCGAAAGGGAGCGCGGATCCTCGCCCAGCGATTTCAGACGTTTGAAAGTCTCGCGACCGGAAATGCCGGCGTCGACGAGTATCTTGGTGCGGGCGCTGGCCACCAGTGCACAATTGCCGCGGCTGCCTGAAGCCAGCATGGAGACACTTACTCCCATGTTTGCAGCATACGCGTGCATCCTGTGAAATCGGGAGTAACTTTCTGGTTAGCTCGCTACCTTCGTGCACATCTCACACCTCGGACCTCAGACCGCCGACTCCAGCGCGTTTTTCCGGCGGAACATGAGGCCTGAGGTCCGGGCTTTACCGCAACTCAAATTCCTCGCTCTACAGTTCACGGCCGTAGCATGAGAGATCGGCAATTCAGAGAAAAACTTGAGTCCCAAGAAACTTGAGTCTCAAGGATCAGAACATTAATCTTTTTTGCTTTCTGGCTACGGACTCTGCGTCTCCACCTTGAACGTGTTGTTCGTGAAATCGCTCTCGGGCACACTGCCGTCATTGACTACGATTTCTTCTGGTGCCCCTGACGTCTCTATACGCGTCGTCGTTTGACTCTTGGCGCGCACTTCCAGCCGCTTTTTCACTTCTCCACCCGCAAAATTCACGATCACCGGAACTTCGGCTCCTGCTCCTCCCAGATTCTGGACCGTGATCGTAACCACATACGTCCCAGTCATCGCCTTTCGCGAGAACACCGATGCGATTTTCAAATCTGGCAATCCCCGGTCGCGATAGATCCAGTCATCGAAAAACCACTCCAGATCGCGCGGCGTCTGCGCCTGAATCAGGCGCGGCATGTAGGAAGGTTCCTTATCCTGCTCGGGACGATAGAGCGATAGCGCCTTCTTGAGCGCCGCATCGCCCACCATCTCGCGCAACATCCACCACACGCACATGGCCTTGCTCTGCAGGGAAATCTCGTCCGGAGTGTTAATGAGCGAGCCGTTGGCTTGATCCTGCGACTGGGTGGCACCCAAGGATCTTTCTGTCGCCACGAGAGCTGCTCGATGTGACCCTATATAGTCGAGCGCGGCTTGGCGTCCTTTTGCCTGCTCCAGATACAGCGCCTGTGCGAAATGCGCCAGTCCCTCCTCGATCCAGGGACGAAATGACCGAAATGCGGCATGCGTGAGCTGATGCGCCGCTGCCAGGCCATATATTTCAGAGTTCGCTCTGACGAGGGGTGTGAGCAGCAACGCTCCGCTCTCGAACGGAGCCGCATCGGGATTCGCCAGATCGGCCGTTACAGCTTTCTCACGCAGCCTGCCAAACCAGCCCGTGATGAGCGGGACAAGCTTTCTTGCTGCTTCGGCGTAACTCGCCGCTGGCACTTCATGTCCCGGTAAATAATGGAGATCGATATCGGGCGTCTTTAAGAACAGATATGGTGCGGTTGCAAAAACCGGCGCCCTCAATCCCAAGGGCTGGAACATACAATCCGCGACTACCTGCTGAGCTCGTCCCATTGCCTCAGAGCTAGTCGCGCAGGTCGGCGCATTGACGACCAAATCGCCGGGCTGAGCGCCATCCGGTGAGACGCTGATCTTGAAATGCATTTGCGATCCAATTTCCCGCTGCTTCCATCGGCTCAGTACTTCAAACAAGCTGTCGCCGTCCGACAGATTCGCTGATTCGGTGGCAATCGGATACCAGGCCACGTATCCCACGCCGCGCACGGCGCTGAAATTAGGGCTGATCTGATCCCAATCGGCGCTCTTCGCGGCATCGTCCGGCGTACCGATTCGCGTCAGCCGCGTGGTGTCGAGCGGAATGACGCCTTCATATCCAATCTCTAACTCGACCGTCGCGTGCGGCGCGACCTCCTGCGGCAGGGTAACGATCGCTTCAGAAAGAGTACCCGTGTGGTCGATATCTGTCGTGTACGACTGCATGACGAACTGCACGGGTTTGCCACCGACCGTGATCGAGCGCCAGTCGAGCGAGGAGGAGATCTGCAGTACCGCGATTTTCTGCGGCACAGCCGTATCGTTCCACAGCGTAATCTTGCCGCGCACGCCCATGCGCTGCTGCTCCGGCTCGAGCCGCACGTTCAAGTCGTAGTTGGTGAAGATAAAGGCTTCACGATCCAGCGCAAGACAACGCGCCCGGGGAGCGCCGAGTAAACAGAGCAAAGAGAGGGTGGTTGCGAGTCGGGTGAAAAACTTCATCATGAAATCATTTGTGAGGTGATGATACGGCCGCACGCCGCTGGCGTACGATCTCGTAGAGCACGACCGCCGCGGCTACGGATACGTTCAGGGATGGAACCTTCCCCAGCATCGGGATCGAAACCAGAAAATCGCATTTCCTCTTCACCAGATCGTGCAGCCCTTTACCTTCCGCGCCCAGCGCCAGGGCGCAATCCATCTTGTAATCCAGCGCGTCGTAAGTCTGGGAAGCATGTTCATCGAGCCCGACCGTCCATATGGTGCGATCTTTCAGTTCCTCCACGGTGCGCGAGATGTTGGTAACTTTCGCGATCGGCAAGTGCTCGCTTGCTCCCGCGGAAGCTTTTGCGACCGTGCCGGTAACGCCCGCGGCGCGGCGCTCAGGAATCACGATGCCATCAGCTCCCGCGGCGTCGGCCGTACGCAAAATCGCTCCCAGATTGTGCGGATCTTCGACGCCATCGAGAACCAGAATCAAGGAATACTCGCCCCGCCTCGCCGCAATAATGTCGTCGAGGTCGTTGTACTGCTTCGCCGAAGTAACCGCGACCACCCCCTGATGGGCGGCGTTACCCGCCATGCGATCGAGTTCCGTACGCCGCACGAATCGCACCGGCACGCTCAACCGCCGGCAATCTTCAATCAGGCGCTGCAGGCGCAGATCATGCCGCTCTTTGGCCATGCTGACCCATTCGAAGGCGCGTCCCCGCACCTTCAGCGCCTCGGTGACGGCATTGATCCCATAAATGCAGTGCATGAATCTAACAGTCTACCGGAAGGCGAGAGGGCTTTTGTTGATCGCGTTTGTCGAAAATCCCACTTCTCGCAATAACATGCGAGACGTCGGCCACCAGGATCTTGTCTTGCCGGCATGGGACGTCGAAGACGCAAATCAGGCGGATCCGCGGAGGGTTTCTGGTTTGCTGAATCCTGCGTAAATCCTGTAGAATCTAATGATTTGAAACGAGGTTAAGGACCAATATGAAGGCAGCCATTCATCCCGCATATCACGAAGTGCGTGTGCACTGCGCCTGCGGCAACACGTTTATGACCCGGTCGACTCATAAAGGCGACATCTCGGTGGAAATCTGCTCGAATTGCCATCCGTTCTTCACCGGCAAGCAGAAGCTGGTCGATACCGCCGGACGCGTGGAGCGCTTCCGCCGAAAGTACGCCAAGGCCGAGACGGCGAAGAAGTAAGCTTTACCGCTGTGGATTTTGCGGATCGTAGTATTCAGCCCTCGCTTCGGCGAGGGCTTGGCTTTTGAAGCCAACCTGTAAAATAGCGCCATGAAGAAGTTTTGGGTCAACCTGCGTTGCGCTGCGGGTGCTGCCCGAGAAAACTCGCCGCTCAGAACTGTCCCACCCGAGATCATTATCGGAAACGTGCCAATTTCCCCAGCTACCGTTCTTGCGCCGATGGCCGGGGTGACCGATACCGTTTTTCGGCGATTCATCCGCAACCTTGGCGGATGCGGCCTCATCATGACCGAGTTCACTTCGGCCGACGGAGTGCTGCGCAAGAAAGATCAAAAGG
>JASHPL010000011.1 GCA_030038125.1 Candidatus Sulfotelmatobacter sp.
CAGGACCATCAACTCAAGGCTTGGGGTGGGCCACATTCCTCTTGGGAGATGTTGCAAACTTCTTCCGGACAGAGATTCAAAACACAAATGCGGCCGAGCGCCAAAAACGGCTGTTCTTCTACGCCCAGGACCAGTGGCGCGCTACCCCAACCGTGACGCTCACGTACGGACTGAGGTGGGAACTTTATTTCCCCGAGTCGGTTGCGGGCACAGGGCAGGGCGGACTGCTTGACTTGAATTCGGGCGATGTACGCATCGCGGGTTATGGGAACTATGGCAACAATTTGAATGTCGCCATGCAGTACAATCATCTCGCGCCGCGGTTGGGTGTCGCATGGCAAGCAGCGAAAAATACCGTTATCCGTTCCGGGTACGGTCGTGTTTACGGCATGGGCTGGTCGGGTGATCTCTTCGGCGAAGTGTTAACTTTCTCGTATCCTACGGCCATCACGCAGAACCTGCCCGCGCCTAACATTAACTACTACGCATTTCCGCTGAGTGTCGGTCCGCCGGGATTCACCTTCCCACCGATTCCTTCGAATGGAAACTTTCCGTTGCCGAACTTGATTGAGCTTCCAACGCGCCCGCTCACAATGCGGGTTCCAACGCTGGACTCGTGGAACCTAACGATTCAGCAGCAACTCGGCCCGTCGACTTCACTGCAAGTCGGCTATGTCGGCAGCCATGGTGTGCACAATATGTTTGACTCATCAAACCAGGCAAATGTGAATCAGCAAACGATAGCCGGTTTCGATTGTGTCGCCAGCGGCGCTCCCGTAGGTTGTGTCGAGCCAATTGATCCGGCAACCAACGCTCCCTATACGCTGTTCGAGCGCGAGCCCTATTATGACGGCACGGCCCAGAAATATCTTGGGGTCACATTTGGCGTACCGCACGGTTGGACTCAGTCGTTTCGTTATAACGCCAACCAGGCCACCACCAGCTATAACGCGCTGCAGGTTGTTCTGCAGGAACATTTCAGTCACGGATTTCAGCTGCTTTCGCATTACACTTGGTCGCACGCTCTGGCGCATGAGTCCGACTACTTCTTCATGGATCCGAGCGCGGACTACGGAAACAGCTACTACAACCGGCGGCAAGTCTTCGTGACCGAAGGCAGCTGGGATCTCCCATTTGGTCGCGGCAAAGCGCTGGGCAGCAATGTGTCCGGTTGGATGAATCAGGTTATCGGCGGTTACACGTTCAACGGCGATCTTACCTGGGAAACTGGACTGCCATTCACGCCGTATTACAGTCTCTGTACCGAAGATCAGGATATCGACGGTCTGGGTGGGACCATGTGCCGGCCAAGCTTCGCGACGCCAGGAGCCTCGTTTCCGATGGGAGCAGGGCCGTTCAATCCGGTTGCGCATACCGTCAGTTACTTCACGCCGGTTCCAACCTTAGCCTACGGCGGAGAAGTACAAGGTCCATTTGTCAGGCCTTTTCCGGGAACATTCGGCAATATTGGACGAGACGCATTCTGGGGGCCCGGTTTGTTCCTGACCAACCTGGCGCTGAGTAAGAGGTTTTTCCTGACGGAACGCGTGAATTTGCAATTTACCGCTCAAGCTTTCAATCTCTTCAATCACCCTAACTTGGGACAACCGAATGCTTGTATCGATTGCGGTAGCAGTTCGGGACTGATCACTGACATCGTCGCTTCGCAGGAAGGAACCACGATGCGGAGATTGCAATTCGCGGTGCGAATTCAATTCTGAAGGCAGGAACAACCGAATCGTTCAATTGCAGGCGGAACGATAGCCAACAGATTTGTGTGGGAGTTACCGATACTTTTATTTCTGCGATCGCGCGGTACGCGAGTGGTGAAGGCCCACACCACGCAAAATCCAGGTTTAAACACGCTTTCACAAGAAACAAATGTTTCGACGATTGCAGATGACCGTTCGTGCTTAGAAGATCATCTTCGCCGCCAACTGAACGACTCGGGGGCCACCGCCGCCCAAACCGGGATTCGTCTGCGCCTGATCCGGGGTCTGCGTGATCAGCCCTTGCCCGGGTTGGCCAGGAACGACAAACCAGTTGGGTAATGCGAAGTTCGGATGATTCAAGATGTTGAAGAACTCCGCCCGCAGTTGAAGGTTTACTCTCTCTCTAAGCAAGGTGTTCTTGTTCAATGCGAAATCAAGCTGCCAATAATTTGGACCGTAGATTGAGTTGCGGCCAAGGTCGCCAAACGTACCGTAGGGAGGATTTGCGAAGGCGTTCCCATTGAGATAGCCAACGGTATCCGGTGCAGATTCCCAGTTGGGATTAATGGGATTCACGCCGGGCACGATGTTGGGACGTTGATGGAAGTTAGACGGAGTCGGAAAAACACTGGCGTTGGCCCCGCTGGTGTCATTGGAGTTGACAATCGGTACCGGGCGTCCGCTCAAAGCCGTGAAGATCGTATTCAGTTGCCAGCCATTGGAAAGGCGTGGCGGGCCCGGGAAGCGCGGAACCTGGTAGGTGAACGCCGCGGTAAAGCGATGCCGGTTGTCGAAATTCGAAGGCCCGTGTTCTGCTTTCAGATCGTTAGAATTTTGCGGAAGTGCTACGGTTGAGGAGTTATAGTCGATCCCGTCGGACGCATCGTCGAGAGATTTCGAGAAGGTATAGCCGGCAAAACCCGAGAAACCGTGCGAGCCCTGAACTCGCAGCGTTGCTTGCAGGGCGTGGTAAGTCGAGGAACTGAGTCCGGCAAATTCGTCCATAAAGCCGTAATTGGGGTTCGGACGGTTGCCGTTGATGTCCGGCTGATTGGCATCGCGCAAACGGACGAGCCGTGTACCTTTGCTGCCCACATATCCCAACTGAAATGCCACATTCTTTGCCAGTTCCTGCTGAACGTTGAAATTCCAGTTCTGGCTATACGGGGTTTCGAGATTGCGCGGAGTGAAGAAGATGTCGGAACCCGCGATGGGATACGGCCCGGGCGGAACAGTGAACACCGGCACTCCCGGCGCCGGATTACTAAATGCAGTCTCGTTGTAGTTATTGGCGAGAGAAATGACTGGCTCCGGTCCCAGCGGGGGTGTCACGAGACCGGCGTCATTCGTATAGTTCGCGATCATCAAGTCCTGTGGAATGTAATCAAAGTAAATTCCGTAACCGCCGCGAAGGATCGTGTGTGATCTTGGGCTCCATGCGAAGCCAAAGCGTGGGCCAAAATTGTTGAGATCGCGATTGTAAGCGCTATTCACCCCACCGGTGCCAACCATATGCAGAGCTCCATCGGTGCCAAGGTTGGCAAGTATATTGCCTTCTTCGCCGAGAGGACCGAAATACTCCCACCGTAGCCCGAGATTGAGCGTTAAGCGCGGCACCATCCGAAAATCATCCTGCGCAAAAAACGAAAGGCCGTTGTTGAGGGTAGTCCGTTGCGTATTGCCTGTGTCGATCGAGGGAAATGTGTTGCCCTGGTAGTAACTGACAAGGGTTAACACACCGGAATCAGCACAGCCAGCTACAGGCGCGACCTGGGAACAAGGGGCCAGGGTTGTCGGATCCGCTGCACTGAACGAGAACAGGCCGCGCTCCAGATTGTCGTTGAAGCTGCTGACAATCGCTCGCCGATATTCTCCGCCGAACTTGAAGGTGTGCTGGCCGCTTTCGAGCGTGAAGTTGTCGAGGATTTGAAAACTCTGGCTGGTGCGGCCGCGCGGAATGCTGTACGCGGTGGCGCCGAGGTTGTCGAAGACGCCGCCAAAATCCAACTCCGGCAAACCAGGCTTGCCGGTGCCGAAATCGATGCCCAGAGCGGAAGGATTAAAAGTCGCGTCTAACGAAGTGAAGGAAGTCGTGTAACGGCTGTAGCCGAAACGAACCTCATTCAACTTATGTGCGGTTAAAGTCGATAACCAACTAGCAGAAACGATCTGCACGCGTGTCGGAGACGTCTGGGCAAAC
>JASHPL010000060.1 GCA_030038125.1 Candidatus Sulfotelmatobacter sp.
TTATAAGCAACCCCCTTATGCGCGTTTTGTACCGTCTCCCAAGTACGGTTCTTGGCAGCAGCCAATACCGCATCAGTCACATAATCTGTCGCTAATGCGTCGCGAAAACTCGGTCCCGGCACATTGCCTTTGGCTAACCCGCTCAGAAAGTCCGCGGCTTGATGAACAAATGTATGCTCATACCCGATTTGCAGACCGGGGACCCACCAATTCTTCATGTACGGATGGTCACCGTCGGTAATGTGGATCGAACGCCAGCCGCGCAACTGTCCCTCATCGCGGTGGTCAAAATACTGCAATCGGTGAAGATCGTGAAGATCCCAGGCGATCGAAGCATGTTCGCCGTTGATCTCGAGGGTGTATAGAGCCTTATGTCCTCGCGCATAGCGGGTCGCTTCGAAGTTTCCCAAAGAGCCGTTCGCGAAGCGGGCCAAGAATGAACTTGCGTCGTCTATGCCGACCTTTTCTACTTTGCCCGTGAGATTATGTTTGCGCTCTTTGATAAAGGTTTCTGTAACGGCCGCGACGGTATCGATAGAACCGTTCATCCACATCGCGGTATCGATGCAGTGCGCGAGTAGATCTCCCGTAACACCGCTGCCGGCAACCTGAAGGTCGAGACGCCACAGCCCCTCACCGCCTTGGGGTAGATCTTTTGAGATGGTCCAGTCCTGGAGGAATTTGGCTCGGTAGTGAAAAATACGGCCCAGCCGACCCTTACTGACCAACTCTTTGGCGAGCGTAACGGCTGGCACACGCCGATAGTTGTACCAGACCATATTGGGTACCTTTGCACTCTCGGCTGCCTCTACAATTGCTAATGATTCGGTGCCGCTTCGACCCAGTGGCTTTTCGCAGAGAATCGCTTTGCCTTCCTTGGCAGCAGCGATCGCTATCTCGGCATGAGTGTCGTTGGGACTTGCGATGTCGACAACATCGATATCCGAGCGCTCCACGAGCGTGCGCCAGTCCGTCTCTATAGATTCATAGCCCCAGCTTTGCTGGAAAGCTTCGGACCGCGCGCGATTTCGGCCGCAAACCGCTTTCAATACTATTTCGTACGGGACATCGAAAAAGTTGGATAACCTTCGGAAAGCATTCGAATGCGTCCGGCCCATGAAACCGTAGCCTACGATGCCTATGCTTAATCGCGGTTTGCTCATGTTGCTCCATTCGGCTAGTCGTGCAGTTCACACTCAATCTGCGAAACAAGTCGGGTGGCGCTTTGATACGCGACCATCAGCAATCAATTTCAATCCCACCCGTGAGCTTCACGGACTGAGATCATGGTAGCCAGGATGTCGCGCCACGTCTTCGGATCCATCATTACGCAATTGGAGAACATGCAACCGTCCCAGCAAATGTGACGCAAAGCGCGAGTCCGCTCGCCTCTCTCATCGCGCATCCAGAAGCCTGAGTCACGCACAATGTTGAGTTTCCCATTCGGGTCGTGGGGAAGGCAGTGTCGCCCCGTCTTATCATGCGTCCCCGATCCCTTCACGGTCGCATCGTTCTGTGCAATGTGAAGGTCAATCGTCCAGGGTCGCAGTGCTGCGGTCAGCGATTGCAGGGATCTTTCTAACTGGTCCCGCTGACTCCAGGAGAACGGCTCGGGCAGAAGCCGGTCCTCGGATGCGTTATAGCCAAGAGTGAAGAGTAGGGTGTGAGCCATGTCCGCCTGAAAGCCTAGCGTTCTAGGGCGGTCAACCATTTCTAAGAGCTGGACGGTACGCTTCCAACTGTGTAGTCCGCCCCAACAGATCTCACCTTCGGCTGCTAACCTCTCCCCATATTCATCGGCGATATCGCATGCCTGGCGGAAAGTATCGGCAATGCGCTTGGTATTCCTATCCGGATCCTTGGACCATTCGGCTGTACCTGTTGCCGAATCGACGCGGATGATACCGTAACGTCGGATACCAAAATCACGTAATCTCCGACCAATGCGGCAAGCCTTTCGAACCTGCGTCAGAAATCGTTTTCGCTCTTGGTCGTCCCCCATGGCCGAGCCCCCGCCCGTAGGTCCCCAGACTGGAGCGACCAACGAACCGATAACTAGGCCCAAAGAGGCGACCTTGTCCGCAAGCTTCTTCAGGTCTTCATCTGTCGCATCAATGTCGGTATGCGGACTCGTCAGGAACAGGTCGACCCCATCAAATTTCACGCCGTCGAAATCGGCGTCGGCCGTGAGCTTCAGCATGGTATCAAGATCGATCGGAGATTCAGCACCCGCGCCCTTTCCGACCACTCCAGGCCACATCGCATTGTGTAGGGCGGGTTGCTTGTATTTGGTGTGAGCATTCATCTTCTTAAGTTCTATATTTCAAAATGGCCCGATCCCTTCATGCAGACACGACCGCGCACTGACCTCATGCGTACGTGCTCACGGTCTCCAAGTTACGAGAGCGCCGTTCTGAAGTCATTCGCTCTAGGTAGCCGCTTTCGCGAAATGCCAACATCGGTTCTTCCGGGAGACCATGGTTGCGTCGCCATTCGCGCAGAATCGGGCGTACGTCATACCAAAACGCATCCCGAAAACACTCTTCGGCTTCGACCAGCGAGCACGTGCGCTGCAGGGACGCCAATCGGTCATGATCCACAATGGCAGCTTTGGCAAATAGTTCCTGTGCCGTGCAGACAGTTTGAATCATGGCTTCCATCTTGGGCTTGAGATTGTGGCTCTGGTCAACCATGTACGCAACTGTCGCGAAGTCGTTGGTTTCCCACGCAAAGTTGTGAATTTCATGAAAGATACGGAAAACTTGGTACGGGTCGATCGATCCCAGCGTCAGATCGTCGTCCGCATATTTGCGGTCGTTAAAATGAAAGCCGCCGATCATTCGGTGATGCAGCAACCATGCCACAATTTGCTCAATGTTCTGGGCTTGATAGTGATGGCCGGTGTCCACCAACACATATGCCTGGGGTCCCGCGCTGCGGGCGAGGAGAAGAGCCATTCCCCAATCCGCTACGTCGGTGTGGTAAAAAGCCGGCTCGAAGGGCTTATATTCAATCAGCAATCGCTGGCGTGGATTAAGTGCGGCATGAATTGTCTTGAGTACCTCCTCGAATGATGCGATCCGATGACGGATACTTTGCGTACCCGGATAGTTCGATCCGTCGGCAAACCACAGGGAAATATCGCGACAGTTGAGCTCCTGGGCGATAGCCACACACTCAACAATGTGATCAACTGCGCACTTACGAATGCTGGGATCAGGATTCCCCACAGATCCAAACTTGTATTGTTGGTCCTGAAAGACGTTCGGATTTATCGATCCTGGCTGTATCCCGTACTTCTTGGCGAATGTCTTTACCTGTTGAACATCGCTCACGCCGCCGGGAAGGTCCCAGAGCACGTGCAAGGCGAGCTCTGGACATGCACCCGTCAAAGCGTTGACCTGGCCCGCATCGCTGAATTTGTCTTCGAGAGTGACCGCGGCGGCAGGTTGGAGAAACTTTCCAAAGCGGGTTCCAGTGTTCGCGAATCCCCACGAAGGTAGCTCAATCTTCAGAGTGTCCAGTGCTGAATGGATCAGTGCGTCCTTCTTGTTGGTCATCTGATAAATGCCTCGCCTAAGTTACGTTGAGCCTCGTCACCTTCGCCGGGCCGTATCGGTTGTGGCGAAAGGAGGTTAGCCCATTTTGCTGTCCCGGTGGCAGACACTCCAACATCGTCGGCATACTCTCCTGATAGGGCGGCAAGCTGGATTGCAAAATTCCCGACTGTCGTGCTCTCGCTCGATCCGCGGACCACTTCAAGTCCCGTGGCTCTCGCCGTGAGTCGGTTCAGCAGTGCATTCCTGCTTCCTCCACCAACAACGTAAAGCCTTTTCAGATCTCTGCCGGTAATGCGAATCGCATCTTGCAGGACCGTCGCATAACGTTGTGCCAGGCTGTGAAAAATCAGGTTTGCCATTGCCGGCGCCAGTCCCGGGCCCTCGGGGATTATAGCTTGTCCGGAACGCCGTAATTGCGCATTAATCCGCCCTGGCATGTCGCCAGGCAGTAGCAGGTCCGGGTCATCCACATCAAGCAAGCAATCGGGATCTCCGAGATCCGCGCACGCTGCGATAAGCTCCTGTACGGTCCAAAACTGTTCGTGCAACCGCCAATGCTCAATGCACTGGCGGAGCAGCCACATGCCGTTCACGTTTTTTAGAAAGTAAATTTTGCCGCCGACCCCACCTTCGTTACTAAAATTCGCGCTTCGAGCAGCCTCAGAGACGCAGGGCGAATCTATCACGCACCCTACCAATGACCAGGTTCCAGAGCTTACGAATCCCCAGTGGTCTCCCTCCCCAGGAATTGCCGCAATCGCCGATGCCGTATCATGGCAAGCCGGTGCGATCACCAGAGTCTCGCGGAGTACGGGCAAAGACGCGAGCGGACCTTGTACTCTGCCAATGAGCGCTCCCGGCTTCACCAAAGGTGGCGCAGTGCCTAAGTCCAGCCCAGCTGCATCAAAGATTTCGCGGCACCACTCCGGATCGCGTACACCCGCATCCTGGGCGAGTAGCTGAGTATGGGTTGCATTCGTGTATTCGGAAACCCGGTTGCCTCCCAAACGGTGCATCACGTATTCGGGCAAGTTGATCCAGGGCAGGTCTTGCTCCTCCACGGGGTCCGCGTATAACTGATAGAGTGTGTTTAGCGGGAGAATCTGAGTTCCAGTAAGCTGGTAGAGACGAGCCGGGGAAATCCTACGATGAACCTGTTTTTGCGCCTCTACCGTGCGCTGATCGCGATAACAAAAAGGATCACCGATAGGTACTCCATTGCGTCCTAAACGCACGTAGTCTACAGCCCAGCCTTCCACCCCAACGGCGGTAATCCCTTCTGGTGCGAGTTGGGCACATGCCCGCACACCATCTTCCACACGTTGCAAGATAGTTCCAATGTCCCAACGAAGACCACCTGCCCGGGTCGTAGGAGAATTGGGGAAACGGTGTACTAACCGAATCTCAGGCCGATCGCCGACCCAGCGCAGCAAAGAGACGCGGCAGTTCTCCGCGCCCAAATCGACTGCGATCAGAACGGGGCGCTTCAGTTGCGAATCGTGGCGGCCATCTGTACCGTCGCCAGAGCCCGTATATTCATCGTGCGAGATATCACTCATCGCAAGAAAGCCTCAGTCAATCCGCCATCTACCGGAATCATATGTCCGGTAGTGCAGGACGATTTCGAGCCGGCCAAGAAAAGAATAGCGTGCGCACAATCCTTCGGATCGACTGCTCGATTCGTGAGAGTGCGCTTGGCATAAAAATCTGCGAGCAGGGATCGCAATTCCTCGTCTGTGGAACTGGCCTCAAACGGGATGCCGTATTTCCTAAGCGAAGTAACAACCCGCTGGCGCGGGAACATGGATGATCCCTTCACAACGGTGGCTGGGCTGATTCCGTTGACGCGAATCTTCGGTGCCAGCGAAACCGCAAGTTCACGAACCAGGTGACTGAGCGCGGCCTTGCTCACATCGTAGGCTTCACTACCATGCTTTGGCACCACGGCATTCGCTGAACTGGTGAACACAATGGCCGCGTCAAGATTCTGATCTCGCAGAATAGCTCCGGCTTCATCCGCTAACAGATAGTTAGCGGTGACGTTGAGGTCAAGCGTGGGTCCCCAAGCCTCATCAGAGATTTCCCCATCCTCCGATGACGGGAAAATGGCTGCAGTATTAATAAGCACATCCATTCCACCGTATACCATGATGACATCACCCAGACTTTGCCGGATGCTGTCGCGCTGTCGGATGTCCATCACGACAGCCATGCTTCCTTCCGCGCCTGCAAAAGTTTTTGCCTCTTTCGCGACCTCGCTGGCAGACTTGCTGTCACGGTCAGCCACCACAACGTGTGCACCACGCTCTGCCGCCAGAAGAGCGGTCTCACGGCCGATCCCATTCCCGCCCCCCACAATGACGACTATCTTGCGGCTGAATTCCTTTTCAGGAGGT
Organism: Candidatus Sulfotelmatobacter sp.; assembly: GCA_030038125.1. Classification (GTDB taxonomy): domain Bacteria; phylum Acidobacteriota; class Terriglobia; order Terriglobales; family Acidobacteriaceae; genus Sulfotelmatobacter. The sequence goes on from JASHPL010000060.1 coordinate 5,957, forward strand.
TGTCGGCGGATCTTGGCTTCCTCAAGTTTCCAGTATTCGATTCGAAATGCTTCCGACGGGGGTAGGGCCACATAGTTCGAATAGACACTGAACAAGCTGGTCGGAGCCACGCCGGCCTGCGGTAACGGTGCTGGCGGGGCTCCCGTCGCCAATGAGGTCGCTCCCTCCATCACATGAATTGCATTCTGATAGAACTCGCCGGCAAGCCGGGCTTCAGTCTTGCTTCTTCCAAAACTGAACACGCCCACTCCCGGAATCAAGACTACGGTTGGATTCGCTTCTCGCATGGCGGGAGAGTCCGCCAGTGCAAACGAGTTGTAATATTCCTCATATTCTTTCCGGTATCGTTGTAAGGTAGAGTCAATTTGATCTCGGAGCTCTTGCGCACTTGAAGTCGGCACCCAAGGAACGAATAAGGGTCGTATCTTGGTGCGGATAAAATGATCGGGGCAACTCGTGCCCAGATGGGCGAGCGCTTCCGCATCTCGGGAATTCACAAAGCGCAAGACATCCGGCGAATCGGAAAAGCTGCCAATTAATCGTCGCGTGGTCGACACCCTGCCGCGCAAGAAGGGTAGGATGCCCGTCGCGAATTCACGGCGTTGTGGGAGCGCCTCGTGTTGCGCCCCTCCGAACAAGCGGGACCCTTTTTTCTCGATGTGGTCCACAACGAATTGCCCCAGCTGGTCGATAATTAAGATCGTGTTCCGATAACACTCACGCTGCGTGTCTCCCCACGTGAATAGACCGTGCCCCCCCAATACAATGCCGTCACAGGCCGGATTCTCCTGGACCACTCGTTGCAACGTCAGCGCCAACGCGAACCCTGGACGCTGCCATGACACCCAAACCAAGCGATGATGGAAAAGATCATTAAACTCCAGCATTTTTTCCAAGCCATTGGCCGCGGCAGCAAGAGCGATCCCCCAGTCGGGATGTAAATGGTCAATATGGCGGAAAGGCAAAAAGGCGTGCAGTGGAGTGTCGATCGACGCAGCCACTCGGTTGTTCCCGAAGCCGCACAGGGGATATAAGTCCACGACATCATCTTCAAACTCGGCGCCACGGTAGATTCTTTCGAGCCCCTTCAATTTCTCCAGGTACAGAGCTGCCAAGCCCGCACGCTCGATACTGCCCAAATCGCCTCCGCTACCTTTAACCCACAAAACTTGTGCTGCACTCCGACTCAAGGGGTCAGTTTGTTCAACCTTCGAGCTTGTGTTTCCGCCACCGAAGTTAGTGATCCGAAGATCGGAACCGAGCAGGTTCGAGCGGTAGCGCAGCAACTCGGGCTCGTCGAGACTACTTGCCACCTGCACGTCCCAACGATCTTCTAAGTAGCGCAAGCCTGTCTTGGTATTTATCAAAGCGCCTCTCAATTAAAGGGTGCTTACCGACCGCACTGGTTCTGCCGGATGTTGAAGTCCAGTGCTGCAATCGCGCTATCCTAACTCCGTTAGTGCAATAGGGCAACAGTTTCTATAAGAGAATTTTTCGGAAAGCCCGACGCTATTGGCTTCGGAACAGAAGGGACTTCATAGACTCGTGTGTGCGCGTTAACGACTCTTGAGATGCGAACTGAAGTCCCGGGCTTGAAATTTGGAAGCTAACTTCAACGGTCGTGGTGTCCGTGAGCAGGCCGGCTCATCGATCAGGCTGGTTTCCCGCTTTTACGAGCCCACACGCCCGTCACAAGTTTGTGCTCGACGTAGTTATAGGGAGCGATGCGATGGCCGCTGAGCAACGAAAGGCCCAGATGTATCAGCAGCGGACCGTAACTGTGCGCTTCGTGAGAAACGGAGCCGATCAGTGGACTGTCGGCTTTGGAAATCTCCGCCAAGGCTTCCGGAATGCAGTCCTGACCCATGATTGCGACGTACCTCTCGCGCTTCAATTCGCGGACTGCTTCCACAGCCCCCAGGGCACTCGTATCGGTGGCGGCGGCAATCAGGATTCCCCGATCCTTGGGATGCCGACGCAGAAAATCAAGCACCAACCGACAACTCTGGTCACGCATGCCGCGGGCATCCATGCGTACCATAAATTCCGCCGGAATCTTCGGTAATTGGCGACGAATTCCTTCGAACGCTCCTGTGACTCGACTGTGCACGAGGGGACCCGCCTCATCAAGGTCCAAACCCAAAGCCCAGCGCACCTTGCCTCCCCAATTGCGATTAGCGTAATGAGCGAGGCATTCGCCGGCTTCAAACCCGACTCGATAGTTGTTCACCCCAAAAAAAGTTGCATGGGGGTGGGGTATGTCGACCGCGATTAGTGGAATGCCGGCCGCATGGATCTTGTCTGCCAATACGGGAGCGACATGCTGATCGATCTGGAACTCAATCACTACATCTACCCGATTGCGTACAAATTCATCCGCATTGCGTAGGGCGGTTGCACCATCGTAACGATTGTCAAGCACGAGAAGGTCGACACCGGTAGCGGACGCGGCAGCTCTTAAGCTATCCGTAACCGCCTGCGAAAACGGCATTTCAGCAGATTGACCGCCAAAGCCGAACCGTGCCTTTTTCGGTCGCGCCACGACTCGATAGAGTCCATTCTCCGACTGTGCCACATAACCCCGATGAACGAAGGTTTTGAGGATGCGATAAACAGTTGTCTTGGAAATGCGGGTCCTCTGGTGAATGGATTCCAAAGAGAGTGGGCCCTTTTCGCTCTCCAAAAGCTCAACTATGTCGAGTGCCTTTGATAGGACCGGAATTAAATACAGTCGCTTGGGAGCTGAGCGCGCCAATTCACTTTTGCCTCGGTAAGGGCTTAGGCTGCCTTATGAATATAAACGGAACCGTTAGTTTCGCCTATAGAGTGCTCACAGCGTGTTGAATCACGAAGCTGTAGCACTGCGACGCATCGTAAGCTTGCACTTCGATGTTTCAATAGAGAAATAACTTAACTTTTTTTCTTGACAACTTTCCTGGGCGTCGCTACAGTGCGCCGAGTTAGTCACGTGTCGGGCATGCGTGCGGTGAAGGTTAACGCTCGACGCAGAACGTGAACTCCTGGGGTTGTCCGATTTTCCAAAAAATTGAAATCGCCAGCGGAGGGAACCACACCGTGGCCTACAAATCTCGGATTGTCCCTTTTGGTGCATGGTTCGTTTACACTGCAATCTCTCTGTTTGCACTAAATATTCCGGCCCGGACCCAGGTATCTACAGCCGGAATGATCAGGGGGTCGGTCACGGATCCTAACGGCGGAGTTGTAGCCAGTGCTGCGATCACAGTTCTCAATGAGCAGACGAGGGTGGAAACCCACACCGTAACCAATGACAGCGGAAGCTTTGCGGTTCCTGGGCTAGATCCTGGAAATTACCAGGTCACAGTTGCAGTCCACGGATTTCAAACATACAGAGAAATAAATATTGTGTTGAGGGCAACACAGGTCGCTACCGTCAACGCAGTTTTGAAGGTTGGTCAATTAAATGAGTCAATCGACGTCGAGGCTGGTGCGGCCCAGGTTCAGACAAGCACGCCCGAGGTGTCCAGTCAGGTAAACGCAACGCAAGTTTCGACCCTGCCTTTGAACGGTCGCAACTACCAGGGTTTAACTTTCTTGATGCCTGGAGTTACAAATCAGGCGCCAGACACGGCACTGAACCAGGGTGGGTTTCTTACCTCGAATACGATATCAGTAAATGGAATGGGGATAAATGGCACGCAATATTTCCTGGATGGCATCTGGAATATGAACACCGGGAGTATGAATCAAACCACGATTACCCCCAACCCGGATACGATCGAGGAGGTGAGGGTTCTCCAAAACAACTTCGGCTCGCAGTACAGCCTGAATGGTCCAAATGTACTCCTCCTTCAGACCAAATCAGGAACAAACAAATTCCATGGGACGGCATACGAGTACCTGCGCAACGATGCATTCGACGCACGAAACTACTTCAGCCCGACGAAGAACGCACTTAAGCAGAACATTTTCGGGTACACCTTAGGCGGACCCATCACGATTCCGGGCCATTTCAATACCGAACGGGACAAGCTATTTTTCTTCTGGAGTGAGCAGTGGACAATCCAGCATATTGGCGATGTCCTTGTGGGACCGGATGCAACCCAAGATGAGAGAAATGGGTTGTTTGCGACGGAGATCACGGATCCTTTGACAGGCCTACCATTTCCTCAGAACAGTTCTGGACAATACCAAATACCTTCAAATCGGCTCGACCAACAGTCCCTGATATTTCTCAACGCGGTAGCACCCCTGCCCAACAATCCCGCTGGCGGGTTCTTGAATTATGTCAATACTACACCTACCATCAACCATACACGCGACGACGAAATCAAAGTTGACTACAATATCAATTCCAAGCTGAAACTGATGGTTGAATATCTTGATTCACACCAAACCAACGATACCGCTACACAAAACTTTGCTATCACTACCCTGTTCAGCACCACACGCCAGCCGTTTACTACGCCCAATCAACTAGCTCAAGTACGATTAACCCAGGCCATTACCCATAGCTTTGTAAACTCCACTAGTGTCAGTATGAACAACTATATTGTGAATCTGAATGTCTCGGGCCTTGTGAACAGAACCGACATTCCAGGTTTCGAGTCAGCCCTACCCTATAATGGGCTTCTATCAGAGCGCCTGCCTGAAATCAATTTTTCCGGTGGCTGGCCTAGTTTGGGCGTCAGTTATATTTTGCCCCTTAACCATGCCTCCGACTTGGAGGATACTCTTTCGGATGATGCGAGTTGGCTGCGGGGAAACCACTTGCTGCAATTTGGGACACAATATGTTAAGGGAACGAAGCGACAAAATGGTTTTGCGGCAACGGCCGGAGAGTGGATGTTCAGCGGTCAATTTACCGGAAATCCTATGGCCGATTTCTTACTAGGAGATGCTGAGTCGTTTAGCCAGCAGAACACTGAGATACGCTCAGTTCAGCACTACCCGATTGTTTCGCCCTACATACAGGATCAGTGGAAGGCTAACCGGCGTCTTACGCTTACCCTCGGCATTCGCTACGCATGGTCACCTATACCGACCTTCAAGAACGTCGTCAGCAATTTGATACCTAGTCTGTTCAATCCAGCTGACGCTCCCATCGTCAACCCCAACGGGACTTTCACCACAACTCCTACGTACAACTCACTCAACGGGCTTGTTTTCGGTGGAGTCACACCTGGTTATCCAGCGAACTACACTAACAAACGCAATAATTTCTGGAATCCCACGTTCGGGTTCGCGTATGACGTCCTAGGGGACGGGAAAACCAGCCTCCGTGGCGGGGCTTCCATGACACACTATTTTTACTTTTACGCCTCTTGTTCCAGTCAATGCCCCCTCAACTATCCCACAACGTTCTCCACGACCATTGTTACGCCCACCTTTCCCAATCCGATTGGAGGCGGCGTGGCGCCCGCCACCGTCCCGCCGCTCCACATCCAAGATCTGAACCGTTTTAGAGAGGCGCAGATCACGACCTATAGTCTTTCCTTGCAGCACGAGTTTCAGGGGAGGTGGCTCGCCTCCATCGCAGGAGCAGGCGATGTTCTTTTGCACGGTACAGTCAACGCCGATGCAAACCAGCCGCTCCCCGAGGGTGGATTCGATTTCAACCCTATTATTAATACAGGGACTGTGTCCAGGTATGCGTTCGGCGAGCCTTTTCCGGGTTATGGGCAATTAGCTGATGTTGTAAGCCCGACAACGATCACTTGGAATGCGCTGGAACTCAGCGTTCAGCATCCTTTCAGTCACAGCTTTTTTATCTCCGGGGCTTACACTTGGCAGAAAGGTTTTGCTGCTACCCGAGACACTGAGACTACTTCTAGTTACAACGGGGTACAGGATTTCTATCATCCGAATAATGACAGGGGACCGTCGCTTACGACTCCATTCAATGTGTTTGCATTTAGTGCCATTTGGACTTTGCCCTGGCTTAGTTCGACGCAGGGAGTCGAGCACGCCGTACTTGGAGGCTGGCAGATCGGCGACGTTACCACGATTCAAAGTGGTTTTCCGATGGATCCTGCGCTCGGCACCACCAACCCTGGGTTGGCAACTCGCCCGGACCTTATACCGGGAGTCTCCATTTCAGGTCCAAAGACCAAAAACGAATGGTTCAATACGAGCGCTTTTACT
>JASHPL010000061.1 GCA_030038125.1 Candidatus Sulfotelmatobacter sp.
CGTTGTACGACATGGGCGTCGTATACCAAGCCATGGGAGATCCGAGCAACGCCCGCGAGCACTTCCAGCATTACCGCCAAAAGATGGAAGCGCAATGGCGTAAGAACCCAAAGGATATTGACGCTGTGTGGTCGCTGGCGGAAGTATTTTCACGCCTCGGACAGAGGGAGCGCGCGTTGTTTTGGACGGGCAAAGGCTTGGCGCTTGATTCCAACCGGCATTTTGAATATGCGACGGTACTCAGCCTGAATGGGCAAAAGCGGGAAGCCATCGAGGAGCTTCGGCTTGCCCTCCAGAAGGGATATCCCTATCCCATCTTCATCAAGATTCATCCCGACCTGCAGGCCCTGCATGGGGACCCACAATTTGAGCAGCTGCTCGCCAGCACTATCAAGAACTGAACCTTCGGTCTCGATGGTGTCGCTGGTCTGACCCTCCCGTCCTCGTGCCGTTTTTTCGTTTGCTCGTCGGGAAAACCGGCCGGTGTAAGTCGGAGTTGTGTGCCAGTGCCTTCAGGCGGCAATTCCACGGTAACAACTGTTTCAGCCCCTTTTGTCGCAGCCGTCACCCAAGTCAGTTCAACCAGTCGGTTGCGTTCGAGCCGGATAAACCGCCCATAGTGGGGATGACGCTCTCGTTCGAAACGTGTTTCATAGAAAAATGGGCAATTGACTTCAGCCTTCATCAAGACTGAGCCGCATGCAGCAAACCAGCGGTCGGACTGCTCCGTCCATGCCCGAAACAAAGTTGTCGGGATTTGCCGTCATCGTCCGTACTACTGTTAGGCGAAATGGTCTTGCGAAGAGATCAGGCTGGAGAGGGTTCGTCATCACGCCGCCTCCATTGCTCGAATTGCGTGTGTGCGTTCTACCCTGATATAGCTCGCACGCCGCAAACACCCGAACAGGAGTAAACTGAAGCCAGATTCCCTGGAGTGGGAAGGCCATGGCGAACCGATCTGCCTTCCTCCTGCGTCCAACGTTATTTTCCCTGCTCGCGATCGTGTGTCTTGTCGTGCCGGCGGCGGCTCAGCATGGCGGCGGAGGCGGCCATTTTGGTGGCGGAGGGGGCCATTCCGGCGGCGGACACTTCGGTGGACACTCCTCCAGCCACGCCAGTTCTGCACATTCCGGCGGACACTGGGGATGGTTACATTTCTGGAATCGCGGAGCCAGCAGAAACGGCGGACTTGACGGCCGCGCTTCCGACTTCCGAACCGCCTTGAGCGGCCGCACCTTACCCACTCGCGCGACGCCCTTTTCCTATATCCACTCGCTTCCTCCGGAAGCGACTCGATCTCCCCAGTTCGCACGCTTCTCAACTTCTTCTCGCTTTCATCACCATCCCGGTTTCTTCCTCAACAGCTTCCGCCGTTTTCACTATTCGGATTGCTCGTTCTATGGCTTCAATCGCGTCTGTTATTTCCAGCCCACCTGGCCACTGTTCTTCTTTGGCTCGGGCTTCGACTGGTATCTATTCAATTTCGGATATTACGACAACGGGTACGACGACACCGCGATGGGCGCAGCCGACGATTCCTTTGCGGGCGGTGTCATGCCGATCACCAATCCCGATGAAAACGAGTCGCCCACACAGAACTCTGTCGCAGACAACGGACAGGAAATTCGCGGCCAGAACCTCGACCCGCGCTACTACCTTCTCATTTTGAAGAATGGAACCGAGCACGACGTTACCGACTATTGGCTTTCCGATGGGTACATCGAATATGTGAGCCGCGATGGCACGCAAAGCCACATCCCGGTGGATGCACTCGATCTCCAGGAAACCGTGCGCAACAATGCGGCCCGCGGCCTCAGCTTTGTCCTGCGCTCTGCCCCATAAAATACCTAGCTTGTGAAGCTGCGGACGCCCTCGTCCGCCGAAGTCCGAAGCAGTTCGTGGAGCGGCGGACGCCCCCGTCCGCCGAAGTCTGTGGCGCGCGTTTCTACCGCGACTCTGCGATGCCTGCACTCCATTCGCTACAATGGCCTTGTGCCCGAAACCAGGACATTTCGCCTCACCGAATCCGTGAAGGCCGCGGGTTGAGCTTCCAAGCTGAGTCCGGCGGCGCTGGACAAGGTGCTTGGGAAATTAGCCCGGCAACACGATCCGAACGTTCTGGTCGGCTTCGATCACGCCGACGACGCCGGCGTGTATCAGATTGCTCCCGATCAGGCGCTGGTCCAAACCGTCGACTTCTTTACTCCCATCGTTGACGATCCCTACACCTTTGGCCAGATCGCCGCCACCAATTCGCTCAGCGATGTCTACGCCATGGGCGGCAGGCCGCTCACTGCTCTCGCGCTCGTTTGCTTCCCCGAAAAAGCGGATCTCGAAATTCTCGAGCGCATTCTCGCTGGCGGTTTGTCGAAGATGATCGAAGCCGGATGCACCGTAATCGGCGGCCACAGCATTCGCGACGAGGAAACGAAGTTCGGTTATTCCGTCACCGGAATGATCCATCCGAAAAAAGTTCTCGCCAATGCTGGCGCGAAGCCGGGTGATGCCCTCATCTTGACCAAAGCCCTCGGCACCGGCGTGATTTCGACCGCAATTAAGAAGGGGAAAGCAGAGCCAGCCTGGATTGATGCGGCCGTGCACTCGATGACCACCTTGAACAAGACCGCTGTAGAAGTGATCACTACAGGTTATGTGGGGACGGCCGCCCCCGGCTGTCCGCCCGAGCGCAGCTCGGGTAAAGGCCAACGACTGACGGCAAACAACGGTTTTTCCGTTCACGCTATGACTGACGTCACCGGTTTCGGCCTCATCGGCCACGCTCGCGAGATGGCGCTCGCGTCCAACGTATCCCTCAACATCTCGGCCAGCGCTGTTCCCTTTCTCGAGGGAGCCCTCGAATGCGTGCGCGCAGGCTTTATCCCAGGCGGATTGAAAAACAATCGCGATTTCGCCGAATGCTTGGTCGAATACCACGATGAAATTCCCAGCGACGTCAAGGCGCTGCTCTTCGATCCGCAGACAGCCGGAGGATTGCTGATTTCCACTCCCCATGGCGCGCCTCTCATCACTGCACTCCATGACGTCGGAGTACCGGCCGTGCACATCGGAGAAGTTCTGCCTCAGCAAAAGCCGCGCATCCGTATTTCCCTCTAGAGCGTGGTCATAAACAGCCTTTGGGAAGGGCACCGATTTGGCCCTGCCGCTGAAGGCAAAGAACGGCCTGGGCTTTACCTTCTCCACTCCGAATTCTCGGCCACGCATTTTGTAATCGAAGTTTCCCTTTCGCGCATCTATAGCCTACGAATCCACACATCGTCCGCAGAGGTGCCATCATGCAATTTCGTCAACTCGGTCGCAGTGGTCTCAAGGTTTCTGCCCAAGGACTGGGCTGCATGGGTATGTCCGAGTTTTATGCCGGTTTCGATGACAACGAGTCGATCGCGACCATCCATCGCGCTCTCGAACTCGGCGTCAATTTCCTCGATACCGCCGACGTCTACGGTCCGTACAAGAACGAAGAACTCGTGGGCCGCGCCATCAAGGGCAAACGCGACAAAGTCATCCTCGCGACCAAGTTCGGCATCGTCCGCGACCCCGCCAACCCGAACGTGCGTGGAGTCAACGGCAAGCCCGACTACGTACAGAAATCGTGTGAAGCCAGTTTGCAGCGGCTCGGCGTGGATACGATCGATCTCTACTACCAGCATCGCGTCGATCCCGACACGCCCATCGAAGAAACGGTTGGCGCCATGGCGAATCTGGTGAAGCAAGGTAAGATTCGATATCTCGGCCTCTCTGAAGCCTCTCCCAACACCTTGCGGCGCGCTGCCAAGGTGCATCCCATCGCGGCCCTGCAGACCGAATACTCCCTTTGGACGCGCGATCCAGAGAACAACGGAGTTCTGCCCGCATGTCGCGAATTGGGTATCGGATTCGTCGCCTACAGTCCGCTCGGCCGCGGATTTCTAACTGGCCAGTTCCGGAAATTCGAAGACTTGCCTGCCGACGACTATCGCCGAAACTCGCCGCGATTTCAGGGAGAGAATTTCCAGAAAAACCTCGATCTGGTCCGGCGGGTCGAAGACATCGCACGCGAGAAACAATGCAAACCTTCCCAGCTGGCCCTTGCCTGGGTGCTGGCCCAGGGAGAAGATATCGTTCCTATCCCCGGCACGAAGAGGCGCAAGTATCTGGAGGAAAATGTCGCCGCATTTGATGTAAAGCTGACCCCGGAAGATCTGCGGCGCATCGACGAAGTGTTTCCACCCGAAGCAGCCGCAGGCGGCCGTTATCCCGAACACATGATGGCGCTCGTGAACGCGTCCTAGCTCGACTCGCAGTTGCCCTGTTGCGCGGGTGCCCCACCCTTCTCGCCCTTCTTGTATAGGGGCGGACGCCCTCGTCCGCCCGCGACCCCGAGCAAAGCGAAGGGGAAGCCCGTAGGGCCGCGATTTTGACTCGCTATGTCTCCTCCGTGGAGATCTCTCTCTATACTCTCAACTCCACTACCGTCGCTCCTCCTCCACCTTCATTCTGCGGAGGCTCGCTCACCGCCGCCACATGCGGATGCTCTCGCAACATCTGCCGCAACGCCTTTCGCAGAATCCCCATCCCGCTCCCGTGCACCACACGCACCCGCGCCAGCCCCGCCAAAAATGCGCGGTCCACAAACTTCTCCACTTCCCGCGACGCGTCATCCACCGTCTGTCCGATCACGTTGATCTCGGTCGGAACATTCGCATCCTCGCCCGCAATCGAAACCGAAATCCCTCGCGCCCGTGCCGCTTTCACCGGAGACTCCACGCGCTCCGCGTTCCCCAGCACCTCCGCGATATCATCTCGCGTGATCTTCATCTTCATCGCGCCCATTTCAACTTCACAGTGTTTGTCGTCGATCTTTCGCACCACCCGCGCCCCACGCCCCGTCGACTTCAGCTTCACCGTGTCGCCCTCCGACACATGCTTTACCACCTGCGGCTGCGCATGCGGATCGCCCTGATCCGCTCCTGTCGCATGCGCCACCACGGTCGCGTCAAACTGCTCCTGAAATTCCCGGCGCAGCTTGGCGATCCGCCGTTCCGCGTCTTTCGAGAGCTTCTGCGCCGCCACCCGGTCCTGGATCGCACTCACCGCTTCGCGCGCGTGGTACTCGAAATCGCGCAGCACGCTTTCCAGCTTTTTCTCTATCTCGCGAACCTTCGCCTGCTGCGCATTTTTTCCGCAAGCCGCTAATTGCTTCTTCTCCTCTCCCAGCTCTTTTTCTCTGCTCTTGAGGCGCAATCGTTCGCTCTCCGCTTCGCGCAACTCCGCATGCAGCTTGTCCAGGAACTGTCCCACATCTCGCGCCTGAGTTCCCAGCCGCGCTCGCGCGCTTTCAATAATCTTCGGATTCAGTCCCAGCCGTTGCGCGATATTGATTCCCGCCGACGCTCCCGGCACTCCCACTTGCAACTCATAGGTCGGTTGCAAGGTTCGCTCGTCGAATCCCACCGCCGCGTTCAGCACGCCGGGAGTATTCGCGGCATAGACCTTGAGCGACGTATGATGCGTCGAGATCACCGTCATGCACCCGATGCGATGAAAGTGTTCCGCAATCGCCACCGCCAACGCCGCTCCCTCTTCCGGATCCGTCGCCGAACCCAGTTCATCGAGCAAAACCAGCGACCGTGCCGTCGCCGTGCGCGAAATAAAATCGATGTTCGTCATGTGCGCCGAAAACGTCGACAGATTCTGCTCGATCGACTGATAGTCGCCGATATCGGCCAGCGCCGCGTCAAACACCGGCAGCTCCGCGCGATCCGCCGGTACAGGAATGCCCGCCTGCGACATCAGCGCCAGCAAGCCTATCGTCTTGAGCGCTACCGTCTTTCCTCCCGTGTTCGGTCCGGTGATGATCAACTCCCGCCGTTCCCCTTCCAACTCCACGCTGATCGCAACCACCGCCGCGCCCTTCGCCTTCAGATTTCGTTCCAGCAGCGGATGCCGTGCCTTGTGCAGCAAAAAACTTGACGCCTCGCCCGCCCGCTCCCCGCTCAACCCCACCCCTACGCAGTTGTAATCTTCCGCAAATTTCGCTTTGGCAAATTGCAGTTCGAGTTCGGCCAGCGCCTCCACTGCCGCTAGAATCGCCTCTGCTTGCTCTCCAATCCGCGCCGTCATTTCCAGCAGAATGCGATGGATCTCCACCAACTCCTCTTCCAGTAACCGCACCAGTTCATTGTTCTGCTCGATCGTCTCCAGTGGCTCAACGAACACCGTCTGTCCGCTGGAACTCGCCCCATGCACCACCCCCTGCACCCGCCGCTTCTGCTCGACTTTCACCGGAATCACGAATCGTTCACCGCGAATCGTCACCAGCTCGTCCTGGGCCGTGCCTTCTTCCGTCAGCCGCCGCAAATGTCCGCGCAGCGATTCCTGTATCGCGCGTCTCTGTTTTTCAATCTCTCGCCGAATCCGCGCCAGCTCGGGAGATGCCTTATCCTCCAGCGTTCCATCGGGTTGAATTTTGTTCCGGAACCAGCGCAAAAATTCCGTGAAGTCTCGAATCCCGTCCGAAACCGCCCGCACCGCGCGCCATTCCGATCGCATTGCCGCCGGCGGATGCAATGCGATCTCGCGCCACTCCGCCGCCCGATCCACCACCAGCACCACATCGCGAATTTCCGCCGTTTCCAGCGCCGCTCCGCTGATCCGCGACTTCTCCACCAGACACCGAATTTCCGAGAGCCCGGTGAATTCGAATCTCCCGCCCACTCGCCGGAATTCGCGGATTTCGCTGGTCAGCTCCTGCTGAACTTCAATCCAGTTGCGCTCCGTTGACGGAGTCAGCTCCGCAATCCGCTTCTGTCCCAGCGGCGAAGTCGCGTATCCGCGCAGAAGCTCGCGCAGCGCTTCAAACTCCAGTACTCGCGCCGAACAATGCACCAGAGCGTCTCCCATCGCATTCATGTTACAAGAGGGTGCCCCGTCCTTGTCCGTCCGTTCTGTGGACGGACAGGGCGGCGACTTTGACTTCCTCTCGACCATCCGTGATTTATCGTTCGCCGGGGTTGCCCACCCATGTCGCCTCGCCTTGTTGTGTAGGGGCGGACACCCTCCTCCTGGGGCCCCCGGCACACGCGGGTTTCGTGTGCAGGGGTGGTCGTCCGCCCGCGAGCGTAGCGGGCTGACTGGATCGGCAAAGCGCGGGATTTTGACTTCCTCCGGATTGTTTGTGATTTTTCGCTGACACGAGTGCGGACTTTGACTTTCCCAACCGCGTCTCTGCTTCAAACAAAAGGCGCGACGAGTGCCGCAGCCTACCGGCCACCACTTCCCAGACCACTCCCTTTCAGTCCCCTCCCGCTCCCGCCGCTGCCGATTCCGCGGCTGCCGGAAGTCTCACCACAAACAGCGCTCCACCTTCGGGCTTGTTCAGGCAGCTGATTTGTCCGCCGTGGTCCTGTACCACGCCGTACGCCACGCTCAAGCCCAGCCCAGTTCCTTTTCCTACCGGCTTGGTCGTATAGAACGGATCAAACACTCGCAGCGGTTCTCGCATGCCCGGACCGTTATCTGAAAACTCAATCACCGCTTCCTCGTGCTGTTTCTGCCCCGTAATCTGCAACGTGCCTCCGGTCGTACCCTGCAGCGCGTCCATCCCATTCTCCACAATCTCCACGAACGCCTGCAGCAGCTGGTTTACATTTCCCCAAACCTTTGGCAGCTCCGTCTCCGTCGCCACTCTCACCTGTATCTTGCTTGCCAGATAGCGCCATTCCACCATCTGGACGGCGCGGTTCAGCAGCATGCTGAGATCGACCGGCGCTTTCTCTCCCGGCGCGCGCTGGGCAAAGCGCAGCAGGCTCGCCACCAGATCGCGCGAGCGCTGGGCGTGCGTCAGAATTTTGCGCAGCAGCGCGTTCTGCTCGTCGCTGAGCCGTTCTTGCATCCACAACTGCTCCGAGGAATTCATGATCTCCATCAGCGGATGATCGATCTCGTGCGCCGCTCCTGCCACCAGGCTGCCCAGGGAAGACAGCTTCTCTTTCTGCACCAGTTGATTTTGCAGCTTCCTCTGGCTGTCAAACGCCTGGCGCGATTCCTCCAGCACTTTCATCAATGCCTGGTCCTGCACGTATTGCCGCAGAAAAACAAAGGCTCCTAACAGCAACATCCCCGTCAATACCACATGTACGCGAAACACTCGCGCTGCCTCGGGCGAAGGATCCAGCAAAACCGCCCATGCCCCCAGAACCGGAAATGACAAAATAGCCAACATCGCCAACTGCGCGATCAGGTTTTTCCAGCGCCTTTTCTCGCTGGCCTCAACCACTCTCAAATTCCAGCCGCGGGCCGACCACGCCGTTGCCGCCATCCACAAAACCGCGCCCACTAACGGAACGTCGTACAAACTCCCTGAATAATACGTGCCACGGGCCACTGCCCGATCCAGCAGTTGCGAGCCCACACCGTACACTGCTGCGGCTCCCAGCAGATTCCCATACAGACGCCGCCAGCCCTGGGAACTCGTCACCGACGCGTGTGCCAGCACCACCAGCAGCAGCCCGTTCTCCACCAGATACAGCCCGTCATAGTATCGGTCGTACACCCCCACGTTCAGCACGACATACTGATGGGGAAACACGATGAAGGCATACAGAAAAATCCACCAGCCCAGCAGCATTGCGAAATTCAGCGCGGTCAGCAGAATTTGCCTTTGTCTCTTGCCCACGTCCGCACGCCACGCCACGGCCGCGATCATCGGCACCACATGAAAGAAGAGAACGATGTCGAAGAAAAATGGATCGGGAATTTCCCGCCGCTGAATGATCTCGCAATATCCCCAGGCCGCCTGATTGCCTGCCCACAGGCAGAAGCCTAGCGTCATCAGCAGCCAGAAGCCCCGTTCCTCGCCCTGTCCGCTCACCGCGTTCCGCAGCGTGACTGCCGCTGCCAGCAGCATCAGCAGCAGACCCACGCCATCCGCGAATACTGTTAATACATTTCCTCGATGAGCAATGAGAGAAACCACGCCATAGGCCGCAGTGATGCCGGCCGCTGCCGCAAACCAGCGATGGCGTAGAATCAGATTCATCTCGCCCCAATTCTATGGAACTCGCTCTCCCCAACCGAGTCCCCTTTCGGTTGCCCCCGGTTACTTCCGTCACCAGAAGTTCAAGTGTAGGGGCAGCACAGGGTGCCCCGTCCTTGTCCGTCCGTTTTGTGGACAGACAGGGCGGGGACTTTGACTTCCTCCGTGTCTCCGTACCGTGTGCTGAAGTTTGCAAACCCCACCCGCCGCGGTCCCCCACCCTCACGTCGCGACGTTAGGATGGGGATTCTGCTCTCCCCTCAAATGTTCTAGAATCTTTGCTTGGCTCCATTCAGGTGATCCCATGGCTTTCCCAGTCACTCGCCTCCGCCGTTTGCGTCGCACCGGTGAACTTCGCAACCTGGTCGCCGAAACTCGCCTCACCCCGGATTCCTTCGTCTATCCCATGTTCGTCTGCCCCGGAGAAGGCATCCGCAAAGAAGTTGGCTCCATGCCCCAAGTATTCAACCTTTCTGTCGACGAAGTGGTCAAGGAAGCGCGCCAGGTCCATTCTCTCGGAATTCCCGCCGTCATTCTGTTCGGACTTCCCGATAAAAAGGATGAAGTCGCCACCGGTGCCTGGTCCGACCAGGGCATCGTGCAGCAAGCCGCTCGCGCCCTTAAGCGCGAAGTCCCAGACCTTATCCTCATGGGCGATGTCTGCCTCTGCGAATACATGTCGCACGGCCATTGCGGAATCGTGAAGGCATCGCCGCAATCACTGGGCGCCGCCGCACGAGAAACCCTCAGAACGGGCGCCGTTCTCGCTGTCAAAACGCAGCGGGAGAAGGAAAACGCGATCGAGCAATGGGCGTCTGCCGCAGCTCGCTCCATCGAATCCAGCTACGAGATCGTCAACGACGCATCTCTCGAACTTCTCGCCCGCACCTCGGTTTCACTCGCCCAAGCCGGCATCGACATCATTGCCCCCTCCGACATGATGGACGGCCGCGTCGCCGCCATTCGTCGCGCTCTCGACGAAGCCGACCTGATCAATACTCCGATTCTGTCCTACGCCGCCAAGTTCGCCTCGGGCTTCTACGGCCCGTTCCGCGAAGCCGCCGATTCCACTCCGCAATTCGGCGATCGCCGCTCCTACCAGATGGATGGCGCCAACCTCCGCGAAGCCATGCGCGAAATCGAACTCGACATCGAAGAAGGCGCCGACATGATCATGGTCAAACCCGCCATGCCTTACCTCGATGTCATCGCCGCCGCCCGCGCCCGCTTCGATCTTCCCCTCGCCGCCTATCAGGTTTCCGGAGAATACGCCATGATCGAAGCCGCCGCCCGCAATAATTGGATCGATCGTGATCGCGTCATGATGGAATCGCTCCTTTCTATCCGTCGCGCCGGCGCCAGCATCATCCTCACCTATCACGCCAAAGACGCCGCCAGGCTTCTCGCTTGAAACGTTGTGTGGAGGAGCGGACGCCCTCGTCCGCCCCCGCGTGTGCCCCGTCCTTGTCCGTCCGTTTTTTGGAGGACAGGGTCGGGGTCTTTGACCTTTGTCGTCTAAAATCGAAATCGATGCAACCCGCGCGCATCGCTGAACTCCTCGCCCCATTCCTCGGCCACGCCGGCGACCAACTGACGAGCGCCGACCTGAATCTTATATCGACGTACATCGATCTACTTCTCCACTGGAACGCCCGTATCAATCTCACCGCCATCCGCGATCCCGGCGAGATCGTCACCCGTCACTTTGGTGAGAGTTTTTTCGCCGCCCGCATTTTGTTTCCAAACCGAACCCATAGAGCGGCGGGCGCCTCGCCCGCCGTAGCCGATCCTGAAACGCTCACACCGGAGCGCAACTCGGCTGCTTCCTCCCAAGCCTTGGGGCCGCAACCTGGAATAGCAGCCCTTCAGGGCCGCGTTAAGGGCGAAAACGAATCCGGGGCTTTAGTCCCTACCCTCGCTGACGTCGGCTCCGGCGCCGGCTTCCCCGGCGCCCCCGCCAAGCTCTGGGCTCCTTACCTCTCGCTTACTCTGATCGAATCGAATCAAAAAAAGGCGACCTTCCTGCGCGAACTCGCTCGCGCCCTTACATTGACGGATATCAATATACAAACCAATCGCGCCGACACTCTTCCCGAAAAAGTTTTCAATGTCGTGACCCTTCGTGCCGTCGAGCGCTTCGAATCCGCGCTGCTCGCTGCCGCTCGCCTCGTCGCCCCTGGAGGCCAGCTCGCCCTCCTCATCGGTTCCGCCCAACTCGCTCTCGCTCACTCCCTCCTCGCCTCGATGCCCTCCGATCTGTCGCCCTCAAAAACGACTCCATTCTCTTGGTCCGGCCCGATCCCGATCCCGAATTCCCGCTCGCGCATCCTCGTCATCGCCCACCACGCATCACGAGAGTAACGAATCAAGACCGTTAATAATCTTAGTTGTCAACCGGCAAATCGATGCATAACCAACCAAAAGTGGGAAGTGCATCGCCTTAGACCTAGGTATGAGAACCATGAAAAGGAATTCCGCAGCCAAAAGTGGTAACAGCCAGCGATGCTGAACACCAGATAGGGGATACTTCCCTCTCATGGCCTGGTGTGACGCGTCCCGAATTTTCCACAGTGTTCCTGCAGGAACATTTCTGCATTTTGCAAATCCAAGTCGCAACAAGTGTTCCTGCAGGAACATTTCGCCGAAATTCGTGG
>JASHPL010000062.1 GCA_030038125.1 Candidatus Sulfotelmatobacter sp.
CCGGCAGCGCCAAACAAGGCGGATCGTTGGGATGGATCGGGCGCGGCCAGACTGTGCCCGAGTTCGAAAAAGTGGCCTTCTCGCTTCCGGCAGGTCAAATCAGCGGCGTGGTTAAGAGTAGTTATGGCTTTCACATTATTCGCGTCGATGGCAAGCAGGAAGCGCACCTGAAAACGCTCGACGAGGTCAGGGGCCAGATTGAGCCGATTTTGAAGCGCCAGAAAGCTCAGCAGATCGCTCAAAACCAAGCCGAAACGATGCTCAGGCAGGCACACACGCAAGGTCTGGATGCCGCTGCGGCGGCTCAAGGCGTTCCCGTGGTCACCTCTGAGTTTTTCTCGCGCAAGGACATGCTGCCGGGACTCGGGCCTTCACAGCAATTCATGGATGCCGTTTTCACCGAAAGCGAAAAGTCTCCGCCGGATATGGCTTCGACCTCAAATGGAATCGCGGTCTTCCAGTTGCTCGCTGTTCAGCCGCCCTCTACTCCCACATTCGAGCAGATTCGCAGCCGGGTGGAAGAGGAGTTCAAGAACGAACGTTCCAGCGTTCTGCTGTCGCAAAAAACTCAGGAGCTTTCTGACCGCGCCAAAGCCGAGCACGATTTGAAGCGTGCCGCCAAGGAACTGGGCGCGACTATGAAAACCAGCGATTATGTGCTGCCAGATGGCCAAGTGCCTGATATCGGTTCGATGACGGGACAGGCTGCGGTCGCGTTCAACATGAAGCCCGGTGACATCAGTGGTTCCATCATCAGCGGAGGTGATGGCGTCGTTCTACAACTGCTCGACAATCAGAAACCGGAGGAATCCGAGCTTACCGCCAAGCGCGACCAGATCCGCGACCAGTTGCTGCAAGCCAAGCAACAGGAAGTCTTCGGGCTTTTCGTTTCCAACCTGCGTGATCAGATGGAGAAGACCGGCAAGATCAAGATCAATCCGGACGAAATGAAAATTTTGACTCGCAGCGGAACCGAAGAAGGTATGTGACGGCGCAAATAATGTCCTTCCCCCGCGGAGCAGGAATTTTGTTGCACCCCACTTGCTTGCCTGCTCGCGGCGGTATCGGTGATCTTGGTCCGGCCGCCTACCGCCTCGTGGATTTCCTCGCCTCCGCTCGTCAGGGCCTCTGGCAAGTTTTGCCGCTGGGGCCGCTTGGCTATGGTAACTCGCCCTATTCTTCAACTTCTGCTTTCGCCGGAAATCCGCTGCTGATCAGCCTGGAACGATTGGTAGAGCACGGCTGGATGAGCGAGGAAAAGCTCGCACAATCTGATTGCGGAAAATGCGAGCGGGTCCTCGGTCCCGTGGAGTATGACAAGGTTTTTGCGCAAAAGATGCCGCTGCTCTTCGAGGCTGCGCGTAACTTCCTGCGCTCAGGGTCCAGCGAACACCTCTCGCGTTTCGATAAATTCCGCACCGAGAACGCCTGGTGGCTCGAAGATTTCCTTCTCTTCGACGCGCTCCGGGCGAAGCGTAGGCTGGAAAGCTGGTATCGATGGCCAGGGGAACTGGCTCATCGGGAACCCTCGGCGTTGCAGAAAGCTCGCGAGGACCTCGCTGACGACATCCGGATTCGCGGGGCGCTGCAGTTCGCCTTTTACGAACAGTGGCGAGCCCTGCGCCTCTACTGTGCGGACCGCGCGATCCGCATCGTGGGCGATCTCGCTATTTTTGTGAATCATGACAGTGCCGATGTCTGGACGAACCCAAGTCTTTTCCGCCTCAACGCAGATCTCCAACCGGAAGTCGTCTCTGGCGTTCCGCCCGACTTTTTCAGCAAAACCGGCCAGCGCTGGGGAAGCCCGCTTTACCGCTGGGATGTCATGAAATCGCAAGGCTATCAATGGTGGATTCAACGCTTGCGCTGGGCTACGCAAAATTGCGACTACATTCGCCTCGATCATTTCCGCGGATTTGACCAGTTTTGGGAAATTCCTGCCGCTGACGAGACCGCCGTCAATGGCCGCTGGGTTGACGGTCCGCGCGACGACCTGTTTGAGAAAATCCGTGAAGCTCTCGGCGGCTTGCCCTTCTTCGCCGAAGATCTCGGCTACATTACTCCGGAAGTACACGCGCTGCGCGATCGGCTGCAAATCCCCGGCATGGCCGTGTTGCAGTTTGGATTTGGCGATCCGGGAGCGCATATGTATCTGCCGCATCGCGCTGCGGGAAAAGTGATCTATACCGGTACGCACGATAACGACACCGTTCTCGGCTGGTGGGAATCCGGTGCTGCCGAGCACGAGCGCCGCAATGCCGAAGCCTACTTCGGCAGCAGCGAAGATGGCACCCATTGGGCTTTCATCCGCGCCGCGCTGTGCTCGCCCGCGAGTTTGAGCATTGTTCCTCTGCAAGACGTTCTGGGACTCGGGAGCGAAGCACGCATGAATACGCCCAGCGTGAACGGCAACAACTGGTGCTGGCGGTATGAAGATGAATTCCTGCGTCCGGAACTGGCCGAGAAATTGGCGCTGCTCGTCGAACTCAGTGATCGCCTCCCGCAACCGTTTCCTCATCCTCGCGACGATCGCTTTGCGGCTTGATTGCGCGGCCCATCTGATGTGAACAGATCGTTACGGCCCGGCGGCCTTTGCGCTTCGACGCAAATCGTGTATAGAAGTGGAGGGAGTTTTTGTGGGCGATGCCATCATCGAAGCCGTCGGAATCGAAAAGTCCTATCCTCAGCCGGACGGCACGCGCATTCAGGTTGTAGGCGCCACCAACCTCGTTATCGAAGCGGGAAAAATCGTTGCCCTGCTGGGCCCATCGGGCTGCGGAAAATCCACGCTTCTCCGCATCCTCACTGGACTTTCGCAGCCTTCCGCCGGGACCCTGCTCTGGCACGGCAGACCGCTCAATGGTGAGATGCCCAATGTTGCGATCGTCTTTCAGAGTTTCGCGCTTTTCCCGTGGCTCACTGTGCTCGAGAATGTCGAGGCGCCTTTGGAGGCGCAAGCCGTTCCTGCGGACGAGCGTCACAAGCGCGCAATGCGCACCCTTGATACTGTCGGTCTGGATGGCTTCGAAACTGCCTATCCCAAGGAACTCTCGGGCGGCATGAAGCAGCGCGTCGGCTTCGCGCGGGCGTTGGTGGTTGAGCCGGAGGTCCTGTTTATGGATGAGCCCTTTTCGGCTCTTGACGTTCTTACCGCGGAAAACCTTCGCGGTGAACTGATGGAACTCTGGCTGAATAAAAAGATGCCGACCAGTGCGATTTTCGTTGTCACTCACAATATCGAAGAAGCCGTTATGCTCGCCGATCGCATCATGGTGCTGGGCCGCAACCCTGCCCGCATCCGATCCGATTTCAACATTCGCCTCAAGCACCCACGCGACCGCAAATCGCCGCGCTTTGTCGAATTGGTTGACTACATCTACAAAGTCATGACGGAGCCCGATGTCGAGCACGTTATGCCTGACGCCGAGACGACGGCCGAAATCATTCTGCCCCCGGGCGGGCTGGCAGAAGCAATCCAGAAGCAGCAAGCGCCAGTACGCACCGCCAAATATCAAATGCTTCCACACGCACGCGTAGGTGGCATTGCGGGCTTGCTAGAACTACTTCACGATCGCGGCGGGCGCGAGGATCTCTTTCGCCTCGCCGAAGAGCTGGTGATGGACGTTGAAGACCTTTTGCCCATTCTCGAAGCCTGCGTGCTCTTGGGTTTTGCTTGGCTGAAGGAGGGCGACGTGCAAATCACGCCCCAGGGTTCGGCCTTCGCCGAAGCCGACATTCAGCAGCGCAAGGTTCTGTTTCGGCAAGCCGCACTCGATCACGTGATGATCTTGAAGCAGATCGATAGCATCCTCAAACGCAAATCCGATCACTCCATCAATGATGAGTTCTTTCACGACATTCTTGACGAACACTTCGCGGAAGACGAAGTCCTGCGCCAGTTCGATACCGCCATGAACTGGGGCCGATACGCGGAAATCTTCGACTACGACCGCGAGAATGGACGGCTGATTCAAGCGGAACCTCCAGTCGCATCCGAGAATCAGGCCAACGAAAATCAGCCCTCCGTTCCCACTCCAAAATCCTGAGAAACGTCACTGATCATGCCTCACACCAAGAAAGCCGGCCTGCGAGGATTCTCAGCTTATCTGTGGACGCAAGTTCCATCCATTGAGATTTCTTTCTTGCCTGATCTCCTCATGTTCGCTGCCGGCCTTGCGTTTTTCTATGGCCTGCTCGTAGTCGGACGCACGTGGCTCGGTCCATTCACACCTGAGGTCGCAATCTCACGCAGTCCTTTGGCTCTCCCCGCCTATGCCGGATATTCACTTTTGCGCATCACTATCGCTTACGGGTTGAGCCTCGCTTTCACTCTTGTCTACGGATACATCGCCGCCTACAATCCTCGCGCTGAGCGCTTCATGATTCCTTTGCTCGATGTGCTGCAGTCGATCCCGGTTCTCAGTTTTTTACCCGGAGTGATGCTTGCCATGGTCGCGCTGTTTCCCGGCCGCCAGCTTGGAGTCGAAGCGGGAGCGATCCTGCTCATCTTCACCGGCCAGGTCTGGAACATGGCCTTCAGCTTCTATGCCTCGTTGAAGAGCATCCCTACGGAAATGCGCGAAGCCGCCAAAGTCTATGGTTTCAGCTGGTGGCAGCGCTTTATTCAGATGGAGCTGCCATTTTCAGTGATTGGCTTGGTTTGGAACTCAATGATGTCCGTGGCCGGCGGCTGGTTTTTTCTGATGGCCTGCGAAATGTTCGTGCTCGGTTCGCGCGACTTTCGTCTGCCCGGCCTCGGTTCCTACCTGCAAACAGCCGCCAGTGAGGGAGATACAAGATCGATCCTCTGGGGAGTTGCTGTCATGATCGCGGTGATCGTGCTGCTTGACCAGTTCGTGTGGCGTCCGGTCATTGCGTGGGCCGAGAAATTTAAAGTTGAGCAAGTTGAGAGCACCGAAACTCCCCACTCGTGGGTTCTTAATCTCATCCGCCATTCGCGTGGGCTGGCCGGTATTCGCCGGAAAACCGTGCACCCTCTGGGCGAGCGTTTGATGCTCTACTTCTCCAACTCGAGATCGAGTGAGAAGAGCCATCAACCGAGTCCGTGGAAGGTCTGGCTCGTCCGCGCGCTCTTTGTGGCGCTGCTCGCAGGCATGGGTTATGGTGTGATCCGGGTTGCGATCGTTTTGACCGGTCTGCAGAAAGCTGAGCTGCATGAAGCGGGATTAGGATTGTTGGCGACTTTTCTTCGCGTGAATCTGGCATTACTTATCGGCGCGCTCTGGACCATCCCCGTGGGTGTGGCGATCGGGTTCAATCCGCGGCTCGCCCGCATTGCACAGCCTTTGGCGCAAATCGCCGCCTCCGTTCCGGCGACCGCGCTGTTTCCCGTGGTGCTGCTCTTGTTAATTCGCATCGGAGGCGGACTGGGCGTCGGTTCGATCGTGTTGCTGCTTCTCGGCACGCAGTGGTACGTCCTGTTCAATGTCATCGCCGGCGCCATGGCGATCCCCACTGATCTCAAAGAATGCTGCTCCGTTTTTCGAATGCAAGGACTCCAGCGCTGGCGCAAACTGATTTTGCCGGGAATTTTCCCTTACCTGGTCACCGGACTGATCACCGCTTCCGGTGGCGCGTGGAATGCCAGCATCATCGCCGAGTATTTTCACTTCAAGGGCCACATCTATACGACAGTCGGACTGGGCGCCACCATCTCGCAAGCGACCGACGACGGCAACTTTGATCTTCTGATCGCCGCCACCATGATGATGGCCGCAACCGTTGTCACGATCAACCGTCTCGTCTGGCGCCGTCTCTACGGCCTGGCGGAGACGCGCTTCCGTCTCGAAACATAGAGTGTTTCGTTCAGTCGTTCTTGTTTCAAGAAGTCGCGGCAGAGCTTTGCGATTTCTTAGTCTGCGTGTGTCACTGCTAGCTCAATCTGAGCTAACCTCTCGAGGATGTTACCTTCTGGTTACCTTCGATGGGAATTTCATCGCCTTTTAACCTTTGCTTCATCTCGCTGCAAAGAGACTACACTACACCGTTAACAGGATGCCGATAAATGGGCCGCATGCGAAACCCACGCGTGAGCCAGTGTTGTCGCGTGTTGCCGGGTTTCCGGAATTCGCTGCCAAGTTCACATCTCTCGGAAAAGTTCGCGATCTTTATCATCGCGTTCAACAATCTCCTGACGGATTCAAACTGGATAGCCTGCTCGCAGCGATGCGGATCAGATTGCGCGTTGATGCTACGGATCAGGCTCGCATTCCCGTCAGTGGCCCTGTCGTCGTAGTCGCCAATCACCCCTACGGCATACTTGATGGCGCAATCCTGAGCGTTTTGCTGACGCGCGTACGTCCTGACGTCAAAATTCTCACCAACTTCCTTCTCGGCGATACTCCCGAACTTGCCGAACACTGCATTTTCGTCGATCCTTTCCAAAGCGACCGCTCGATTGCCTCAAATCGCCGCGCCTTGCGCGAGGCGCTTTCGTGGCTCGATCAGGGCGGTCTGTTGGCAATCTTTCCTGCGGGCGAGGTCTCCCACCTGCAAATGCCTGTGGCGCAGATTGCTGACTCAGAGTGGAACGAGATCGCCGTCCGCTTGATTCGCCGCGCCGGCGCCTCCGCCCTACCAGTTTATTTCTGCGGCCACAATAGCGTGGGATTTCAGCTGCTCGGCATGATTCATCCCAAACTGCGCACTGCGTTTCTGTTGCAGGAGTTTTTGCAGCAGGAAGGAAAAACCATCGAAGTTCGCATTGGCAGCGAGGTGTCTAATCAGACTATTGCTGAGATCGAACACGATCGCGATGCCATCGAATATCTCCGCTGGCGCACTTATCTGCTCGGCCGCAGACAGAAATCCGAGCCCTCATGGCCAGAAACGCTGCGCTCACGCTTTATCCTCAAAGTGCAGGAACCGATCGCGCCCGGGAGCAATCCTTCGCAACTTGCCGCAGAAATCGCAAGGCTACCAAAGGAGTTTTGCCTGGCGGAAAATGGCGATCTTGCCGTCTATTTGGGGAGTGCGCGCGAGACTCCCGAACTGCTCGGTGAAATAGGGCGCCTTCGCGAAATCACATTCCGTCAAGTCGGCGAAGGCACAGGGAAGAGCCTTGATCTCGACCGCTTCGATCACTATTACTGGCATGTGGTTTTGTGGAATCGTTCCAAACACGAACTGATTGGCGCCTACCGCGCCGGCAATACCGCAGATATTCTCGCCGGCTATGGAATTAGCGGCCTTTATACCAGCACGTTGTTTCGCTACAGCGAGCGCCTCTTTGAGAAGCTCGGGCCGGCTCTCGAACTTGGCCGCTCTTTTGTGCGCCCGGAATATCAACGGCAGTACGCGCCTTTGCTGCTGCTATGGAAAGGCATCGCGCGCCTGATTGCCATGCATCCGAAGATTCCGGTGCTTTTCGGCGCCGTCAGCATCAGCAACGACTACAGCAAAGCCTCGCGCGAAATGATCTATCGCTTTTTCGAAACGCGCATGCAGGAAGACGAACTTGCCGGCCTGATCGAGCCGCGCCAGCCATTCCGTTCCGGGCTGCTTCATCGCTGGGATGGCCGTGCAATGTGCAACGCTCTACGCGATCTCGATCAGCTTTCGCAGCCCATCACCGATTTGGAAGCTGACGGCAAAAGCCTTCCTATTCTTCTGCGCCAATACGCGAAAATCGGCGGCAAGCTGCTGGCGTTTAATGTCGATCGCAAATTTTCCAATGTACTGGACGGTCTGGTCGTGGTCGATCTTCGCCGGACCGATGCTGCCGTTCTCGAACGCTATATGGGACGAGAAGCAGCAGCCAGATTTCGCGAACTGCACGCGTTGTAGCTGTTTTCAGGAAAATCAAAAGTCCAAAGGGCAGGGATCCTCTCTGTTGTGGAAGCTAGACGTTCGCCTTCGCTTCAATCGGTTCGCTTACCGTCTTCAGCGTCAGCCAATCCGTGCGCACGCGTTCCCACTCCTGGATCAGCATTCCATTCGCCTCGAAAAAGCTGCGAATTCGCGACCGCTCCCAGCGCGCAACCTCTTCGAGGATGGGCGCCAGTACGGCCAGAGCGCTGCTGCTCAGCACCGTCCGTTTAGCGATCTGCGAAACATGCCGCGACTCCGAAACCGCGATCGTCAATCCATCCCGCGCATTAATGTGCAGCATCACGTGAATATCTGAGCTTCCGTCGCCGGTATAAATCACGTGGTCCGGACCCGTCACCTGCTGCTCGAGGAGACTGTCGAGCACGGCAACTTTGCCATATCCAGCCGTGGCGCGCACAATCGTCTCGATCTCGCCAGAAGCCTTGTAGAGAAACTCTGTCCCGAAAATATGGTCCTGAGGGACAATATCCTCGAGCGCGGAAAGAATCACTTCGCGCGGCGCGGCCGAGAGCACGTAGAAATCGAATTCGTAGCCATCAATCCCGTTCTTCAAAATCTGATAGAGAAGTTGAATCTCGCCCTTCAGCCGAATTCTTTTTCCGACTTCGTGGAGATGCTCTTTCCGTACCTTCTCTCGGAACTCCGGATCGTGCAGCAACAAATATGCCAACTCCGCGCCCTGCTGCACCAGGTTGATTTTGGCCATTCCTTTCGCCTTGCGCTCGAAGTCGTCTACTGGAATGCCCACCAACTCGGCTAGCACGTAACCGGAGTCGTTAAACGTCAGCGTCTGATCAAAGTCGCTCGCGAAAATGTAGCGTCGCAATGATTTGTCCGCCATATGTATTCGATTCGCAATCGACGATTTCAACCCATAAAAAGAATTGATCCGGATTATATGCCGCGCCGGTGAATTGAATGGGAATGATCTGCTCAACGCAAGTTCGACGCCCACGCTGCGTTCGGTTGGTGGCTCGATTTGGATTTCTTTGGGACGGCATCATCCTGAGCGAAGCCTTTTTCCGGCGGAGCGAAAGATCTCGGGTCGGGCTGTCAAACCGGTCCGCGCCAGATCCCTCTCCCCGCTGGCGAAAGCGCGGGCGTTCGGGATGACGCATCAACGAGAGTTTCAAATTATGCGACTACAGGCATTCGTCTCACCTTTACTAAACTCCTCGCCGCGTCCAAAATAGAAAGTTCGGCTTGAACCGTATCCCTCTCGGCTGGCCGTCACAGCGTTAAATTCGTGAGCCTCAAAAGGACAGGAGCCTTCATGGTAGCCACTGGTGAACTGATTCGATCTATGAATTATGTCGACGACATTTCGGCGACCCTGCGCCGGATTTGCATCGCTATTCCCAGCATGACGCCGGAAGAACGCGCACGCTTGGCCGAGCATCTCCGCAATGCCGCGACTGCCATCAATGCCGCGATCGCCGATCTCGAAAAGGCGGGGAAGTAGGTGGCTCCAGTCAACACGATTGCGGTCATCGGCGCCGGTATCATGGGACGTGGTATCGCCCACGCCTCCGCCCTTGGCGGCTATCGCACCATCCTCGAAGATCTTCTGCCCGCGGCTCTCCGCAAAGCCGAAACGGAAATTCGAGCCAATCTCGATAAGGCCGTCGAATTGGGCAAAGTCTCGGCGACTGATGCCGACTCCGCATTCCGTCGCATCGAATTCGCTGGCTCGGTCGAGGAAGCCGCGCGCGAGGCCGATCTCATCATAGAAGCCGTGCCGGAAGAGATGGAATCGAAGATTGAAATCTTCACTCTCCTCGATAAGCTCTGCCGTCCCGCCACCATTTTCGCTTCCAATACTTCGTCGCTTAGCATCACCGAAATCGCCAGCGTCACCTATCGTGCGAAGAAATGTGTGGGCATGCACTTCTTCAATCCCGTGCGCAAGATGAAGTTGCTGGAAATCGTACGCGCGCTGGAAACCGACGGAGACACGCTGGCCGCCGTGGTCGAGGTCGGGAAGCGCATGGGTAAAGAAGTGGTGGTGATCAAGGAATCGCCCGGCTTCATCACCAGCCGCATCAATGCCATGATCGGCAATGAAGCGTTCTACATGCTGCAGGAAGGAATCGCTGGCGCTGCCGATATCGACAAGGCGCTGAAACTCGGCTTGAACCACCCGATGGGTCCCTTCGAGTTAGTCGATCTCGTTGGCCTCGACACTCGCCTCAATATTCTCGAATACCTGCACAAGACTCTGGGAGAGAAATATCGTCCCGCGCCGTTGCTGGTTCAGTACGTAAAGGCAGGACGGTTAGGACGGAAGTCGGGCCGTGGGGTGTATGAATACCCTGAGACGAAAGAAACCACTCCAAGTACGGCAAGCACTGCGAAATAGCGTTGCGCACTGAACCTGAAGACCCAGAGACGCCTGATTCCTGCAATTCCGTCAGGCGGGAGTCGATTTTCCAAAACTGAATCCTGCCAGCTTTGAGACCCTTTCGAGTTCAACTCCCTTGCTCGCCACAAGTACGTGAAAGCTTTCTCCCATTCCCGCGGGCGTCACCAGATGCTTCAATTGCAGCGCCACCTTCGTTCGTTCCTGCGGCAAGCGGCAATCTTCGAAGGCATCTGCGAATTGGTTCGTCTCGGCAATGCCCATCAAAAACTGCGATTGTGTGACCAGCCTCTCGGCCCGCAACCCGTGCTTCTCCACAGCCGCCGCGAGCGCAGTGAAGTTTACGTCGGCCGTTAGGTCTTGCTCTCCCGGAGCTTCATAGGGACTCATGCTAACCGCATGCTGACGGATGGCCTTAAGAGTTCCACGATGCCTTCCCGCCAGTTGCTCCTCCCGCGTGTAGCCATAATCGATGGCGACCACAAATCCCTTCTCGAACTCTGCGGTTTGAGTCATCGCGCTCCGCGCGTCAAAACCAATTTCCAAACGCTCGCCGTTCTCCGGATGAACCGAGTAACGGTCGAGAAATTCCAACTCTTCCGCCGAAGAAGGAACCCAGGTTTCTACCAATCTCCCATTGCGCACATCGACGCGAAGCGAGCCACGCTCGCTCAGGATTTCGACTGGCAGAGCATCGAAAAACTCGTTGGCAAAAACAATAACCACGCCCGCGACTCTCTCATAAGCGGCGACCACTTCCGCCTTTCCCGCCTTCAGCCGCGGCTTCAAATTGGCGGCGATGCGTTGGCACAAAGGCGCCGAACGCTCGATCAGCACGTAATGCAGCGCGTCGTAGAAGTCGGGAAACTTCTTCTCCGACCAATCGAGGACGTCCTGCGCAAAGAGACCGCGCCCGGGACCCAACTCTTTGACGGTGATTTTTTCAGGACGGCCCAGAATACGCCAGATCTCCTCGAACTGCCGTGCCATCACACGGCCGAACACTGCATGCACATCGCTTGAAGTATAGAAGTCGCCGGTCTTACCGAACTGCTCAACATGGCGCGAGTAATAGCCGAGTTCGGGATCGTAAAGACACAACTCCATGTAGCGAGAAAATGGAATCGGACCGCGTTCACGAATCTCCCGTACGATCTTCTCGCGAAGAGCGTTCACAAGCCCCTTCGCTGGCGATCGGAGCGGTCCTGCGGCGTGCGGATGAACATCTCGACGAAATAATCGTGCAGCGCGTCGTAGAGCTGACGCTGAAAACTCCATTCGAATTGCGGATCATCCAGATCCCGCGGATGCAAATCGAAAGAATAGGTATGAACCGGAACTTTCGGATCCTTGAACTGAATCAGGACCTCGACGCCCTCGCCCTTGGCCTTCGCCGAAAAACTAAGCAGCGGATGCTCGTAGAGCTTGAGCTGTGAGAGCACACGTTCCAGCCGCGCGTTCGATGTCGAAGGCATAGAAGCATTGTACAAATTGAGCAGGCTTCTATGCTCGATCTCCATCACCACACGCGGCAAATGTTCTGCGGCCTCATGGGCTGGCCGACCTTGCAGCCAAAGGCCTCTCCGAACTCTGGCATGTTCTGTACCACGCCATTGACGCGAAATTCGCGCGGAGAATGCGGGTCGGTTTGCACCTGCAACCGCATCTGCTCTGGCCGTGTGCTTCCGCACCAGTTCTGTGCATGACCGAGAAAGAATTGCTGGGCCGGCGTAAATCCATCCAGCTTCTCGCTGAGATCGATGTTCTTTCTCTTGGCGTCAGCGAGAAGGGCAAGGAAGGCCAGCCGAAGCCCGCCATTATCGGCCGTATTCTCTCCCAGAGTCAGTTTGCCATTAACGTGCAGATCATCGACTGCCACGAAACTGTTGTACTCCTTCACGGTGCAGTCGGCCTTCTCTTCGAACTTCTTAGCGTCCTGCGACGTCCACCAATCCGCCAGATTTCCGCTGCCGTCGAACAACCGTCCCTGATCGTCAAAACCGTGAGTCAATTCATGGCCGACGATTCCACCGATATGCCCATAATTTTCCGCATCGGTCGATTTTGGATCGTAGAAAGGCGGTTGCAGGATGCCGGCAGGAAAGTTGATATCGTTCATACTGGGACTGTAGTAAGCGTTCACCGTCGGAGGAGACATGCCCCACTCTCCGCGATCAACCGGCTTGCCAATTTTGGCGATCTCGCGCAGATTTTCAAACACCGCTGCGCGTTCCGCATTGCCGTAGGCGTCATCGCGTTCCACAATTAGCTTCGAATAATCCCGCCAATGGTCGGGATACCCGATCTTATCGGCCACTGCATGCAGCTTGGCTTTGGCCCGCGTCTTGGTTTCAGGAGTCATCCAGTCGAGAGAATCGATGTCCTGCGACATCGCGTTCTCGATGTCGTGCACCATTTGCAGCATAGCCTCCTTGCTAGTGGCGGGAAACTCCTGCGCCACATACACCTGGCCGAGCGCCTCTCCTAGCGCGCTGTCGGTCGCCTGCACGCAGCGTTTCCAGCGCGCCTCTTGCTCGGGTTGTCCGCGCAGCTTCCGGCCATAAAAATCAAAATGCTCATCGTCAAACGGTTTGGGCAAGGCGACGGATGCAGTCGAGTTAATCAGCTGCCATCGCAGGTACGTCTTGATCGTCGCCATGTCCGTCGCTTCGAGCACCGTGTTGAGCCCCTTGAAGAAGTCGGGATTCGTCACATTCAGTTGCGCCACGTCGGGAAAATCCGAACCCAGAAGAAGCTCGTTCCACTGTAGCGCAGGAGTGAGCTTTTGCAGTTCGCCGACTTCCATCATGTGATAAACATTTTTCGGGTTGCGCCGCGAGGTAATATCCAGCGAAACTTTGGCTAGACTTGTTTCCAACTGCAAAATCTTTTGCGCGTCGGATGCCGCTTCGCCGTCGGATTCCCCCAGCAGTTTCAAGACATTCGTGATGTGCTCGAGATATTGCTTGCGGGTTTTCTCGGCAGCCTCGCCGGTTCGAAAATAGTAATCGCGCTCCGGTAGTCCCAGGCCGCCCTGATCTGCGACGGCAATTTGTTTGGTCGCATCTTTGAAGTCCTGTTGCTCGCCGAGCCCGAAGAAGGCATTCACGTTGATAAGCTGATAGTGCGCCAGTAGCGAATTCAGTTCGCTCTTATCTTTCAGAGCAGCGATGCGATCCAGCTCGGCCTGAAACGGTTGCAGGCCTTCGCGGTCAATCGCAGTGGTATCCATGCAAGCGCCATAGTAATCGCCGATTTTCTGCTGATTGGCCGTGCGATTCGCCCCGCTCGCCGCCACGTTGTCGAGCATGGTGTGCAGAACAGATTCGTTATGCTCGAAAAGCAGCGTGCCCATGCCAAAACCCGATCGGTCACTGGGAATCGGGTAGTACTTACTGAAATTCCCGCAAGCATACTGGAAGAAGTTCACGCAAGGATCCGCCGAGCGATCCAGAAAGCGTTCGTCCAGTCCAGGCGGCAGAGTCTGCCGCGAGGACTGCGACGATTGCGTGCTCGTTGACTGCGCCGGAGCCATCGCACATACGAATGTGCTGATGACTGCAAGTGAAAACGCGTAAAGGACTGAGTTGTGTATTTTCATGATCTTGAAAGCCAAGCAAGGATGTTAATTCTCGTCGAGATGCTCTGCAAATCCACAGGCTCGCACAGCCATAAAACAAAACGCTGCTCGCTGAAAGTGGGCTAATGCAGCCACACCGTGCGAGCAATCAAACATTTCCTTGAAACATCCGCATGAACGAAGCGAAAAATCCTGCCCCCACGCCTCCGGGGAGGAGCGTGGGGGCTGAGGCGAGGGGTCTCAATCCCGCCCCATATCTGATCAGACATACGCAGCCGGACTCTCAGAAGTTCCGGCTGGTATGTGGTGCTTAGACTGGCCCGTATTGGAAAAGTTAGCCTCGGCAGCAAATTCGGTTTGCTCCAAAATCATGCATGAAGTCTTCGCCAAAGCCTGTCGATAAGAAACTATGTAAGTCCAACCGCGCAGGAGGTGATGTTTTGTCACACGGCGAAGTATTGAACCGGCCAAAACCCGAGGGCGAACCTAGATTGTGTCCCCCTGGAAAAGCTGTCGAATTTCAAGTCAATACAGAACAACGCACGGTTGTGGTCCGATTCCAGGGAACAGTGACCGCCGCGGACATTCAGCACTATGCCGAGAAGCTGCGAATGCATCCGGCCTTCGACCCTGAGTTTTCTGAAATCGTCAATCTGACTGCAGTTGAAAACCTCGATTTACAAGCCGATGATTTCCTGCAACTAGCAGATCGGGTTGATCCCTTCTTGCCGAGGGCCAAGCGCGCCTTTGTGGTTCGATCCCTTGCACAGAATCATGCCGCCCGTATGCACAAAATCCTGCGCGTGCAGACAAACATCCAAATCTTCTCTTCTCTGAAAGACGCGGAGCGCTGGGTCAGAGAAACATCTGATTAGGAGCCAGAAGCAAATCGACGCCACGCTCTCCCGTCTGTGTGATTCCTCTATTCGCCTTGATTCCTTGGCCGCTCAAAGGGCTTCTGCAGGTATCTTCGGGCCTCTTCCAATGCCCCGAAGGTATTGTCGTTAGTCTGCAGCGCCTGACGATATTCGTTGACCGCGCGCTCGCGCTGCCCCGTGATATCGAAAATCTTGCCCAGTTGGATGCGGCTCCAGACTTCCGTCCATCGCGGGTCGCCATCGCCATCCAGCGCCGAGCGATACGAGTTGGCCGAAGATTGATAATTCTTCTGCAGGAAAAATACTTCCGCCACGCGATAGTGTGCCAGGGAACTGTTCTTGTTGAGATCGAGCGCCTTGTTGTATTCGTTAAGGGCCCCCGAAAGATCTCCCTGCTGCTGTAACGCCTGTCCGCGGAGAACTGAGGAGCGCAACTTGATGTCGCTCGAATCCGTGAGCACATGGTGGTCGGGATCGATCGAGATCCGCCGCGGTCGGCCAAAGGTCTCTACGGAGAAGGCCGAATTGGTACCCACCACTTGAATTTTCTGATTCTCGGTTTTTCCATCCGTATCGACGCGGATATCCACTGGCATCCGGAACAGGTCCAAATCCTGCGAAACTTCACCCGTCACTCTAAATCCTGGCGCCTTCCCCCCTGCGGGTACGTTACCTAGACGATAGACGGTGTATTTCAGCTTGAATTCGGGAGCCCCCGTCGAATCGAGCCATTGCGAGAAAAACCAGGTCAGCTGCTGCCCATAATACTTTTCCGCAATGGTTTGAAAGTCATCCATGTTGGAGGATTTGCCCGCGTACTTGGTGGCAAACTCGCGCATGGTCTTGTTGTACTTATCCTCGCCCAACACCCAGCGCAGCATATGCAGGATCATCGCACCCTTGTCGGTGGCGAGCGAC
>JASHPL010000063.1 GCA_030038125.1 Candidatus Sulfotelmatobacter sp.
GGCGAGGGCCACTAGTAGTTTCTTTCCCATCAAACGCAAACAAGACGTCTGCATGGTTCCTTCGTAGCAAAGAAACTTCACGCGCACCGGACGGCGCTGTCCGATACGCCAGGACC
The DNA here is from genome assembly GCA_030038125.1 of Candidatus Sulfotelmatobacter sp. GTDB lineage: Bacteria > Acidobacteriota > Terriglobia > Terriglobales > Acidobacteriaceae > Sulfotelmatobacter. The sequence goes on from JASHPL010000063.1 coordinate 117, forward strand.
GGCGGCTCGCCTGCCGCAGCGTGTGTAGCGAATACCCGGACTCATAGAAAAGGATGGTCGGAAAATCCAGCAGGTCTAGGCCGGTTTCGACCAGCTTGGGATGCGAAATGACGACCTGGACTCCTTCCTTGACTTGCCGCGCATACCAGGCTTCCCGTTTGGAGGTGTCGACCGAGGCGCGCAAAACTGCTACGCGAATGCCTTCGGTCGCGAGAATTCGCTCAAGTCGGGCGGTCACGTCCCGCTTCTGCGTATAAACTGCGAACACTTGGCAGCGGCGTTTTTCGGCCAGTTCACTTCTGATTTCTTCAATGAGTTTTCTTTCCTTCGAATAAAGTTGTTCTTCAGGAAGATCCTGTGTCTCCGCGATGACAAAACGAACATTGCGCTTCAGTTCGGGATCGAATTCGCTCCCGTATAGAGTCCCCAGCCCATACGGGTGGTCCGGGTAGAGCAGCAAGGTATTCAACATCGTGCTCAACACCGACCGGTTACCCCTGTGTTCTTTGAGTGCCTTTCGGATGGAGTCTTCGAGTTCCCGGTAAGCGGCCATCATGAGCGGATCCATGGCGACGCTCAGATAGGTCTCTTCATAGGGCGGGAGTTCCCCCGAGATATCTTCGAGGAACACAAAGGCACAGAGCTGCATCAGGAATTCACCGAAAAGTAGAGGAGAGGCTCCGGGCTTGCGGCGCACCGTGCTGACGCTTTTGGCTTTGGAGCAACGATTCTCGGCTGGCTCAACTTTGGTGATGGTTTCGAGAACGCCATAGTCCTCGGTGAAGGAACTGCGCCCTGTCGTACCCCATTCGTATCCGTGCAGCTTCATCCTGCCGGCTTCAAGCCGGAATAGCGTATTAAAGAGGTCGTCGGCATAGCCACCGAGAAGAGTTCCGGTAAGTCCCACGATGCGAGCGGCTGAAGCAGCCAGGGTTCCTAGGGCGTTGCCTTGCGCGGTATCACCCGCCAGCTGGTGAATCTCGTCGCAAATTGCATAGTCAAACCATCCCGGCAGGTAGCGCCCGATGAACTCAATCGGCGCCATGCGCCGGATCCTGTTCGGATCGGCCTGCCATAGCGGGCTGTGAAATGGGCGGCACGACTTGTCGCCCCGGGCCTCAATCGTTTCTGCGATCTTGACCTTCTCGAACTCGGCAATCGTCAATCGATTCTCATCCACGATCACAGGGCGACCGGTATCGGAATTCACGATGCAGCCGAGGTAAGGGCCCGAGCGGGGCACCTGATAGGCGTGACGCCAGAAGTACCCGAGCTTGGCCCGCTCCCGGCCGACGATGAAAAGCGAAGGTCTTCCGCAAAGCGACAACCACCGTCGGCGTGAGGTGGGGGAATTTCTGCGCAACCGCACCTCGCTCAACGTTGTCGACAGCCCCTCGCGAACGATCCGCCCGTGCTTCATTCGCACTTCGTTCACTCCGTGCGCTCGGCTCTCGTCACCGCCGTCGCGTAGATCGTCGATGAGAAAGACTCTGACACCGGGCACGGTCAGGAATGCTTCGCGAGCCCACTTTTCGACCAGATGAGGAGGCACCATGGCGATCGCCGTGAAGGGTTCTCCTTCACTGTGGACGTGCATCGCGCCCAGCGAGATGAGGGTTTTGCCCGTGCCGCACTCCGCGATGACCATGCCGGTCCGGGCTCGATGCCAGCGTTTGGCAAGTCCCATAATGGCGACCGCCTGCGCCGGAAAAGGCCTTCGCAGCAACCCTTCGATTCTCGGTGAGAGTGGATCACCGATCTGGTGCAGTGCCGGGTATTCCTCGAGAATTCGTGTCCCCAGCAAGCTGGCATGGGCGCGCATGTAGTCGTAGATCGTGTTCAATTCAGGCATGGAAGGTTCTCTTGGTGGATAAAAAAGGCTGGGTGGGTCGAAATCGAGGAAGAAGAGAAGAAGAGAAGAAAAAAAGTGAAAGGAGAAAGAAAAGAGGAGTGAGAGAACTATTCCGCTCTCAATAGAAGGTTTCGGAGGCCGATGCTTGGCCAGCGAATCGAGCCCTGCGATGTCGGAAACCGGATCGCGCCGCTTTCCACGCCCCAACTGAGCCAGTCGAGGAAATCTTCTTTTGTCCCCCGGATGATCACAGGATCACATCCGATGCCGAGAGCGGGGACCAGGGCGCGATGAGCGGCGAGTTCCTCGCGAAACCAGTCCGCCCACTCCGGAACTCCCGGGATCCCGAACAGGTGGGCCATGGAAGCCCACAAGAATCGACGATCCGTCCCGGCCAGGAGTGTGCGGCCCGAACCGACAGATGTCGGTCCCGATGCCAACTCCTCGGAGACCCCGACCAGGTGACGCAGCGGTTTCTTTCGCCCCGGTAGTTGCAAGGAACCTTTGAAACATTGTGCGTTCCGTTCCAGGCAGACCCGGGTCGGTGCGACCTCTGGACCCTCGATCAGGAAATGGTCCGCCATGGAAATGGCGGAGCTGATGGCGGATATCTGCGTGTCGCCGCCGATCACAGAGATCAAGTGCGCCTTCGCCTGCCGCGGCGGATCGGGCAACATCTCCGCGATCAAACGATCGAGGTGCAGTTTGATGCTGGTCGTGGTCTTCTCTGTGCTCTTCACATAGGTAAGCCAGCCGAAGCGGAGGTGAGCATTTTTCATCCTCTCTCCTTCTTCTCGTGGGTCAGAGTCTGCGTCTTGCCACTGGCAAAGACCAACGTCAGTTCGTGCGAAAAACGTTCGCGATCATGCAGTATTTTTGTGCTGTCTTCTTCCTCTTCTTCCCAATGGTCGGTGAACTTCACGGATCGCCAGTGAGCGATATGCCGGTTCTCGCCTTCGCCGAACACGCCATTGAGCATTCCTGCCGTGCACAGGAGTCCCACGTGGCCGCCATGCAGCGGCGTAAGTGGCCGCCCTCGCACGTCGCGCTGTTTGGGGAGAAGAATTCGGCTCGCCTGGCGATAAGCGGCAGAATCCAGCACCAAGTCCTCGACCTCATCCAATGGGATACCGGTGTTGGTGAGCACGATTGGCCCGGAGTCTGGGATTTCATAGTGAACTGGAGAGGTGTCAGTCAAACTGGGGAGGTCGGGTTCCGAAGCCAATAGTTCCAGCCACCGTGTCGATTCGAGGAGTGCAGAGTCGCGAACGTTCTGGTGGCGTTTGCGGCGCGTGCCCAGCACGGCAACCTGTTTATACCGGGCACTTGCCGGTTCGGTGAGCCGATAGACATTCATGTCCACGAAGTGCTCGCTCAGGATTCTGGCACACGGCTTCAACTGCGGCTGAGGAATCACCAAGACGAGGATTCCCCCCGGTCTCAGCCATCGGTGGGTATGCTCCAGAAACACCAACTCCAGTCGCTGATTATTCGTCTGCCCCACCTCCAGATCGTACGGAGGATTGAGGTAGAGAACTGAGACCGACTCGGCGGGGCAGCGCACATCCAACGTGTTGGCTTGCAGCGTTTCGATGCCAAGCTCTCTGGCTTGCTCCGCGCGGTTAGCATCGATTTCAATCCCGTAGCGGCGGGCTGGGGCCTTCTCCAGCAAACGGGAGAACGCCACGCCATCGCCGACACACGGATCGACAGCAGAAAACTCGGAACTGAACGTCAGGCAATTTCTCAGGCGTATCACTTCCGCTAATGGAAGAGGGAAAAAACCGAGTTTAGTTTTGCCCTGAGGACGCATGGAACACCCCTTCTAGGCGGCACGCTCGAACGCATAGCGCGATCGGTGGGCTTTGCGTTCCATGAGGGATCAACGGTGAAAGGACGCAACTAGAGCCGAGTCGTCCGCGTTGGCGATTTGAGGGGTTCGTACTAGCGGTTCGCTGCTGTAGGCACGATTACTCCGGATCATGCTTCGCGGAACGTAGCTTCTTGGCGTCGAGAATGTCTTGCTCTCGTCCGCTGGCAAGCTTATTGCGGATGAGGTCGCTTCTGGATATGACTGCTGCCTGGATCTCCTCATCGATGAGTCCCTCGATTCGGTTCCCCCAGGCCTCATCGAAACTGATGCCATCAATCTGTTGCAAGATGTCAATCCGCGCCGGAGGTTGGCCGATCTGGAAGGTCGTCCCATCCATGAAGTCGGCCGGACTTAGCTCAACCAGGGGAGCACCATACTGCGCAAGGGCCTGAAATATGGCTTTGGCGTTCTGCTCGTCGGATCGGATAAAAATGTCCAGGTCTTTGGTTGCTCGCGGCTCTGCGTGAACGCCAAAGGCATAGCCGCCTACGATGAGATATTTAACCCCGTGATCGTTGAATGCGCGTAATAGTTCTTTGAGGTCGTCGGGCATCATTCAGCGGAACTCCCTTAAAAGCAGCCGCGAATGCATAAGCGGCTGCACTAACATCCCACACGGCGGAGAGACGTACTCCAACCGGCAAACTTTGCCAGTAACGGTACGATTCCGCCTGCTGCTGTTCGGGTCCCGCGACCCGGCGAATTGTTCTGTTCGTATTCAAGTTGACACTCACCAGCAACTCGAGAGAAGAAGGTTAATCAAGCATTCTGCATTTTTCCCTCAAACGATTATAGTCTGCGCGCAAGTATTTCCGATCTGCAGACAAAGACGATGTGCTTTTACAATCAACGATTTGTGTGCTCGGCTCGGGACTCCGGATGCTCCTCTTCCATTCGCAATGATCCGAAGGCCTGAGCATCGGAATCGAGTGAGAAGACGGCAGTTTAGTACTCCTCGGGGAGTAGCAGGGTGGTCAGCGATCGATCGGCTTCGGTGATGACCCACAGTTTTCGGGTCTCGGTGACCGCATAGTTGCTCATCAGTCGGAAGTCGTGTTTCAGGCTCAGTTCATTTTCAGCCTTGTCTTCGTCACAAAGGTCGCCCCAATCGCCGCGCAGATGGCGTGAAAGAAATTCTACGGGCGAGCGGTTGGCCTCTTCCAGCAGCGCCAGTGCCCCCGGCGTTGCCACAATTTGGCCAAAGGGAAACAACGGAATGGTCGGTAAGGTGTTCATGATGTGGTTCCAGTTTCCGAGCGGGGCTCGACATCGAGGGCTTGTTCGTCTTCCCGATTCGTGGAGGCTCCAACCACGATGAGGTTCGGGTCTGCAGCTCTTCTTTTCGCGATTTTGGTGTAAAGGTGAATGACGTGCGGCGAGTCACATCCTTCGCACTTCCCGTCACGGGGGCGCCCATCGCGGATGGGGTTGTAACGGGGATGACGGGTACACCTTCCATCAAAACGAAACCTGATTTTGAGCGACATCGAGAACCTCACGAATCCCCTCGGGCAGCATGGTTTCCGTTCAGCGCCTCTGCGACGAGGTTGCCAAGGGTGTCCGAAAGCGACGGTTCGCACGCAGCGACGAACGAGCAAAAACCATTCACCGGAATGGGCCGTTCCTCCTCCACTCGGTATCCGCGGTCCAGGTGTTCTTGTTTGCGTCTTTCGTAGAGGTCGGCTCGAGTGGTCACACGAATTCTCACGGCAATCCTCATTTCTGATGGCGCAGGCGTGTCAACGAGAAGTGAACCGGATGCCTCTGGTCGGCATCCAAACGGTCGACTGGAGGTCGACATGTCGAACGAAAAAGATCGGCGTCCCGGATGGTGTCAGCGTGCGGGACGCCTACTGGATGAATTCGATCGGTGGTTCAACCGTAGATGCGGAGTCCCATTACGCCGTTTTGTGAAATGGTTGGTGCGGCTTGTGGAAACAGCCGTGGAAACCGTAGGGGCTGTTGCGAAAACCTCGGCGGAAGCGGTGGCTCAGAATCAGACGGTCAAAACGATCGCAGCGGGAGCGAAGGCCGTTGCCGACGTCGCAGACAGGGCGTTACACCTGCGGGAGTGTTATGAACGCATGGGATTGCTGGTGACCTGGTTTGGTTCGCTGATTCAGCAGCCGTTCTGCTCCGCAAAGTGCAGTGCTTGCGCCAGTGCTTTTCTTTGCAGTAACGCCTATGCCGTTGCCCTTGCGGCCGCTGCGATGGCGAGCCTTTTCATTCTGTACATCATCGGTACAGTGATGCGCGCCTGAGATCATTCTCCGAGAACCCTTTCAAGAGTCTCACCTTTCGCATATCGCTTTGGATGGAACCAAGGCCGGATGAGCACTTTGCGCGTGTTCAGCTGCGCCTCTATTTCGACGAGTCGCCTTCCGAGGACTGCTCTGGCTTCCTTGTTATGTTGATGGCATCTGTGTCTGCTTCGACAATGACATCGACTTCTGCCCCGGGTTTGAGCGAAGCGGTGCCGCCATCCTCATCGCTCAAAGCATTTTCCACCCGAATTTCTCGATAAAGATCGTCGCCTTCGCGTATGTCGATCTGCGCTTTTTCTTTGTCGCGCGGGTCGATGGGCTTGATCACCTTCTGCACAGTGCCATGCAGTTTCTTTCGCCTCTTTTTACCCATTGCTTTCCTCACGTTGGATGGGGCCACACTCTTGAGCAATGTCGCGATGGTTTCAGCATCCCAATCATACGCTTGTGTTTCGCGAGCAAACTTCTCCTCCGTCAGCAGCCCGAAGGCTGGGTTTGTGCATCGATTTCCCGTTCGAGGGCAACCACTAGGCTGTGGAGACTCTGAAGATCTTCGAGTTTCGCTGGCGGAGCGTTCAGCGAGGCAATGACTCGATCAAAGATTTGGGGCGAAAGCTGCGCCTTCGCAGCCTCGAGCCGCGAGACACCTCGCTCTGCTCCCTGCATCTGTGCCAGCACCTTCTCGAGAACAGGCGACTCCTGAATCTGGTTGGGACTCCAGACCCGTGCGACGTTCTTCAGTAATCCTCGATAGAGTCTCTTACCAATCTTTGACTCCATGGCTTCGATTGCGACAAGCAGGCGTTGGCGGTCACCGTTGTTCTCATGATTGAAATGGCTGGCATTGCCAGTGTGCCCATTGGCACGAACCCGAGCGTGGCGGTTTCGCCGCAACTTCGGTCGGAGCCCGGCGAGCCAGCCGTTGGGCGTCGCCCAGCGTGGTAGCTTCGGGATCTTCGTCGGTAATCCATGCGGATCCAACTCGATCCACTCGCCATCGATGTCGTAGAGATACCGTCCCAGTCCGAAAAGGGAGAGCGCCCGTTTAAAGGCTTGCGCCTCCGCAGCTGTTAAAGCGTTCTCTTTATCCGACCATTCCTCTCCGGTGCCGGAGTTCGTTCCAATGCAAGCGATTGTTACTTCGCACGTGACCAGGATTTTCGCGGCCGCGCCGTGCTTGGCTCGCTGAACGGGCGCGCTGGTCTGCACGGTGTATTTGCGGTTCCAGCCCGCGGGGGTGAATAGATCGTTGAGCCGGTCGCTGTAGGCGCGGGGATCGGCATACGGAAGCATCAGACCGCGCTTTCCATCATCGCTCCATTCCGTGACTCGCCATTGCATAACGGCTAACTCAAACGGAAGCGCGAGGGCTTGCAAAACTTGGTTGAATTGTTCGTTGTTTCTGGACCAAGCACGACTGTCGCTTGATGGATCGACTGGCGATGCGACGGCAGGCGTACTACTCTCCGTTTGCGTGGCAGTGGAATTCACGGCGGAGCCTCCTTCGCTCAAGAATATGAAATCGGGCAGGTCGTCTCCGGAGATTGCGGCCCACAGCCGAAGCGCTACACCGGCTGAGTTCACTTGTAACGCAACGCGGAGATTCTTCCCGATGGAAGATTTCCTAATCGAGCAGGAGTCGAATTCGGCTTCCCAACGCAATGGTCTACTTTTCTCCGCAGCCGTTGCCAATACTTGGGATCGACCCGTAGCGCCTGGTAGCTGGATAAAGATGACAGACTGAGGAAGCCGCCATGGCAGGAGATCGTTCCATACCGGAACAATCGGGCAACGAGAGCCAAGGCATGATTGGCCAGCGCTGGATTGACAAACGGTTCCTGGCGGTCCAGTGCTTCGGCGGCACTGCAACTGGGCAAGCCATCTTCCTCCAGCTCTCGCTCGACGATCTCAGGAAAAAGCTCGGAGACCGTCCGCAGCCGTAGTCGATGCCGCCGATTCCTTCGGTTGCGCGGTTCTCCCAGAACGAACTGTCCGCTGTCGGCGTTGTTCCCAATATCGAGCCAGTAATCGACTTCGCTCCAATCCTCCGAGCACTTTGCGATGGTGCAGCGCGCCTTGCGCGTATCCACACAGCCAATCACAATGTCCACGCCATCCAGTCTTCGTTTCGGGTCGAGCCGCTCCGGAATCGCTTTCCAATCGAGGCCCCAAAATAAGTTCAGCCGGTTCGCCAGAGTCACAGATTTGTAGAGACCGATCTCAGACCGGCTGAAAGGTTGCCGTACGCAATTTGTGGGAGACACTACATCCGGATCCAGCAGCGTCACGT
>JASHPL010000064.1 GCA_030038125.1 Candidatus Sulfotelmatobacter sp.
TTAACAAGATTGACAAGATGGGTGCCGATTTCGAGCACGCCGTCGATACCATCCGCAAACGCCTCAGCGCCAAGCCCATCGCGATTCAAATTCCCATCGGACAGGAAGATAAGTTTAAAGGCGTGGTTGATCTGCTCGAGATGAAGGCCATCGTGTGGGACGATGAGACCCTCGGGGCCGAATATCATACGGAAGAAATTCCCGCCGAGTTGAAAAAGAAAGCCGAAGCTTTCCACGCGCAACTGGTAGAGACCGTCGCCGAAAATGACGATGACATTCTGCACAAGTTTCTGGAAGGCGAGGAAATTACAGCGGACGAACTGCGCGCGTCGCTCCGCAAGTCCACGATCGCGCTGAAGGTGTTCCCAGTTGTTGTTGGTACGGCATTCAAGAATAAGGGTATCCAGCCGCTGCTCGACGCGGTGGTCGACTATCTGCCGTCACCCCTCGATGTGGGCGAAACACACGGCAAGAATCCCGATACTGGCAAGCCGGAAACGCGCAAGCCTGCCGATAACGAGCCGTTCGCGGCGCTGGCGTTCAAGATTATGGCTGATCCATTTGTCGGCCAGCTCACGTTCATTCGCATTTACTCGGGACAATTGAAGACGGGCGACACCGTGCTGAACGTCCGCACCGGCAAGACCGAACGCATTGGTCGTTTGCTGAAGATGCACGCCAACAAACGCGAAGAGATCAGCGAAATTTTTGCGGGCGATATCTGCGCCGCTGTCGGTCTGCGCAATGTTTCTACCGGAGACACAATCTCGAACGAGGCGCATCCCATCGCGCTCGAATCGATTGAGTTTGCCACTCCGGTCATTTCTGTGGCAGTTGAGCCAAAGACCAAGGCCGATCAGGAAAAAATGGGCATGGCGCTGGGCAAGCTGGCGCAGGAAGATCCCACCTTTAAGGTTCATACGGATCCCGACAGCGGGCAGACAATCATCAGCGGGATGGGAGAGTTGCACCTGGAAATTATTGTTGACCGGATGATGCGCGAGTACAAAGTCGAAGCCAATGTGGGCAAGCCGCAGGTCGCATACCGCGAGACCATTCGCAAGCATTCCGAAGCCGAAGGCAAATATATTCGCCAGACCGGCGGCCGCGGTCAGTATGGTCACGTGAAGATTTATCTCGATCCGCAGGAGCCTGGCAAAGGCTACGAGTTCGTCAACGAGATCGTCGGGGGCGTGGTGCCCAGGGAATACATCAAGCCGGTCGATCAGGGCATCCAGGAGGCGCTCGAAGGCGGAGTGCTGGCCGGGTATCAAATGGTCGATGTAAAGGCGACCCTGTTTGACGGCAGCTATCACGAAGTCGACTCGAACGAAATGGCGTTCAAGATCGCCGGATCGATGGCATTCAAAGAAGCTGCCCGGCGGGCTTCTCCGGTACTGCTTGAGCCCGTCATGGCGGTAGAAGTCGTCACACCGGAAGATTACGCTGGAACGATCATGGGCGATCTGAGCTCGCGCCGCGGACGCATTGAAGGCATGGAACACCGCGCGGGGTCGCAGGTGATCAAGGCCATCGTTCCGTTGGCGGAAATGTTTGGTTACGCGACCCACATGCGTTCGTCAACGCAGGGCCGCGCCGAATACTCGATGCACTTTGCGCGTTATGAGGAGGCTCCGCGTTCGGTCGCGGAGGAAATCATCGCCAAAGTCCAGGGAACCACCAAATAGATTTGAAAGGGCACGGCCTTAGCCGCGCCGCACCAGACGCAATCGCAGATTTTTTGGGGCTTTAGCCCCTGAGGACGGAAATGGCGAAGGAAAAATTTGAACGGACGAAGCCGCATTGCAACGTGGGGACGATCGGGCATATCGATCATGGCAAGACCACGCTGACGGCGGCGATCACGAAGGTGCTGCAGAAGCACAATCCCAAGATTGTGTTCCGGTCGTTTGATTCGATCGACAACGCACCGGAAGAGAAGGCCCGCGGCATCACCATCGCGACGGCGCACGTGGAGTACGAAACCGACAAGCGGCACTATGCGCACGTGGACTGCCCGGGGCACGCCGACTACATCAAGAACATGATCACGGGTGCGGCGCAGATGGACGGCGCGATCTTGGTGGTGGCAGCGACCGATGGCCCCATGCCGCAGACGCGGGAACACGTGCTGCTGGCGCGCCAGGTAGGTGTGCCCTACATCGTGGTGGCGCTGAACAAGGTGGACGCGGTGGACGATCCGGAGTTGCTGGACCTGGTCGAACTGGAAGTGCGCGAACTGCTGAAGTCGTATCAGTTTCCGGGCGACGACGTGCCGGTAGTACGGGTTTCGGCGCTGGGAGCGCTGAACGGGGAAGCGAAGTGGGAGAAGCAGATTGACGAACTGATGGCAGCGGTGGACAAGTACGTGCCGCAACCGCAGCGCGAACTGGACAAGCCGTTCCTGATGCCGATCGAAGATATCTTTTCGATCTCGGGGCGCGGCACGGTGGTGACGGGGAGAATCGAGCGCGGCAAGGTCAAGGTGAGTGAGGAAGTGGAGATTGTGGGCTTCCGCGAGACGCGCAAGACGGTGGTGACCGGTGTGGAGATGTTCAAGAAGCAGTTGGATGAAGGCATGGCGGGCGACAACGCCGGTTTGCTGTTGCGCGGTATCGGCAAAGACGAAGTGGAGCGCGGCATGGTGCTGGCCAAGCCCGGATCGATTACGCCGCACACGAAGTTCAAGGCTGAGGTGTACATCCTGACGAAGGAAGAGGGCGGGCGGCATACGCCGTTCTTCAAGGGATATCGTCCGCAGTTTTACTTGCGAACGACGGACGTGACGGGAGTGGCGGAGTTGCCGGCAGGAACGGAGATGGTGATGCCGGGAGACAATGTCAGCCTGGTGATTGAGTTGATCACGCCGGTGGCGATGGAGAAAGGGTTGCGGTTCGCCATCCGCGAAGGTGGACATACGGTAGGCGCGGGCACGATCGCGGAGATCATTCAGTAAGGCAGCGCTTGTGTAGGGACGGCCGCCCTCGGCCGTCCGTGCGGAGCACAGCTCCGCAGGTTGATGACGCTAGACGCGGACGAGGGTGCCCGCGTCACAT
>JASHPL010000065.1 GCA_030038125.1 Candidatus Sulfotelmatobacter sp.
CGATAACCTGTCTTGGGAGGACATTCGCCAACTCGATAAGCTAGGGTTTGAAGTGGGAAATCATACCGAAACCCACCCCGATCTACTGAAGCTGACAAAGCCGCAAATCCTCACTGAAATAGAGGGTATTGAGCAAGATTTCAAACAAAATGGAATACCGGCTCCGAGAACATTTGCGTATCCTCTGTATCATGACAGCGTTCCGGCCGCAGAAGTCCTCTTGCAAAAAGGCTACATGTTTGCTCGGAGAGGCGTCACTCCAGAATTCCCCGACGGCGACAATGGAGCTCGGGGTCCAGCATATGATCCAGCGAAGCACTATCCACTTCTCATTCCTACGACTGGCTATGCGGGACCGAAGTGGGGTCTTCAAGACCTAGCGTGGGCTGTGGACCAAGCCAAGAGCGGCAAGATTGCCGTCCTCAATTTCCACGGTGTTCCCTACCCACGAGCGCCTTGGGTTAGTGTCGAGCCGAAGGTTTTTGCTGAGTATATGAATTTCCTGCGTGATCAAAAGTGCACGGTGATCGCGATGCGTGACTTGGCAAAGTACGTCGAACCGGCGACGCTCACCAAGATCCCTCTTCGACGAGAGCAGGGTAGTTTTGCGTCTGGAACGACTTACGGTGTCGACTCGAGTGGCAAGGTTCACTGATTTGGAGACGCGGGTTCGGTATCGCAATTAGGACTCAATTGCTGGAATGCCTTGCAGAAAGCGATGCAAATGAGGGTCTTGCTCTTCACAATCGCCACGAGTCTTGCCCTCTTTCTCCAAGGCGCGCCCTCAGCTCCAGCGGGAAAAATAGCACCAGTGGCACTGACAGGACGAGTCACGTCGCAAGAGGAAGGCGCGATGGAGGGGGTCGTGGTCAGCGCCAAGAAGAACGGCTCCACCATCACGGTGAGCGTTGTTAGCGATGGGCAGGGCGTTTACAGCTTTCCGGCGAATCGATTGGATGTGGGTCATTACGCCCTCAAGATTCGGGCTGTTGGCTATGATCTTGTCGGCGTTGCGACAGTGGATGTCGTGGAGAACAGGGTGGCGACTGTCGATCTCGCCCTGCGGAAGACAAAAAACATCGCGCCTCAGCTTACCAACACCGAATGGATGCTAAGTGTGCCCGGCCCCGACGAACAGAAGGCCAACTTGCTGAACTGTGTAGGATGCCACACGCTAGACCGTGTCGTAAGGTCGACTCATGATGCGAATGAGTTCGTCGACACTATCTGGAGAATGGTGGGTTACGCACAGGTAAGCCAGCCGATCAAACCGCAGCGACGGGTCGAGATTCCGAGCTGGGCGGGCACTCCTGAACAGTACCGCAAGCTGGCGGAATACCTCTCCACCTTCAATCGAAGTCCGGGTTCCAAGTGGGGATATCCGCTGAAAACGCTGCCTCGACCGACCGGCCGTGCAACACGGGTCATAATCACTGAATATGGTTTGCCACGACCAACCATAGAGCCGCACGACGTCATAGTGGACGAGCACGGAATGGTCTGGTATTCCGATTTCGGTGAGCAGTTTTTCGGGAGGCTGGATCCCCAGACGGGCAAGGTCACTGAATGGGCCGTGCCCGAGCTCAAGCCCGGCTACCCGACTGGCATGCTCGATCTGGAAGAGGACAAAGACGGCCAGTTCTGGCTCGGCATGATGTTCCAAGGAGCCGTGGCAAGATTCGACCCTAAAACCGAGAAATTCAAAATCTACAGCCTTCCTCCCGAACTAAACGATAAGGTCGCCCAGTTGGATTTTGTGGCCGTGAATTACCCCGTCGACGGGAAGGTGTGGGCGGACAACGCCGGGCATCGAGAGATCTTGCGGCTCGATCTGAAGACCGGAAGGTATGAAACCTTCGAGCCAATCAAGCAATTGCCGGGGTACTCGATCTACGGTATCGCCGCCGACTCGCATAATAACCTCTACTTTGCGGAGTTCCAAACCAACCACATTGGACGAATCGATGCCAAAACCGGGGAGGTCGAGTTTTATGAGACGCCCACGCTCCACTCGCGCCCGCGGCGGGTGAAGATGGATCCGCAGGACCGACTGTGGATTGGCGAATACCAGGGCAACCGGATTGCGATGCTTGATACCAAGAGCGGCAAATTCACAGAATGGCCTATCCCGACGCCCTGGTCCGCGCCGTATGACGTCGCTTGGGACAAGAACGGCGAGTTGTGGACCGGAAGCATGATGACTGACCGGGTGGTTCGCCTCGATCCCAAGACCAGCCAGATCGTCGAATACCTCATGCCGGGGGAAACTAACATTCGCCGTGTGTTTGTGGACAGTTCGACGACGCCTGTCACATTCTGGACGGGCAATAACCACGGTGCTGCGATCATAAAAGTGGAACCGCTCGACTAGCAAAAGAACTTAGCGAAGGTGCTATCTGTCAACTTTCATCCGCTATGAACTGGAGGACAGACCGTGAAATGCCTTCGAAATTTTCCTGTGGCTACGATTTTTGTGCTCGCTGGAATGGTCTTTGCCCAAAACCCACTCGTCAAGAGTGGCAACACCCGTGAGGTCGCTGAACATGTTTATGTGATACCCGACCAGAGAATAAATGTGATTCCAAATATAGGGATTATTGTAGGTCGTGATGGGGTGCTGGTAGTCGACACGGGCATGGGGCCGAGGAATGCCGAGACCGTTCTTGGTGAGGTCAAGAAAATCACGAACAAACCCGTAACGTACCTCACCGTTACTCATTTTCACCCAGAGCATGGCATGGGCGCACAGGCTTTCCCGGCGGAAACGACTCTGATTTATCCGACTGCTCAGAAGATCGAATTGTTGGAGAAGGGACAGGCAATAATGAAGGAGTTCAGCGGGGTCAGCCCAGAGATTGCCGACCTGCTGAAACCCGTAAAATTCAGAATGCCAAATGTAACGTTTTCCGACGCGGCCGAGGTCGATCTCGGCGACTTTACCGTCCAACTGTTCCACTTCGGATCGGCTCACACTCGGGGCGATGAATTTATCTTCTTGCCCAAGCAAAGACTTGTGTTTGGCGGAGATGTAGTGATCAATCGATTCTTCCCTATCATGGCAGATTCGGACTCAAGTGGAGCGAACTGGATCGATATACTCCAGCGGTTAGAGGACCTGAAACCCGCAATAGTGGTGCCTGGTCATGGCGAAATTGGAGATGTCGGCGTGATCACCGCCATGCGCGAGTACCTTGTCTTCGTCCGCGATCGCGTTCAACAAATGAAATCGCAGGGTACCAGTCTTGGGGATGTGGAAAGTAAACTTGATCCAGAAGTGCGCGCAAAATACAAAGATTGGGACAATCCCCAATGGATCAAGAACGCAATCGACAACTTTTACGGCAGCGTGAAATGACGGCGTACGGTGCTTACCAACCCAGGTTGTCCGTTTTACTTTGAGCCAGAATTAGGAAAAATCACATCCGTTGAGACCACGTCGATCACATCTGTGAGAGGAACCTTTCGGCCCTTGGTCATGTTCTCAAAAAAATAAAGCCCGGACTTCCCACCGACAACAATATCGAGATCGCCGTCCTGATCGATGTCAACCACACAAACTTGCAGGCCTGCTCCGGCGCGTGAGCCGTAGTCGATGATGTGCCGCCTCCATTGCAATCCAGTTTCGACTTGGACCTTCTCGTACCAATAGATGCCGAGGGGTTCATTGGCACCCGGATCGTGCTCTCCTGCATAGTAGCGCTTTCCTGTTATCAGTACCGGCTCGCCATTGCCCTTGAGGTCGGCGATTGCCATGGCGTGAGATTGTGACCAGGCGTTGTCGATGTCATGTTTCACCCAGGTGCGGTTGCCCTGCGCATCCTTCTTCTGTTCGTACCAGAAAATTCCGTAATCATGACCCAAGCTGGTGACGAGATCCGGTAAGCCGTCTCCATTCACGTCAAGCGTGTAAATGAAGCCCGTCTCTCCCATGTCGAAATCCGGATGGAATTTCCACTCACCATTACGAGGGTCGGGCGGGGCTTCAAACCACCCCTTGGGCGTAATGATGTCGGTGCGTCCATCGCCGTTGACATCCCCGGCTCCGATGCCGTGCCCATAGCTGTGGTCGCTGACCACGTGCGCGACCCAGTGCGCATCCGCGCCCTCGCCTACGATCTCATACCATTTCAACGGAAATTTATCGTCGCCGAATTGCGGCAATAGTTGTTGAGACTTGCCGGTGTTCAGAATATCCACCAAAAATGAGAACTCTACCGGCGAGCCCTGGTCGATGACGTGCTTAACCCAAGGCTTATTCGACTTCCCGGGATTTTCCCACCAGGTTAAGGATGGATCCCACCAACTGCTGGTTACAATATCAGGGTAGCCGTCACCGTTTACGTCAATCGCCAGGTCGCCGAGGTCTTTCAGGTAACCGCCACTGAACTTTCCATCGAACCGGTAATAACCTAACTCACGGAAGTGGTGTTTAATCCAGCGCGGCCCGTCTGGACCCGGCGTGGTTTGCTCGAACCAGTTCTCCCCCGAAATGATGTCGAGCTTCCCATCCTGATTGACGTCAGCGACGGCAGCCGCTTCACTCTGTTCTAAGTCAATGGTGTGCTTGTAGAACGGAATCTCGGCCGAACCTTGGGCTCTTATCTGTCCACTGGTGCTCAGGAGGCAGCATAGAAGGGCGAGTAAGCTGACAGTGGTACCCACAACTCGGTTGGCTAAGCGGAAAATCAGGATTAATCTCGTATCGAGGTGGGGCATTAGGTATCTCCTGTTGCATTGCACGACCGCGGAGGAAACGAAAGCCCAGCATTACGGTGCTGAAGCTTCAGTTGCATCCGTTATGGGCACCTTACGGCCTTTGGTCATGTTCTCAAAAAAATAAAGCCCAGACTTTCCACCGACAACAATGTCGAGATCGCCGTCCTGATCGATGTCAACGACACAAACTTGCAGGCCTGCTCCGGCCCGTGAGCCGTAGTCGATGATGTGCCGCCTCCATTGCAATCCAGTTTCGACTTGGACCTTCTCGTACCAATAGATACCGAGGGGTTCATTGGCACCCGGGTCGTGTTCGTGCGCATAGTATCGCTTGCCCGTGATGAGCACGGGCTTGCCATCGCCCTTGAGGTCGGCGATGGTCATGGCGTGAGACTGCGACCAGGCATCGTCCACGAAATGTTTCACCCAGGTGCGGCTGCCCTGCGCATCTTTTTTCTGCTCGTACCAGAAAATTCCGTAGTCGTGAGCCATGCTCGTAACCAAATCAGGCAAGCCATCGCCGTTAACATCCATTACATAAATGAATCCGGTTGCGCCCAAGTCAAACTCCGGATGGAATTTCCACTCACCATTACGAGGGTCGGGCGGAGCTTCGAACCATCCTTTGGGAGTGATGATGTCGGTGCGACCATCGCCATTGACATCTCCGGCTCCAATGCCGTGCCCATAGCTATGGTCACTGACCACGTGCCCGACCCAGTGTGCATCCGCGCCTGTCCCCACAATCTCATACCATTTCAGGGGTGCTTTGGGATCCCCGAACTGCGGCAAGAGCTGTTCCCGCTTGCCGGTGTTCAAAATGTCTACCAGAAATGAGAACTCCACCAGCGAGTTGTTTTCAATGATGTGCCGGACCCATGGCTTATTCGATTTACCGGGGTTTTCCCACCATGTAAGACACGGCGCGCCCCACCAGTTCGTCACTATGTCGGGATAGCCGTCGCCGTTCACGTCGATCGCCAGGTCACCTAAATCCTCGAGGTACCCGCCCGAGTACTTTCCGTCGAATCGATAGAAGGGCAGGTCCCGGAAGTGGTGTTTGATCCATCGTGGACCGTCCTTTCCCGGAGTCGTCTGTTCGTACCAGTTCTCGCCGGAAATAATGTCGAGCTTACCGTCCTGATTTACGTCGGCCACCTCGGCCGCTTCGCTCTGTTCCAGATCAATCGTATGTTTGTAGAAAGGAATCTCCGCTGATCCCTGAGCATAAGAGCGGTTGCCAAGCCAGAAGACGCAAAAGAGGGCAAACAGGAGCCCGAAGGAAAAAATTGAGAATGCGCTAGTCCAAGAACCGATTGTAACCACTGTTTTGTTGAAGGTAGGCACGGGTATCTCCGTATTGCGAGGGTCCGCATGTTGAGTGAGACGGCAGGCTAAACCGACAGTCTGCGTGAGACGACTCAATGTTAGGACGGCGGAAGGATAGATAAGGATTCCGAGTTTTGTCAAGGCCTTGTTTTTGGGCTCCGGAGGTCCGAGGACTCACGCACCACTAGCGTGGCGGGCAATCGAATCTTATCCGGGGTGCGGTTTGGCCTTCCCTTTTCGATGCGGTTTAACAGGACCTCGACCGCTCGATGTCCGATATCGAAAGTGGGTTGCAGAACAGACGTAATGCCGGGCTGAAAGAAATCATCAGTCGTTAGTTCGTCAAAGGTGACAAATGCGATATCCCGAGGAGTCTCCAAACCAGCGGCATATATGCTTCGGAGAGCTTCCAGTCCGGTTACACCATTGGTTGCAAACAGCGCGGAAGGTCTGCCTGCTGGCCTTAGCAGGCCTCGGTGACAAATCCTCACAACGTCGTCGCGGTTGAAACTTCCGGGCCAGATCAGTGAGTCGCGAACGGGGACACCGCCCCGCTGCAGAGCTTGGCGATATCCACGGAGCCGTTCCTGCTCATTCTTCAGAGTGAGAGGGCCAGTAATGATGGCAATCTCTGTGTGCCCCCGAGCTAGTAAGTGAGAAACACCCATTTCAGCTGCTTTTCGATCGTCTACAGACACCGAGTCCGCTTCAATTCCCCTGGGCACACGGTCAAGGTATACGATTGGCGGACCATATCCGACGGAACCCGGAGTTTCGAGGGCCTCCTTCGATCCTCCTGCTGCGACCAGCAAAATACCTTCAACGCGTTGAGAGCGGAGAAGATTCATCATGTCGACTTCCCGGGCGTGATTGTGCTCAGAATCGAGGACTATCAAGAAATATCCACGCTCGCGGGCGGCCGATTCAGCGCCACGAACAATCTTGGGGAAGAAAGGGATAGTGATGTCCGGCACCACCATGCCCAGTGTGCGAGTGCGATTGGTCTTTAGGCTTCGGGCGATAAGATTTGGCTGGTAGTTAAGAGCTCGGACCGCGCTCAGCACTTTTTCTCTATAGCCCTTGCTGACCCGGACCGACCCGCTGATCACGTTGGAAACTGTTCCTGCCGAGACCCCAGCGAGCTTCGCCAGTTCTTTTTGTGTCGCCATACTCTAATACTGTACAACCGGTCACCTTTGCAGAGATTGAAATTCTTTCCTACAAAAGTTGGATTGACAGAAGCAACTCACCGGCATAGGCTACCAATTTCGTGAGACGACTCAAACCGGGCAATGTCACGTTGCTTGCGATCTGTGAGGGGCGCAACGCGAAGAAGGAGTGGTCCGTGGACACTAGGCGATTCGATCGACAGTCGTTGTTGGAGGCGGTGGAAATCGGAAAGGGAATTCTGAGGCTGGAGCCTTGCTGGGTTCCCCGCTCGTTCATGATCCCGGGGGGACGGCTGCGCTTACATTCAGACGATCTTTATGCCTTGGGCGCGCATCGCGGCGGTATAAACGAGCGTTGGTTTGCTTCGACTACCTCAGCTTCCAATGGAGCGGGAACACCCGAAGACGAGGGCCTTAGCTATGTGCGGCTTGGAGAAAAGCGATTCTTGTTTCGCGACGCGATTCAAGATTATGGCGATACCTTGCTAGGCTCCGATGTCATGGCACGCGAGGGTGGATGGAACATCCTATGTAAATTCTTTGACAATCTCGGTCCCATTCCCCATCACTTACATCAAACCGACGAGTTTGCCAAAAAGGTGGGACGCAAGGGCAAACCCGAAGCATATTATTTCCCCCCTCAATACAACACCGAAGAGAATGAATTCCCCTTTACCTTTATGGGCCTTGAACCGGGGACCACGCCGGACGATGTCCGTCACTGTCTGGAACTCTGGAACCGAGGTGACAATGGCTTATTGTTGCATTCGAAAGCCTATCGTCTTCAGTCGGGCACCGGATGGCAAATCGATCCGGGCATTTTGCATGCTCCTGGTTCGCTGGTGACCTACGAGCCACAAGTAAACAGCGATGTATTTGCCATGTTCCAGTCGATGGTTGATGGTCGGGTCGTGCCTTGGGACCTGCTGGTCAAGGATGTGCCCGAGGAGCATCATCATGACCTCGACTACCTCGTCTCGATGCTGGAGTGGGAAAAGAATGTTGATCCCGAGTTTGGCAAACACAATCGAGTGTTTCCTCGCCCAGTTCGCCCGGTGGAGGTAATGCAAGAGGACGGATATATCGAGAAGTGGGTTTGCTATGGCACGGCACACTACTCCGCCAAGGAACTTACGATCCTGCCTGGCAGAAGTGTGAAAATTAAAGACTCTGCCGCCTACGGAACGATCCTGACCCAAGGCCACGGTAGAGTCGGCCCACTTTCCGTCACTACTCCTTCTTTAATCCGTTTTGGACAGATGACAGAGGATGAGTTATTTGTTACCGCCAAAGCCGCGGCGGAAGCAGTGCAAATCGATAATCTCAGTGCTACCGAGCCTCTCGTCATGCTAAAACACTTTGGTCCCGGGAATCCTGATGCGGCCGCACTCCAGACGCGATAGTCTGTTGCGCGGTTGAATTCATTCTGCTGACTACCCTCGGGTCTGCGACTATGAAATTCCTCAATCGCGAGGCCTTGCAATTAGAAACAAAGGCTCTGCGTGTGACGGTCTTGACCGGAGGCGGTCACATTGCCGAAATTTTGCACAAAAAGACGGGTGTGAATCCTCTTTGGATACCGCCTTGGCCCTCTATTGAACCATCAGAATACAACCCGCAGCAGCATCATCAGTACGGCCTCAGTGTCGACAGTAAGCTACTTTGCGGCATCATGGGCCACAGTCTTTGCTTGGACTTCTTCGGTCCTCCTTCCAATGAAGAACTCAGCCACGGGATTAGCGTGCACGGAGAAGCTTCAGTCGTTGCCTACAGCGGCAAGGTGAGGGACGGGGAACTTTTTCTCAGTGCAGACCTACCGCACTCGATGCTCCGGGTCGCGCGTGTCATTCAAATCCAGGATGACGAACGGGTGCGTTTCAGGGAGTCTATCGAGAATCTGTCCACAAAGGATCGTGCTATTGGTTGGACGCAACATGTATCTCTCGGCCCACCTTTCCTCGAAGCAGGGAGTACCAAACTCACAATAAGGGCGGAGCGATCCCGTGTTTTTGAATCCGACGGATTTGATTCTGGAAAACTAATTCGGGGTGCCGACTTCGAGTGGCCCCATGCGCCTCGGCTAACTGGCGATAACGCCGACTTGAGCGTCTTCGCCGCGGATGCGAGGAACTCCAGTTTCACTGCTCACCTCATGGACAGGAGTATTCCGACAGCATCCTTCACAACCTACTCCTC
>JASHPL010000066.1 GCA_030038125.1 Candidatus Sulfotelmatobacter sp.
CAAAGAGGTCATCGCACGCATCCGCGTACAAAGCGAGGCGGGCGTGCAGCAATGGGGACAGTTGCAGTTCGGCTACAACTCGGCCAACGAGCGGGTCGAAATTCCGTACGTACGCGTCATCAAGAAAGATGGCAGCGTCGTCAAAGCGGGCGACGATGCCGTGCAGGACCTGAGCGCTCCGATCGAACACGAGGCTCCCGTCTACACCGACTATCGCCAAAAGCACATCACTGTCCCAGGGCTTCGGCCGGGCGAGGAACTGGAGTACGACTTGGTCACAGTGATCCACACCCCGCTAGCAGCGGGACAATTCTGGACCGAGTACGGGTTCGACAAGAACGACATAGTTCTGGATGAAACCGTCGACGTGGACGTCCCGGTCAATCGCCCTCTTAAGCTGAAGAACAAGCCGGGCATGGATCCCAGGATCACGGAAGCCAACGGCCGCCGTGTCTATCACTGGGCGAGTTCGCATCTCCAGCGCGAAGACGACGAAAATGCGGATAGCAAGAAGAAAAAAAAGCCACATCCTGACGACGATCGCCCCGATATTCAAATAACAACATTCGAAAGTTGGGAGCAGATCGGCCGCTGGTACGCCAGCCTGGAAAAAGATCGCCGCGCTCCTACGCCGGAAGTTCGTGCCAAAACTGCAGAGCTGACGAAAGGCCTCACCACGGATCTGGACAAGACCGAAGCCCTCTACGACTATGTCGCCAGGAACTTCCGCTATGTAAGCCTCTCGCTTGGTGTGGGCCGTTATCAGCCGCACGCGGCTTCGGATGTCCTGCAGAACCAATATGGCGACTGCAAAGATAAACACACGCTGCTGGCATCGCTGCTGGAAGCTGAGGGGCTGCATGCCGATTCCGTCCTGATCAACTCCTCGCGAAAGCTCGATCCCGATATTCCGTCGCCTTCGCAATTCGACCACGTGATCACCATGCTTCCGCTCGGCAAACAAGAAGTCTGGATGGACACTACCAGCGAGGTGGCTCCGTTCCGCTTGCTGGCTTACAGTTTGCGCAAAAAGCAGGCGCTGGTGATCCCTCCCGCTGACTCTCCGTCGGGCATTGCCCCGCATCTTGAGGAAACGCCCGCCGACACTCCCATGCCTGACAGCGAAGTCGCACAAATTGATGGCAAGGTCAACGACATCGGTAAGCTCGACGCTCATGTCCACTACGAGTTTCGTGGCGACGAAGAGCTGCTCCTTCGCTCCGTCTTCCGCCGCGTTCCCCAGGCCAATTGGCAACGCGTCGTAGACAACATAAATGCCAGCCTTGGTGGCGACATCACCAATCTGAAGGTCAGCGATCCTGCAGCCACGCGTGAAGCTTTCACCTTGTCCTACGACGTTTCCAAGGTGAACTTCTTCGATTGGTCGAAGAAAAAAACCGACATCGTTCTGCCGCTGGTCCAGTTCAGTCTTCCGGATGTCGACGAAGACGATACCGACGCCGATTCCGAGCCGCTCAAGCTTGGTCCCAAGGCTACTTATTCCTACAGCATCACGCTTCAGCTTCCTGCCAAGTACACGGCGCAGGCGCCTCTGGGATTCTCTTTGGCACGTGACTACGCCGAATACAACGCGACCTACCAACTCCAAGGCGACACATTCACCGCCGCACGCAAGCTGATCATGAATCAGGACGAACTTCCGGCCTCTCGTGCCGCGGACTACGCTTCATTCCGTCGTGCCGTAGGCGCCGATCTTGCTCAGCAGCTTTCTCTGGAGAGCACCCTGGCAGGCTCGCCTGTTCCTCCGGCTGACATGAAAGCTGACGATCTGGTCGAAAGTGGCCGCGCCGCCATGACCAGCGGCAACCTGCCCGTCGCGATTGCCCTGCTAAAACGCGCCACTGACGTCGATCCCAAGAACAAATACGCCTGGAACAACCTGGGCCTCGCCTACTTCCAGATGCGCGACGATCAGCAGGCGATCTCAGCTTTCCAGAAGCAGATCGAAGTCAATCCCTACGACGAATACGCCTACAACAATCTCGGCCGCGTTTATTGGAATGAGCGCAAATACGACGATGCGGTCAAAACCTTCAACAAGCAACTTGAGAACAATCCGCTCGACAAATTCGCTCACGCCAATCTGGGCCAGATGTACGAGGAGTGGCATAAATATGACCAAGCCGCACCTGAGCTGGAAAAAGCCGTATCTCTGTCGCCCGACAATGCCGAATTGGAGGTCAGCCTCGGCGATGCATATTTGAATCTCGGTCAGGATACAAAAGCGCTGGGGGCATTCGATCACGCGGTGGAACTCTCGGCGACGCCAGTGGTGTGGAACAACATCGCCTATCAGCTCTCGTTGAAGAAGGCCCATCTTGATCGCGCGCAGCAGTACGCCGAGTCGGCAGTCTCGGCCACGGCTGCGGCGCTGCGCAATCTCTCGCTCGATCGGCTCACCCAGCAGGATTTGCCGCTGGTTTCCTCCCTCATCGCCTATTGGGACACGCTGGGCTGGGTGCACTTCGCCGAAGGCGATCTCGATCAGGCGCAAAAGTATGTCGCTGCGGCTTGGGGACTCGGGCATCACGGCGAAGTCGGCGACCATCTCGGCCAGATTTACGAAAAGCTCGGCGACAAGCAACTCGCGATCCAGACCTACGCTTTGTCGATGAGTGGTCTTCGTCCCACTCCCGAAACCCTGGAAAGGCTGTCTTCCCTCGCCGGAGGAGATGCCAAGGCCGATGCAGCCGTGAAACGCTACAAGGACCAACTGCAGCACCTCAGCACGATCGATCTGGGCAAGGCCACGCAGACCGGCAACGCCGACTTCTTCATCTTGCTCAGCGGAGGCGCAGGGGCCGAGGCCAGAGTCGATGCCGTCAAGTTCATCAGTGGGGATGAAAAGCTGAAAGCCTACAGCGACGCTCTGCGCACCGCCGATTACCACCTGACATTGCCCGACAACACGCCGCTGAAGATTCTGCGCCGCGGCACGCTCTCCTGCTCAGTCACGACCGGCAAATGCGAGTTCGCCCTGATCCTGCCGGATGACGTGAGAACGGTGGATTGAGGCTACGCGGGACGACCCAAATCCATGATTTCAATAGATCGCGAGAGAGGGGGAGGGGGAGATACTAACCAGTAAACTTTCCCAAAACGGCACTCCTGCGGGCTGTTTGATGCTTTCCGCTCAAAAATAAATCTCCGGCACGTTTCAACAAGGAATGATCCTGCGGCCGATTCGCCGCGAACCCGCGGATCCCCTCGTCTGGCGTTTCCCGTCCTGCCATCGCGCTTGTTACAATCGAGGATTACGCTTATGAGCGGGAAACGGCTGATACGGTCCACAACGGTTTTGTCGGTCCGGCGAAACGGACACGTCGTCCTTGCCGGAGACGGTCAGGTCACCCTTGGCGAGTCGGTAGTCAAACATACGGCGAAGAAGATTCGGCGCCTCTATAACGACAAGATTCTCTCCGGATTTGCCGGTTCGACCGCAGACGCCTTTACCCTGTTTAGCCGGTTTGAAAGCAAACTGGAGCAATATCACGGCAATCTGGGGCGAGCCGCGGTGGAACTAGCCAAGGATTGGCGCACCGACAAATTTTTGCGGCACCTCGAAGCCCTGTTGCTCGTCTGCGACAAAGATCAGACTTACCTGCTCAGCGGACAAGGCGATGTGATCGAGCCCGATACCGGCATCGCAGCCATCGGCAGCGGCGGTCCATATGCGCAGGCGGCGGCGCAGGCCCTCGCGGAGCACACGGAGCTCTCGGCACGTCAAATTGCGGAAGAAGCCATGAAGATTGCAGGCAAGATGTGCATCTATACCAATGACAGGGTCACGATTGAAGAGTTGTGAATCGTTGTCGGTCATTGGCAGAAAAGGCCTATGAAGCCCAAAGCGTACTTGCTGGTATTCGACGGTTTCGCCGATTGGGAGCCTGCTCCCGCGTTCTGCCAGGTGAACAAGTCGGGCAGATTTGAGGTACTTACCGTCGGCTTCTCGCGCGAGCAGATCACTAGCATGGGGGGAATAAAGATCGTCCCGGACCTCATGATCGACCAGGTGAATCCGGAGGGAACCGCATTCTTCGTGTTGCCTGGTGGTGACATGTGGCAGAAAAAATCGCGTCCCGAGATCCATGGTTTGATCCACCGTTTGCATGACGGCAATGTTCTGATCGGTGCCATCTGCGCCGCAACCCTGGAAATTGCTCGCTCCGGCCTGACCCGGGGGCTTCGCCATACCAGCAACGCCAAGTCATATCTAAAGGCGATGGTTAGCGAGTATCAGGATGAAGACTTTTATGTCGATGAGCTCGCGGTAACGGATCAAAACGTGATTACCGCGAGCGGCCTCGGAAGCATCGAGTTCGCTCGTGAGGTCATTCAACAATTAAAGATTTATAGCGATGCCGACACGACGCTGTGGTTTGACATGTTCAAACATGGAGTAGTTCCGGCGGGCATAGTGTAGGGCGTGACAAGGTCACGATTGAGGAGTTGTGACGGTGCACGGACAGCCGCCCTCGGCTGTCCGGTCGAGTCAATCTCGACTTTAATGTGTTAATGATATACCGGCTCTTCGAGCCGGGGACGGCCGGGGGCGGCCGTCCCTACTTAGATCTCTATGGCCATTTACCTTCCATCTAACGCTGAAGAAGAGCAGCTTGCGCTGGACGAGCTCACACCGCGTGAGATCGTCGTCGAGCTCGACAAACATGTGATCGGCCAGAAGGACGCCAAGCGCGCCGTCGCCATCGCTCTGCGCAACCGCACGCGAAGGCAGAAGCTCGCCCCCGATCTCGCCGAAGAGGTGATTCCGAAAAACATCATCATGATCGGTCCGACCGGCGTCGGGAAAACGGAAATTGCCCGCCGGCTGGCCAAGCTCGCCAATTCGCCGTTTCTGAAAGTCGAAGCCTCAAAATTCACCGAGGTAGGCTACGTCGGCCGCGACGTGGAATCGATGGTGCGCGACCTCGTCGAAATCGCCATCGATAATGTGCGCGAAGAAAAGTTGGAGGATGTCGCCGACAAGGCCGAGCTTAATGCCGAGGAGCGGCTGCTCGACATTCTCCTGCCGCCTTCGCCTCCGCCGCGTCCAGAGCCGAGTTCAAGCGCGGGCGGTGTCGTCATCGATGGCGGCCCGGCCCTGACCGAATCGTCGAATCGTACCCGCGAAAAACTGCGACAGCAGTTGCGGGAAGGCAAGCTCGATGAGCGCGTGGTCGAAATCGATGTCCGCGAAAGGAGTTTCCCTTCCTTCGAAATCATCTCCAATCAGGGCGTGGAGGAGATGGACGTCAACATTAAAGACATGTTGCCGAACCTCTTCGGCCAGCGCACAAAGAAACGGAAGATGAAGGTCAACGAAGCCTTCGAATATCTGATTCAGGAAGAAGAGCAGCGCCTCATCGACATGGATCAGGTGACTCGCATCGCCATCGATCGCGTGGAGAACGCCGGCATCGTGTTCCTGGATGAGATCGACAAGATCGCCGGGCGCGAGGGCGGCCACGGGCCGGACGTTTCGCGGGAAGGCGTGCAGCGCGATATTCTGCCCATCGTTGAAGGCACCACGGTCAACACTCGCTATGGCATGGTGCGTACCGATCACATTCTGTTTATCGCCGCGGGCGCGTTTCACGTCTCCAAGCCCAGCGATCTGATTCCCGAGTTGCAGGGACGCTTTCCGATCCGGGTTGAGTTGCAGTCGCTCACCATGGAAGACTTCGTTCGCATTCTCACCGAACCGAAATCGTCGCTGGTCAAGCAATACACGGCGCTGCTTGAGACCGAAGGCGTGAAACTCGAGTTCACTCCCGAAGCTCTCGAAGAGATTGCTCGCTTTGCCTTCCGCGTGAATGAGAGCACAGAAAATATCGGCGCGCGGCGGCTGCACACGATCATGGAGCGCGTGCTCGACGAACTCAGCTTCGATGCTCCGGAAAAAAAGGGCCAGCAGATCAAGGTCGATGCGGACTATGTCCGCAATATGCTGAGCGACATCGTGAAGGATCAGGATCTGAGCCGCTACATTCTGTAGGAGTTCTCACACGTGCGCCTCCGAGCTTGCATGGCCTTCGGATTATTCGTAGCTGTCATGGGCACCGAGGCTGCAGTAGCTCAGGGGCTTAGGCTCCAGCTATTCCTTCCCGCTAACATTTCATCCGACAAGGTCGATGTCCAGTACGTTCTAGACGGGCGGTTCGGGGGATATGGGAGCTACGTAACCTCGAAATCCGGTTTGGCATTTATCGACATTCCGCTATCCGTGGACGGGATGCCTGCGAGCGAAATCAAGATGTTTGCTTGGGCGCCCGGCTGCCAAATTGAGACGTTTGACCTGCCTCTCAATGCATTGGATGTCCACCAGACGTACGCCTGTACTCAACAACCGACTGTCAGGCTCAACGGACGCATCGCAGATTTCAAGTTGAACACGACAAAGCCGGCTGAGGTTCGCATCGATTATCTCGCCGATTGGGCTTGCAACTTCTTCGGTGAGATGGATTGCCTGGTTCCGCAGATATCGATCGGCAAGTCAGCGGTTGAGCCAGATGGTTCCTTTGAAATCGAGGTTCCTGATTTCGCAAGCGGTGCAACCGAGCTTCCGGATTTCACCGGAGATGCCGCGCCCCTAGGAGAACCGTCCTCGTTTGCGATTACCTTACGCGAGATTCGGACCGGGAACATCATTGCGTACTTGGACCCTCAACTGAGCCAAGGTGGCGAACTGAAACCCGCCTCGTCATATCCGGAACTGACAGTTTTCGTCGTTCGGAAGAAGAATTGAGAATCCTTGTCCGGTCGCCGCTGGCGGGTCTCTTGGGAAAGAAGCCGCAGCCATTGTCTCAAAGTCGCGCAGGCGGGTTGCACGCGCCTGCACATTTCCACTTTTACGCGTACGGCCGAATTGCGGCGCACCGAGTGCCTTCTGTTACCCTGTTTCCTTCCGCATGAGGCTCTTCCCGAGAAAGCTGCTGCTGGCAATCGGAGCATCGTCGATTCTCACAGCTTGCGCCAACCCTGGCCCTCCGCAGCCTCCCTCTTTAAATCTGCCCAAGCCGCCAACCGATTTGCGAACCACTCGCAAGGGAAGTAAAGTCACCCTGACCTGGACGATCCCCGTCATCACCACTGATCATCAGACGATTCGAAACCTTGGCCCAACGCTGATTTGCCGCGGATCGCAACCGGACTTGACCGCATGCGGAACTCCGGTGGGCGAAGCTGCTACCGAGGCCATTCCAAAAACCTCGACGAAAAAAACTTTGGGGAAGAAGTCGGAAGGGGCAAAGATTTCCGAATCCTCCACTGATGTGCTGCCGAACGGGATCCTGACTGATGATCCCAACGACTATGCCACCTTCGCCGTGGAAGTCCTCAATCCCGGCCGGCGCGGCGCCGGACTTTCAAATCAAGTGCGAGTTTCGCTCATTCGCACGCTACCCGCGCCCCCTGATCTGATAGCGCAAGTGACGGCACAAGGAGTCGTCCTCGCCTGGACGAACCAGGCGCCCGCGCAGGCTCAACCGAGCCTGCAATACGTTTATCGCCTGAACCGGCGCGAAGAAGGCAGTGCGCAGGTAAGCGTCGTTGGAGAAGTCCCAGCCGGCACAGAACGCACTCTTAGCTTCACCGATTCCACCATCGCATGGCAGCGAACCTACGAGTATCATGTGGACGCGGTCACGATCATCGCTCAGCAGGGCAAGCCGAAGATCGAAGTTCCCGGCGACGATTCTCCTGAGCTAAAAGTTTTCGCCAACGACACTTTCCCGCCCGCGATTCCGTCCGGGCTGCAAGCGGTGTCTTCCGGGCCGGGACAGCCGCCGTTCATCGACCTGATCTGGGCTCCCGACACCGAACCCGATCTGGCCGGATATAACGTCTATCGCCATGAGCAAGACGCACACCCGGTGAAGCTGAATGCCGAACTGATTACGACGCCGTCTTATCGGGACAGCGGCGTGGTCGCGGGCCATACTTACTTCTACTCGGTGTCTGCAGTGGATGTCCGCGGTAACGAAAGCACAACTTCCGACGAAGTGAGCGAAACAGTGCCCTGACGCAGACTAAAGCACAGACGCAGCATGGATTTAAAAAGGAGGCCCGGCTTGGCCGGGCCGTCAGGAAAAGAGTATCCGGCTTCAACCGCTGGGGGAGAGGCTTGAAGTCAGTAGCTTCAAGACGGTTCAAGCTAAAAATAAGAGTTCCGAGGTGTTGCCGGGTCCATTCGTCTCGGCCAGTAGCTCGCGTTTGACCCTCGCTCGACCTGCTCTCGCAGCTTCCCTTGCGGGGCGCTGCGCGCGATCTCTGCTTGGGCTCCGGGCTCACCGCCAACCGGATAAACCTACCCTGCGCCTCGGAACTCTATCTTGCCTTCAACATATCTTCTTCGTTCTCCTCGACCAGCGCTTTGCTATAGACCCTTGCTCGCCCTCCTTCTCCGCCTTACGGCCAAAAAGGTGACTGAGTTCGAGCCCCGGACGCCGCACCAACCGGAAAAACTTAAGAAGTTGTCAAAGAACGATTGTCTTTTTACTCCTTTTATTTTTCTGGTCAACGAAAAATCGCGGCGTGGAAGTACATGCGTTTTCAGTCAGATGCACGCCGTTAACAGGCGCATGACCGGAATTGGTGCAGCCGCGGGATCGAACTTCCGCACGAAGCCTCGACCGTTGCGGCTTTTCGCCTGATTCATGCGGTGTGATCCAATTTAAGGCTCGATCCGGATCTTGTTACTCCGCTGTGAATATCGCGCAATTCACGTGATCAGCAAAGGTTTCCCACTGATGATCTGGTGCCGAAACACAACTTTCCACTCCGAACACGGTGAAGAAACTGCACCCGAGGAGCCCGATGAGTGGAAGTGAAATGTTTCATTAGTATCAGAACCTCAGAAGACATCATCAGTTCCTTCCCGAGTCAACAGCGACGCTCCGGGCTATTGTTCTCCTCGATCCTTTTTCTCTGACACTGGCACCAGTTGAGCAGCGATCATCCTCCATGTGCCGGCTCGCTTCGCGTAGACCATGGCACAGCGCAAAGCTGTCGGGTCACCGGGGGTGATCATGCTTCCGAATACGACTGCCGTGTTGCCGATAACTTTTGCGTTAAGGCCAGCAAAATGGGTGTTGGTGAACATCGGCCCGCTGCCGCCGGGTGGGAACAGGCTTTGCTTATTGATGATGCTATTGTCAGGCGTACTGCCGACGAAGCTGTCGTCAATGAACTGACGCAAGGCCTGGCCGTCCCCCTTCTGAGAAGCATCCAGCCATTGCCGCTGCAACTGAAGTACAGCGCTTTCCTCTGGTGCCGCATTCGGCTGCGCGAAAAGCGCCGCGCCAAACAACAGCAGCATTAAGCAAACGTGTGCCTTCATAGGAACCTCCATTGAATTTACAAGGCCGAGATGCATTACTGGCCGCAACTTCCGCAAGCTGTTTCCATCACGTAGCCTACATAGCCCGCAAACCACACCATCAACGTCAACACCGCAGTTGCGGCAAAGATCGGAAGCATGCGCTGGGCAAGCCGACCGGGCAAAGCAACGGTGACCAATTCCCGCATCGCGCCGAAGCAGACACGAAGCAGGCCGGGAAAACCGCGTTGGCAGTACGCTTGGGAAGTCTGCTCATCGAACACTTCGAGCATCTCGGCGCCGAAATCGCGGTGAAGGTCGCTGGGATAAAAAACAAGAGACCTCTCGTAAACCGTGTGGCAAATTTCGAGGACAGCCGAGACCAAACCGCCGCTAGCGCGCATCATCGGGCACCAACTTCCTGCGCTGGGCGGAGCGCACCAGCGACTCCATGCGATTCAACTCGGCGGCGAATACATCGCGACCGCTACGGGACAGCCGATAACAGCGGCGACGCCGTTCGGAGTCCGACGAGGTCGAGGTCTCCTCAATGAGCCCGAGTTCCAGCAACCGCTGGATGGTGGTGTAAAGCGTCCCCGGTCCCATATTGAATTGTCCGCCGGAAATGTTTTCTACTTCCTTCATGATTGCGTAGCCGTGTTTTTCGCCTACGGCGAGCGCGAACAGGATGTAGAACACCGCCGGAGTAAGAGGTAGCAACTCGCGAACGGGATCTGGAATTTCGGTCTTTGCCATATATCGATCACAGATATATCACGTATTGATATATTGTCAAGCTCATTCTTGGGAGGGATAAGTGACCTCAAATTCCATTTGACTATAACCTATTACTTATATAAGTTGTAAATTATGACTACGGCTTCCGGCCTCAATGCCTCTTTCGCCGCTTTGGCCGACCCCACCCGCCGCGCCATTCTTGCCCGTCTGGCGCTCGGAGAAGCCACCGTTAACGAGCTGGCAAAGCCCTTCGAGATGACCCAGCCCGCGATCTCGCAGCACCTGAAAGTGCTCGAAGCCGCAGGCCTGATTGTGACTCGCATCGAGGGCGCGAAGCGGCCGCGCCGCTTGGCGAAGCCTGGCATTGAGGCGATAGATCGGTGGCTCGCCATGCTGCGCAAAGCTCTCGAGAAAAACTACGGCCGGCTGGATGGGGTTCTGGCCGCAATGGAAAAAACGAAATGAGAGGAAAATCCTATGAGCAAACTCACACTACGGACTGAAGGGGACACACACATCATCGTAACTCGGCACTTCGCGGCCTCACCCGAAGCCGTTTACCGCGCGCACCTCGATTGCAAACTCCTCCAGCAATGGCTGCTTGGCCCGGAAGGATGGACCATGCCGGTCTGCATCAACGAAGCTCGGCCCGGCGGTAAATTTCGCTACGAGTGGAGGAACGGCAAAGGCCACGGATTTCACATCACCGGAGAACTTATTGAACTAAAACCTTACAGCAAGATCGTCCACGTCGAGCGCATGCACCTGCCCGATCCCACGCCCGACAATCACGTGGAAACCATTTTCGAGCCGGAAGGCGCAGGGACTCTGATGACCATGCGCATGACTCTGCCGGATGCACAAACTCGCGCGGCTATGCTTTCCACCGGCATGGAGAGAGGAATGGAAGCCAGCTATGTTCGGCTCGACAACATGACGCTGGCGGCCGCGTAGTTTAAGGTTGTAGCGCCGCCGTCCCGGCAGGTTGGTTGCGATCAGCTCAGCTCGGTCGCCCTCAGCGGGCCGCCGACTTCTTGGCTTTCTTGTTCTGGCCGGCGCTCACCAGATCCGCGATGGTGGTGTTTTCCAGGATTTTGGCAGCAGCATCCCGAACCGCGAGAAACACCTCGTAGAGCGCGCGGTGGTCGGAATCCTTTGCAATCAAAGTCCGCAGTTGCTCCGCATCGCCCAGAGGCGCGAGCGGCCCATCGATCAGACGGATGATCTCGCTGAGCGCAATCTGGTTGGGATCGCGCCGCAGCCGATAGCCTCCACGCGCCCCGCGCACACTCTCGACGATGCGCGCATTCTTCATCTCCAGCAGGATCAATTCCAGAAATTTCTCCGGCAGATGGCTCTCCGCTGCAATCTCTCGAATCTTGATTGCGCCCTGAAGATGCCGGCGAGCCAGTGTCATCGTCGCCTGCAGCGCGTACAGCCCTTTTTGCGAGATCTTCAATCCACCAACCTCTGTTCAGGTAGATTGTGCCTGATTTCCATCTTTCTGCATAGGGTTACTGCGGATACGCGCGATGCTGACCTGGTTTAGATCAGCGCCAAATCCCGATCGCACTTAAAATGGCCGAAGCGGATTTTGCGCGTTATCGCCTTGATTACGAACGTTTACAATTCGCGCCGTCGATTTATGAAGCGCTCCCACCACTACGCAGGACAGCCGATCTTTCCAAAAAAAGTTCATTGCGCCTCTTCGTGGCTTAAAGCATCTCTACTCACATGGAGGCAAGGCGTAACCCCCGACTCCCCTGCGCACCCAGAGTAATGGCGGTGCTACTGCTCGCGGCCGTGCCCGCGCTCTCACAGTCGCAGGGGTCACCTAATCCTCAGCCACCTGACATACAAACTGTCGATGAGGGAAAGGATGGTAACCAACAAACCGTAGGATCCAAGGACCGGCTCTTTTATGCCCTGCCCAATTTCCAGACGGTAGATACGACCGAACGGCTACCGCCCCTTACGGTAGGTCAGAAATTCAAATTACAAGCCCGGAGTCAGTTCGATTATTTCGAGATCCCGTGGTACGGAATTCTTGCAGGCTTCAGCCAGGCTCGCAATACATCAGCGGGTTATGGACAAGGCGCTGCTGGATATGGCAAGCGCTACGCATCAGAGTGGGGCGACGGCGCGATCGAGAATTTCATGGTCGGGGCGGTTTTCGCTTCCGCTCTGCGACAGGACCCACGATACTACGTGCTAGGCAAAGGGTCTTTTTGGCATCGTACGGGCTACGCCATCAGCCGCATCGTCGTCACGCGCTCAGATTCGGGACGGGCGCAGTTCAACGCTTCTCAGATCTTCGGTGGCGCCGTTGCTGCAGGCGTTTCGACGTACAGCTATCATCCCCGAGACGAGCGTAATCTGCGCAACGCCACGAGCGTGTGGGGCACCCAGATTGGGCTGGACACATTTACCCAGGGCATTAAGGAATTCTGGCCTGACATTCACCGAGGGCTTTCCCGCAAGCAGCAATAACCCGTCCTGCCTTAATCTTGCCGAAATCCACAGCTCCTATGACTGACAGCTATGGGCAGGTGGTTCGCGTAACATCCCGTGTCTGTTGAAAAACTCCTGTTTTCTCAAAACAGCCGAAATTTTGGAGATAGAAAATGTCTACCAAATTGGAGACCGTCGTTTACAGAGCCTCCTATCGCAAAGTTTTTCTGCGAATTTTCGGCGAAAGAGTTTTTCAACAGACACAGGCGACAGCGCTCAAAACCCCTCTCGAGGATTTTGCAGCGTAATAGAGACATTTCAACATCTGCTTGAAATGCTTTGTCAGGGATGCCCAGGCCCCGAGAAGTGTCGATAAGCACTCAGCAACCTTGCGATCGATACGGCCAGGTAAAGCACTCCGAGAATCGCTTCGATCACTGAGAGTGAGCGGGCCGGCGGCGATACGGGAGTAATGCCTGCCGGGCCAAGAGCGGTCATGGTGGCGAAGCTGTAATAGACGAAGTCGAACCTGCTGGGAAGCGTGTGCAAATTGGTCCGGGGATCGAGATAGAACGCATTTGTCTGAATAGCAGCTACCATCCCGTAGATACTGGCAAAGGTAAAACCCACGAGCAGATAAATGCAGAGTGCCCCGAAAATTGTCTCTCCAGTGGGTTGCTCCTTGGTAAAGACGCGGCGAAAGATGATAACGACTATAAAGGCATCAAAGACGAAGCTAAGACTCATATTGAGGAGGGAAAATACACCTGCGTCGGGTTGACGAAGCAGCGTGCGTTCTAATAATGCGGGAACGGCAAGCAGAAGGGCAACAAGCAGGAGTGTCCGGCGCAAGCGAATCGCGTAGACGGCGATCAGAATTCCAATGCCTGCGATGATCCGGAATGCGGAATAACCGAACCCACCGTTTTCGACGAACGGATAAAGCACGAGGGTTGCTAACAAGAAGAGAAAAAGTAAGAAAAACTTCCGCTCGGTGAGTGCCTGCACGTAAATATAAGTAGGCGCGGTGGAGGAACGCATACAGTGTAGAGAGGAGCCTTTTTTTACTTCCTAGACCTTCTGTGCAGTATCCACCTCGAACCGAAAAGGCCACCGGGTTCGGAGAAGTTTACTCCTTTTGGCGGGTCGATAGCTGGGTCAATTAGCGTAACCGCGATATTACAACATCTACCGTTTTGCGGCGGGGTCCTTCGGTTTGGAGGGCGCTTTCCAGTCAAGCGGTTTCGGCCAGTAGCCATCCCCTCCATATTCGTCAATGTGGGTGGCTCCTAGGTTGCTGAGTACAACCTAGCAAATCAGTGCGACGGCAACAGAGGCGCCGAAGAAAAAGATTTGTGTGAAGCTACCCAGTGGGCAGAACATAGCAACTATTGCCGCAATATAGGCTGTGCCTTTGAGAACCGCTACAAGAATTCGCCTTGCTAGACCAATGGTATTTGACGGAGCGCTATCCATTTGAACGACGGGCTGCGTCAGTGGCAGCGGTGGCCGGAGAGCTGCCCCGCAGTTCCTTCAGAAGATGAGTCCCTCATCAGCAGGCGCGTCGCATTGAGGGCAGCGCTTTGCGGAGATAATGCCTCCGGTACATGCTCTATTAAAGACGTATTCTAAGCCCGTAAAAAACGTAGCTGTAGCAAACATGCGTTATCACAAGCATGCGCCTTCTATTCGCCTTTGCCGGGGCATTCTCAGCGTAAACATCCCCGATTGCACTCACCAATCCATCTACCAATTCGTCTCACATCGAAGACCGGAAACTGAGAAGTGATTACTGGTGCCATCGAAGGGACTCGAACCCCCACACCGTTGCCGGTACATGGACCTGAACCATGCGCGTCTGCCAATTCCGCCACGATGGCAAGTGGACTCAGAAGCAGCGGCAGCCGGAAGCTGCCCAATCAGGAAACCTGCATTCCTATTCTACAAGCGTGCCGCATGCTGTCAACGCTCGGGCGGAGTGGCGCACTTTCACCGCGGAATAATCTGAGATATTCTCGGCCGCACGTTTGCGGAATGCTTTTTTGCTTTGGCCGCAACATTCGGATAGTCGCTTTTTCGCCTCCGCCCTATGCTTTTCTCATGACGATGACAAATGCCATACTTGCAGCAGAAGAGGCCAACCCGATGCCGCGCCTGGTACCTGCTCCCGAACCGTCCGCGAAGTCCACCGACGAACTGCGCTGGAACGCGGTGGCGTCGCGCGATGCGGCTTGGGATGGAGAGTTTGTATTTGCCGTTTCGAGCACCGGCGTCTATTGCCGTCCATCGTGCCCCGCCCGGCGTCCACGGCGGCACAATGTCGCTTTCTTCGATCGCCCGGAGCAGGCCGAACGCGCCGGCTATCGCGCCTGCCTGCGTTGCCGTCCAAAAGTGCTCAGCGGAAATGGTCAGGCCGACAATGTGAAAGCGATCTGCCGCTTCATCGAGCAGCACCTCGACGAACCCATCACACTGGCTCGTCTGGGCCGGGAGTTCCATCAGAGCCCGTTTCATCTGCAGCGCCGGTTCAAATCAGTGCTGGCAATAACGCCGCGGGAATATGCTGATTCCTGCCGTCTTCGGCTGCTCAAACGCAATCTGCAGTCGGGCGAGTCGGTGACTCGTGCTCTGTACGACGCCGGATACGGCTCCAGCAGCCGGCTCTACGAGCGCACGGCTTCGCATCTGGGCATGACCCCCGACAAATACCGCCGGGGCGCGATTGCTGCGTCAATCCGCTATGCCATCGCCGATTCGCCGCTCGGGCGGATATTGATCGCCGCCACCGAACGCGGCATCTGCGCGATTCGTTTTGCGAATACGGATGGCGAGTTGCTCGAAGGATTGAAACGCGAATTCCCCTTCGCCACCCGCAAGGCCGATGATCGCGGGCTGCGATCCTGGATCGTCTCGTTGCTGCGGCAAATGCATGGCAAGGCAGCCGATCCCGCGCTGCCGCTTGATATCCGCGCCACCGCATTTCAGCGGCGCGTTTGGAAATATCTGCAATCCATCCCATTTGGCGCGACCCGATCTTATAACCAGGTCGCTAAAGCCATAGGCCAGCCGACCGCTGCGCGCGCTGTGGCGCGAGCTTGCGCGACCAACCCTGTGGCCGTCGCGATTCCGTGTCATCGCGTCATCCGTGAAGACGGAGATCTGGGCGGATATCGCTGGGGTATGGAGCGGAAAAAAACCTTGCTCGAGATGGAACTGCATCCCGCTGACTGAGGGGAATTTCAATCAGGCCTTGGTGCGGTTGCTCCCAAGCTTGTCGCCGTCCTTGCGAAAGGGTGCGATGTTGACTCGCTGGGTCATTGCGCACAACGTCGAAAAATTTCCGCCTTGCCGCACAAAACGCGACCAGGACGCTGCACCCAACAAGAGGAATGACGCAAAGATCTCACGGCTTCTCCGGTACATGTTGCTTGACCACGAACCAGTTCACCAGAGCGATTCCAACCGTCGCCAGTAGAATCAGCGATTTGCTGAAATCGACTCCGGTCAGCAGGACGAGACAAATCAATACGCCAATGACTGCGAAGACCGGTCCAGCCGGAAGCCGGAACCAGGCAGCTTTCTGATCTTTGTCTTTGCGCCGAAGCACAGGGAGGGCCAGGCAAACTGCCCCGTAATAAAGCAGCCTTGAAACCGCAGAGAGGGTAACGTTCCAGGTGAAGCTGCCGGCCAGCGCCAGGCCTAAGGTCAGCACTGCGAAGACGAGAATCGAGACATGAGGTGTCTTGAATTTCGGATGGACTCTCGCCAGCGGTTCCGGGAAATCCCGCTGCTCGGCGAGGGCGAAGATTCCACGCGGTCCGGTGAGCAGGTTCGCGCAGAGATATCCATAAACGGAAACCAGCGCTCCCACGACAACCAGAACCGCTCCTCCGCGCCCCAGAAGAACTTGGGCAGCATCGGCGAGGGGCCGCTCGCTATGCAGCGAAACCGGCAACACTGCCACAACCACGAACTGAATCACGGTGTAGATCACCGTGACCACCCCAAGGGCCACGAACAGCACGAACGCCGCGTCGCGCCTGGGATTTTTCGCTTCTCCCATGGGGTTCAAAGCAGCTTCGTATCCGCCATACGCAAAAAACATAAGCAATGTGGCGCTGCGCCAGGAGTTGGCTGTCGTCCCGATCGTCGGAATTGGAACCGCCGCATGAGTAACGAGATAAATTCCACCGACCACGCAAATCAAAGCCAGCGGCAGTAACTTCGCGATAACAAACCCATTGCTGACCAGAGTTCCGGTTCGCACTCCGCGATAGTTGACCACCGTGAGAAAGCCAATCAGAACGGTAATCACAGCCGAGCGGAGAAGCGGTTGCGTGACTTGTGGCCAGAATTCGCCCAGATAAATGACGAGCAAGTTCGCGTTGGCGGCGCAGGCAGTGAAACGGCTGAGCAGCGTCATCCATCCGACCTGGAGTCCGGTCATCCGGCCGAAAGCCGCCCGGGTATAAAGGTACGTTCCTCCGGTCCCGGTGAATTGCGAAGCGACTTCGGCATAGCAGCCAACAATGACCGCCATTGCCATCCCAGCCAGAATGACGGCCAGCGGGCTTAGCCGGCCGAGTAGATCGACCACTTGCGAAGGCAGGCCGAAGACCCCGCTTCCCAGGATCGAGTTGATGGTGAGAGCCGCTAAACTCCAGCGGCCAATGGCTCGTACCAGACCTTCTGCTGAAACCGCTGCCGGAGCGCTTTGAGTCACGGCGGAGTTTTTATCACAAATGGCTCGGCCATGGCGCGCTCGAAATCGCATCCACACCGACGAGCGATGTACTACCGATTGTCAGGCGACCTTAGATTCTTCATTCGAAAGCCAATTTTGGTATTGCTCTCGCGTCGCGGGCGGGCCGCAAAGCCGCGCCCAACAAGGCTTTTCGCATCATGACCTTTTTCCCGACCAAAGTAATACGTGAATTACCAAAGCCTATGCCCGTGGGACATCTACTCGCTTCGTTTTGTCGATGAGATGGTGAGAGGGCGAACACATGTTCCGAGACGAAATGGACGATCTTCATCTCCGTATCGCGCGCGTAACCGAAGACCTGCGAACCATCCAGCAGGAACTCAATTGCGCCGCCATGCAGGCTCCCAGTGATCCCGAATTAATGGAAGCGCTGAACTCGTTATCGGAAACCGAGCCGATCGAAACCCTGCGCCAGGCGCTCGATCAGATGCGCCACTTCCTGTGGTTCTATTCGCAGGTGATGAATAATGAACCGGAACTGGGAGACAAATTACGGCAATCGGCTCCGGCGAAGACTGAAAGTGATGAGACCCCGAAAGTGGAAAGCTCTTTCCTCGACAAACTCTCGCGCGTTGATGAACTGATGCTCCTGCGCCATCTGGCCGACACCAAACAGCGCAAACCCAATTAGCCCCCAAGCCCACCAATCACGGTTTTCAGCACTTCTCCCGCGGAATTCAGCACCACAAAGTCTGCCGTCATTCCTGGCGCGAGGACGCCGCGATCTCTTGCCATTCCGACGGCGCGCGCGGGATTGAGCGTGGCCGCGCGGATCGCGTCCTTTAGTGTCCAGCGGGAAAACTTCGTGACATTCCGCACCGCACGATCCATCGTCAGCACGCTGCCTGCAAGGCTCCCGCCCGACGTGCACTTCCCGTCTTTCACCTCGACTTCGATCGGCCCCAGTTGATAATGCCCGTCGGGCATACCGGTGGCCGAAATCGCGTCCGTGATCAGCACGGAGCGCTCCCGGCCTTTGGCTTGCAGAAACACCTGCACAACTGCCGGCGACAGATGAATTCCGTCGGCGATGATGTCGGCGCTCAGCCGATCGTCGGTCAGCACTTCGCCAAGAATGCCCGGATCCCGATGATCCAGCGGCCGCATGGCGTTGAAGGTATGGGTCGCGTGGCGTGCTCCCGTGTTGACCGCATCTTGCGCGACCGGCATCTCGGCATCCGAGTGCCCAATGCTGACGCAGACATTTCGCTTAGCCGCTTCGGCAATCACTTCCATGGCTCCGGGAATTTCGGGAGCGATGGTCATCATGCGCACATGCCCGCGGGCAGCCTGCCATAGCCGATCAAAGACTGGAATGGTCGGGGCCAGCAGATTTTCCGGCGGATGCACTCCCCTGCGCTTATGGCTCAGAAACGGCCCTTCGAGATGAATGCCCAGCGGCCGCGCCGAATTTCCATTTTCTTTTTCGGCGGCTTCGATCGCGTCGGCCAAGCGTTCCAATGCGGCATAGGTTGAGTCAAGCGGAGCTGCCACCGTAGTTGGAAAATATGCGGTCACGCCGTGCGACGCGAGAAATTTGCCCAGGCGCGGCAGATCCGCCGGCGCCGCTCGCATCAGATCGACCCCCGAGCCCCCGTGTATGTGAATGTCGAAATAACCCGGAACCAGCGTGGCGTCGCCGAAGTTTACAAGAGATGCTCCGCTGGGGAGCTCGCGCTCGACACCGCCGGCGACTTCGACGATGCGTCCATCTTCCACGATCAGCAGCGCGTTTTCGATTTCTTCGACGGGAGAATAAAGACGGCGGGCCTTAAATATAGTGTGCATGAGTGCTTCCGCA
>JASHPL010000067.1 GCA_030038125.1 Candidatus Sulfotelmatobacter sp.
AATGTATTCTTTCTCGCTCCCTGGGCGGAGAACATTAGCGGAAATTATCAGCTGCTGGTGGTTGATTCGGGCGCGGCGGTGTATGACTTCGATACGCAACATGCCATTGCTCGATACGAAGCCGATTCCGACATTGGCAGGCCGCCAGCGGCTGAGTTGCGAACTGCGTATGCAAACTATCCCGCGGCACTGGCCAAGGCTTATCTTCGATTGCCGCCGATCGATCCGCGAGTCTCGAGTTTAGCGGAGCAGGTCGCGGGTTCGGCGAAGACGAATTTCGACAAGGCAACGGCGCTCGAAAACTATCTCAGGACCCACTATCAATACACGTTGGAATTGCCCAGTGCCGCACCCGCTGATCCCATTGCGAATTTCCTGTTCGAACGCAAGAAAGGTCATTG
Organism: Candidatus Sulfotelmatobacter sp.; assembly: GCA_030038125.1. Lineage (GTDB taxonomy): Bacteria > Acidobacteriota > Terriglobia > Terriglobales > Acidobacteriaceae > Sulfotelmatobacter. Next base: position 402 of record JASHPL010000067.1, read on the forward strand.
CGAGTATTTCGCCTCTTCGATGGCAGTGATGCTGCGGACTCTAGGAATCCCTTCGCGCGTGGTCAACGGATTCACCAGCGGCGAATTTAATGATCTGACGGGCAATTACGTTGTGCGCGCCAAAGATGCGCACGCCTGGGTGGAGGTCTATTTTCCGGGCTACGGCTGGCAAACTTTCGATCCCACACCGGGCGGAAACCTGAGCACGCCCCAGGGATGGTCGCGGATCGCGCTTTATGTGGACGCCATGACCTCATTTTGGCGCGAATGGATCGTCAGCTACGACACCTCGCACCAATACGCTCTCGGAGAATCGGTACTGAACGGCACGCGGAGTCTGTGGGAACGCGCCAAGACGTGGACGCGCATGCGCTATGAGTCGCTCCTGGAGTGGGCGCGACTAGCTCACCATCGCGCCGAGCGCTCGCCGGTGAAATGGATGCTCGTGGCGGTGAGCCTCTCGATCGTATTTCTTCTGTTGAGAAATCTGCGGTGGATCGCTCGTGTGTGGCGTGAAACCCGCTTACGCGCGCACCCGGAGCGGGCTCCGGAACAAGCTGCATCGATCTGGTATATGCGGATGGCGCGGATGCTGGCCCGGCGTGGAGTCGAGAAACCGCCGGCGATGACAGCTCGAGAGTTCGTGGAAAAGATCGACGATCGTCGATTGCGCGAACCAGTGGCGCAATTTACAGATGTCTATGAGCTAGCCAGATTCGGCAAGTCAGCCGACGATGCTGAACGCCTGCGGGTGCTGTACGAGGAAGTTAAGATTGCGACTCGAAAGTCCTGAATCGATGCGGATTTCTCCGCAATCAGTTTAAAAATCACGGTCCGCTAGAATCTCCAAAACGCTCCGCCGCCGACGAAAAAGTTGTGTTGCCGAGTATGGCCGGTCGGAGCAAGGGGAAAGCTTGGTTCTCCCGACCAGAAGTCGCGGAATTCGCCACGAATATAGACGCGGCTAACGAGTCTCACATCCAGCCCAAGTCCGCCCTCCAGCACGCCGCTCGTGGTCGATTTTCCGGGATTGGCGCCGCCGTAGACAAGCATATTTCCCTCGCTGAAATGAGCGAATCCGCCGCCAAAACTCACCCAAGGTGAGACTGCGGTCGCAGGAAAGAGATTCAGCCGCGCCGCAGGCGTGACAAACAATTGCTTGTAATTACTGGGTACAACCGCGTTTCCGTAGTCGCCGGCATTGAGATCTTCGTCAGGGTTGTAGGCTGCGACCACCTCGCCCGAAATCGCAAAAAGGGGAGCCACAAAGAAACGGCGCGCATATTCCCCAGCGAAGGTGATACCTTTGCCGGAGTGAATCGTGTTATCGAAAAAAGTGGGGCCAGTGATGCCCTGATCACTAATGAAGACGCGCCCGACTACGCCGCCTAATTCGTTCTTTTCCTGGGCAACCGAGGATGCAGCCAGCATCATGAGCAGACACAGGACTGCAACGCCATATCGTCTCGCAGACATTTGTGCCCTCCTTGCGAGGTGCTTATTTAATTGTTACGGCGGTAAGGGTTAGCCTAGCATGGCGCGCAAGCTCTGAAATTCCACAGGTACATGATTTTCTGTGACTTTTGTGGTCCCCCCAGGAACCAGCCGCGAGTCCTCTCATTCACAGTGGACTTCAGTCGAAGGATGCTAAGATGAAGAGAATTCTGTCTGTTAAAGGAAAACCGCCATTCGCAATTCCCTGAAAGGGTCAGCTGAGAACGGGGCCAAGCTGCGGCCGAAAGTAGGGTTCGTCAGTCTCGGCTGCCCGAAGAATCTCGTTGATAGCGAAGTCATGATGGGCCTGCTGTCGCGAGCCGGGGCGGAGCTGACGCCGCGCGCGGAAGATGCCGACGTGATCGTGGTGAATACCTGCTCCTTCATTGAGAGCGCTCAACAGGAATCGGTCAATACGATCCTGGAGATGGCTGGCCACAAGAATGGCGGCAGAGCCAAGAAACTGGTGGTGGCCGGATGCCTGGTGGAGCGCTTCCGCGATCGGATTCAGAAGGATATTCCTGAAGTTGATGCAGTCGTCGGAACGGGCGAACTGCAGAACATCCTAGTGGCGGCGGGTTTGGCTTCCCCTGAAGCCGACGAGATGGCGGCGAAAAACTCACCTTTCGTGGTGCTGCCCTCTCGCCCTGAAGGTTCCGCGCGGGCCGCGCAGGGACGATTTTCTCGCGAGTCCTGGGACGGGGCGATCGGGGATCTCCCCAATTACCTGTATGACGAGACCACTCCCCGCGTTCTGGCGACGCCGGGACATCGCGCCTACATCAAAATCGCCGAAGGATGCGATCATCCATGCACGTTCTGCATCATTCCCCAACTGCGAGGACAGTTCCGCTCGCGGAGGTTCGAATCTGTCGTCGCCGAGGCCGAACGGCTCGCACAGGGCGGCGTACGCGAGATAACGCTGATTGGTCAGGACACGACCTGCTATGGAGAAGATTTCGGGTTGAAAGATGGGCTGGCTCTGTTATTGGAAAAACTCGCCCAAATAGAAGACCTTCGCTGGATCCGCTTCCTTTACGCCTATCCCAATAAGATCACTGGCAGGCTGCTTGAAACGGTCGCGGGGAACGACAAGATTTGCTCTTACATGGATGTGCCTTTGCAACATGCATCGGCCTCGGTCCTGATACGCATGAAACGGGGCGGAGGAACTGAGGTCTTTCTGCGATCGATCGCGAAAATGCGCCGCGTGGTGCCGAATCTCACCCTGCGAACTTCTTTCATTGTGGGTTTTCCCGGAGAGACGGAGAAGGAATTCGAAGAACTTTGCGATTTTGTGCGCGAAGCGCGCTTTGACTGGATGGGTGCATTCGCCTATTCCGACCAGGAAGGGGCGAATGCGTTTGCACTCGAGAAAAAGTTGCCTCTGCGGGAAATCGAAGGCCGGCGCAAGCACCTGATGAGTATCCAGCGCACGATCAGCCGGAAGCAGAAAAAGGCTCTCATCGGGCGAGAATTCGATCTGATGCTGGAGGGAGAATCGCAAGAAAGCGAACTTCTGCTGGAGGGGCGCACCGCTATGCATGCACCGGAGATCGACGGCAAGGTGTGGGTCAACGACTTTTCGGATGGATGTGAACCTAAATCCGGCGAGTTTTATCGCTGCCAGATTACCGAGGCCCACGATTACGATCTGGTGGCAACGATTGTGCAGTGAAACTGACTTGCAGCTGATAACCACTGCGGAACTTCGCTCCGCCAGACAGCCAAGGGCGGCTATTCTCATTCTCGGCTGCCCCGAGATGCATGACTGCCTCGCTCTACTGGAACACGCAACTGGATTTTCGCTGTACGTTAAAGATCGAAGCTCACGCTCTTCGACGGAATACAATTGAGTTATGCGGCGCAACCGAGCGCTTAAACTGCGCTGTCCCATCTGCAAGAAGCCAGTCAAGAGTAACGATACGGAATTCCCTTTCTGCAGCGAGCGGTGCCGAACCATCGATTTAGGGAAATGGGCGAGCGGAGAGTACGTGATTTCGTCGCCCATGACCGATGCCGAGGAGAGCATTGGAGATTCCAATCCCGAGGACCGCGAGGGAAAGCAGTGAAAACCGCACCTGAGTGCAGCACCGGCCTGCCGCGGGAAGGTAAAGCGGTCTCATCTGATCCGGCGGAGGCGAAAATTCACCGTCTACCGGCTCCGCATTGGGCAACTGTGATCGCGACCTTCTTCGGGATTGGCCGTTTGCATCCTGGGCCGGGAACCTGGGGATCGGCTGCCACCGTGTTGCTCTGGGCGGCTTTGTCGCAAGCTCTGCGTCCGCTCTTGCGAGCTCCGATTGCATTCGGGATCGCGATCGCTGTGATCTTTATCGGAATTCCCGCGGCCACTCTTGTATCGCGCGCGTCGGGCATCAAAGATCCGCCGAGTGTGGTGATCGACGAAGTAGCCGGGCAGTTGATCGCCCTGATCGCCGCCCCGCTGGCATGGAAAAGTTTTCTTGCGGCTTTTATACTCTTTCGGGTCTTCGACATCATCAAGCCGCCCCCGATGCGTCAGCTGGAAAAGCTACCTGAGGGCACCGGAATTGTGCTTGATGATGTTGCGGCAGGGGTTTGCGCATTCGTGGTCATGCAACTTTTCCAGCATTCTGGTCTACTAAAATAGTGTCCAGTTCAGAGAAGTGAGATAAGAGGAGAACTTCTTCTTCTCGCGCTCGGATTGGTGATCGGTATTTCTTCATGGGATTTTCCGACCGCATTTTGGGCAAGAAAAATGTCAACGGCGGTCCGCGCATCGAAGGGGTTGTT
>JASHPL010000068.1 GCA_030038125.1 Candidatus Sulfotelmatobacter sp.
CGGAGATTTGCACAGAAGAAGTAACATTGGGATTCGTGATCGAAGTTGCGAGGATAGTCACGGTATTGGATGTGACGAAACCCATTGGAGCTGTATACGTCACTGAAGTTGCAGTGGGTTTACTCAAGACGCCGAAGTTCGCAGGAGTAAAAGTCCACGTTACGCCCTGGTTGCCTTCTTCATACACGGTTGCCATGATCGTTATCGTGTGGCCGGCAGTGACTATCGGGTTACTCGCTGTAAGGGCGATGGAAATGGGGGCTTGACTCGGCGCTGCCCCTTGCTTAAAGCAGCCAACCAGAAACATTAGACCTGCCAAAACCAGGATTATTACTCTTCGCAACGCTGCCTCCTTTTAGCGTATGTCATCAGGGCTGGTTCCCACCGGCAGTAATTCGGGGTCATAGGCGCGGCCATAGTAGGCTCGCATATGGCCACCTGTTTGAATTACCAACCCCGGCAGTTGAACGTTGAGAGGAGCTCTGCCGACGTGGTGCTCCCGCTCGGCCTTCGCAGCCAGTACATATTGCTGAAAGTAGGCGCCCAGGAGTTGCCGCATCCCCGGAATGAATGGTCCATGCCATGTAACTCCAAAGACGCGGCCACCCGTCGATACATATTCCCTCACCACAACGTCCATTGGAGTCGTCAATTCATGCACTGTGTAGACGGCACCCGGGATGATTCTTAGGTTTGCCTTCAACTGAACCTGATCAGCGTGAACCGACTCCAACGAGCCACCTAGCGTTGCGAAGGCTAGAACTGGCAGTCCCAAGGTCATCAACAGACCAATCGATAATCGTCCAGCCAGCGCTGCATTGAGGCCATGTATGTACATTTTCACAGTGATCTGTCCTATCATCCAGTTGACGCAGAAAGTTAACTACGGCTCGAACCCAAAAACGTTGCCACAAGCGTGTGCATGCGCAATGCCATCGTGTCGGTCACTGGGGGAGAGTCGGCGAGCAGAGGCTCCACCTCCAATTGATCTAAGTGAGTTACCCTTTGCAATCCGATTTTGATCGGGCAGCATATAGTCCGCCTCGCAATTCGGCTAAAAAGTATACTTCAGTCCTAGTTGAACAGTTCGTGGGCGATGCGCATCCACGGGATGCAGGAAAGCACTGCCCGTTACGCAATCGGTACCGGTGCTGGCGCCAGTGACTGGGTTGAGCGGCGCGACATAGCCCGCCGAATAATTCGGTCCCCCATAGCAGCTAATAACATTGCTGCCGGTATTTCCAAGATTGGGGTCGTAGACTCGGAATTGTGTGTGATTGAAGATATTGAATGCCTCTGCGCGAAATTCGACGAGGCTGCCTTCTGTTACCTTGAAGTGCTTCAACAAGCTCATATCGAAATTTAGTCGGTCCGGGTTGTTCAAAAAGTTTCGGCCAGCGGTTCCGAAGGTAAGTCCTCGTGGCGCGACGAATCGGTTGGGATTTCCGATAAGGGGGCCAAAACTCTTTGTATTAAACCGCTCATCGGGGGGTAGCCCGGGATTGGCTGACAAATCAGGATACGATCCCGCGCCGATCGCATTTGCAACGCCCGCATTGTCGAGGACCGAGATCGTAGTGCTGCCTCCGTTAATCACGCTAAACGGGGTTCCCGACTGATAAATGGTGATTCCCGAAAATTCCCAGCCATCGCCCAAAAACCGCAAAAGCCGGGAAGTAGTGTCAGGCAACGCTGCATCCTGGCCGTCTCCGGTTGGGTCGCCAACCCTGCCGGCAGTCATACGCTGGAAAGCTTGGGATAAATTTGGCGCCGCATAGATGTAGCTGATAGATAGAAGATGACGCTGATCGAAGTTGGAACTTGCCCGGTTGGCACGGAGATCATACGAATTTACTAGAGTGGCATCGGAGCGGTCCGATGAATCATCAATCGAGTGGCTGTAGGAGTAGGAGCCTCCAATAGTCAGTGGGCCCTTGGTGCGGCGCACGGTGGTCTGAAAGGAATTGTAGGCAGAGTTAGCAACATTCTGCAGCGAGAAAATCTCCCCTACACCGGGATACGGTCGCAGCGTGTTCACATCCGGGATAATGTTCTGAAGGGCCATGCCCGGTTCTCCCGCGCAGGCGGCCTCCAGGTTGATATAAGCTGGGTCCTGAGGACTAATGACCGTACCGTTCAATAGGTGGAACACACCTGGAATACCAGGTTGTCCGGTGAATCCGCCACAGTCACCGGGCAATCCGGAAACAGTGGCCTGAGGAATTAGCGGCTGATTGATTCCAAAAGGATTCAGGGGAGCCGACAACGGTCTTAACTGGTTAATTTGGCGTTCGGCCGTCAGGTGCGTTCCTTTGCTGCCCACATAGGCCAGAGTGGCAACCATGAATTTAGGCAATTGGCGCTGCACACTTAGACTCCACTGTTGCGCGTACGGCCACACCGCCTGGGTTGGGATTGCCGTCACGTTGAGGGGATAAGCGCCCGGGGTAACGTCACACCCGCTTGCGGACCCTCCGATGCATCCATAGTTCTGTGGGAATCTTTGGGTCATGCTTAGCACGTAGGGCGGGCTGCCCTCAAGAGATCCGGTGTTCGCCTCTTCCCCAGTGCCGTGCTCGTAAAACATGCCGTAGCCTGCCCGTATGGACATTTTGCCGTCCCCGATTGGATCCCAAGCTAAGCCGACCCGAGGGGCTGGGTTGAACAAGTGGCCGGTCATGCAACCGGCAGGCACGTGATTTACTCCACATTGCACCAAGCCATTCAAAAGGCGCGGGTCCGGATTACTAAGATTGATGGGAATGGGAGTCTGCTGCGGGACGCTGATCAGCTGTCCATTAGCCGGGTTTACGCTCACCTCAGAGGCCAGCGAGGGACTGAAAGCTGCAGGAACCCAGTTCCACTCTCGTAGGTACTTCTCGTGGTAAAGGCCGAACAGACTAAACCGCACTCCCAGATTCACCGTCAGGCGCGAGTTGACCTTCCAGTCGTCCTGGATATAGGGCTCCCCGACTGTATAGCGGTTGTAGTATCGGGACTGAGTGCTGTCCTGTGTGTAGCTTTGAATGGCAACCGGATTTCCCACGTTGCTCGAAACAAAAAGGAAGTTCGCGAAGGCATTCCCGGTATTTCCGACGTGAGCCCCATTAATATTGCTAAAAGTTAACAATCCCTGAACATCGCCGGGAGTAGCTGCGGTGCTTTCGTTTGTCTCATTCTTCTCGGCGAAAACCACTTGGGCTCCAAATTGGAGAGTGTGCGTCTTGATTGCCTTGCTCAGGTCGTCGCGATAGCTGAACGTGGGATTAGTGTGTTCCCAGGGCATGTAAGAAGTATCAGCTGTGAATCCCGCGCCCCCGTACGCCAGGTTGTTGCCGGCGATCACAATACCTGGCGCTTTACCTCCGAAGCCGTTGTTGAAGATTGCACCCAGCGGACAACTCGTGGTTCCCGTTGGCACTCCGGCCGATTCTCCCGGTTTACAGGGGCCACCTGGCTGACCTAAGCCCGCCGGTCTTTGATAATTCGCTCCTCCAGGTCCGTTCTCGTTCTCAAGGGTGATGTGAGAGTTGGTGAAGCTGGCAGTGAAAATATTTACCAACGTAGGACTAAGGGTTTGCGTCGCACGGACCGCCACGGCGACCCCCGGACCCACAAATTGGTTTTGCACGGTGGGGAAACTGTTCAGAACGTTGCCTGGCAGACGCTGCCACTCCGGGACGGGGACGACGGTATTCCACGCATCGTGGATGTAGTGAAGCGAAGTCTGAAACTTCGAGCTGAAGTTGTGATCTAGGTTGATTAGCTCCTCGCGCCAATGAGTAGGTTCAGAAACAACTTCGACATAACAAGAACCAACACTAGAATTGCAGCCCGTTGAGGCATTGGGCAGAGGAATCAGATTGGTGTTCAGCAGGGCAACTGCATTGGGGTCGAGGGCCCCGAAAGGATTGGGCAGTGCGAGGTTGTTGTTGGGAAACATCACCCCGTAGCCAAAAAAGAGACTGCTTGTTCCGGCGCTCGGGCAGTCAGGCCATAGCGCGGGGTTAAAAACAAACGGTGAGGCGTAAGCTGGACAAACGTCGCTGAAGTCTCCTTGACGCTCAGCGAGGGATGGTACGCCACGGTCGAAATCGGGTTGCTGATCGGTGGGCGACCTTTCGTAACGAAATTCCTCGGACCAAAAGAAAAACGTCTTACTCTTGTCAGCGTTATAAACGTGTGGGATGAATACCGGCCCGCCGATGGTGAATCCAAAATCATTTCTGCGGTAGTATGGAGCTTTCCCTGGCGGATCAAAGTAATTGCGGGCGTTGAAAGCCTCATTGCGGAGAAACTCGTAAGCATCGCCGTGCCAGTGCGGCGTGCCGATCTTAGTCGTCACAATGACCGTACCTGAAGCCGTCCGACCATACATGGCGCCATAGTTAGAAGTAAGCACTTTCACTTCCTGAATGGCATCCAAACTCGGATAGACGATAAGGGTACTCTCGGCCCCATTCAGGCCGGCGTTCAGGACATCAGTGCCATCCGTCTCGAAGGTGTTGTATTCTACGCGTCCACCATTCACGCTGTACTTCACACTACCGGTGATTCCGACATGCGCTTCATCTTGCCCTGTCTGGTTGCTTACTCCAGGAGTCAGGGCAATCAACTGGGTAAAGTTGCGTCCGTTCAAGCCAAGGGATAACACCTCCTTTTCTGTGATGGTTCCAGAAACCTGGGCGCTTTCGGTTTCCACTTCGGCAACTTTCTGGCCCTCTACGTTGACTTCGGTTGCTTCCGCGGCCGGCTCCATCGTTGCATCAAGCGGCAGACTTTGTCCCGCGGCGAGTGTCACACCGTCCGCTTCGAAAGATTTGAACCCCTTCATCGTGATAGTAATGTTGTACGATCCAGCGGGTAAATTGCGAATTGCATAATTGCCCTTCTCGTCCGACGTTACAGTTTGAACAACGCCAGAACCATTACTAACCTTTACGGTGGCACCAACCACAACCGCTCCAGTCTGGTCGGTTACGGCGCCACCGATCCCGGGACCGCTGAAAGCGCCGGGCCCGGCTATTACGGTCTGAGCCGATGGCGCCACCGGCTCTTGCGCGGTGGCGGCGGCTGTCGGAACAGGAGGATTTGCCGCCGATCCGGAAGCGCTGGGTGGCGCTCCTGTTGCGGGAGCAGCTGGTTGACTTGTCAGAGCGTTTTGATCTGACAGTGGAGTGGGCGATCCGGATTGGGCCACCTGCGCACCGGCCACGCCCAAGGTCAACACCTGTCCCGGGCTCAGTGACACGTTCGCCTGAAAAGTTTTCACACCGTGCGATGCTACTGACATCGCGTAAGGCCCGGCGGCCAAGTCAGTGATGGCGTATAAACCTTGGTTGTCAGTAGTTACGCTCGGACTTGATCCTTTCCCGTTATCCAAGGTCACCGTCGCACCAGCAACTCCTGCGCCAGTTTGGTCGCTCACGGTCCCGGTGATGGCTGTGGAGGCGGTGGCACTTGATCCTGCGCCCGTCGCCGAAGGAGGCGCTGCTCCGACTGGCGAAGTTGGTGACCCTGGTTGCGCGCCGGCCACGCTCATTGTCAGTACTTGCCCGGGGCTCAACGACACGTTAGCTTGAAAAATCTTGACTTCGTGCAATGTGACCGACACTGCGTAAGATCCGGCGGCCAAGTCGGTGAAAGCGTACAAGCCTTGGTTGTCAGTGGTTACGCTCGCAGCCGGTCTTTTCCCGCCGTCCATGGTCACGGTCGCGCCAGACACTCCTGCACCAGTTTGGTCGCTCACGGTGCCGGTGACGGCTGCTTTGGCATCTTGAGCTGGCGTTTGAGGACGCGAGTTGTCTTGCCCTGACAACGACGTTGTCGCGAAACTTAGAACGCAGATGCACAAGGCGGGCACTACTAGCGAACATCTCACAGAAACGTTACCTCCAGAGGGAACGGTGCTGCTGATTTTTGTCGAACAAAATCCGAAATGGATAATCACTCCCGGGCACGGATCGGGCTCGACGAATAATCGGGGCGGAAGTTAAGACGTAGTAGTTACGCCCAAATTGTTACACTGCGATGACCACAGCATTAATTTCACGTAACTTGCTGAATTGTCTTCGGAAGAAGTCGTCTTTCGAGGAATCCGGTTTACCCAGTTCGCCGCGACTGTTTTTCACGGTGAGGCGGCTGCGGCTTGAGTGGTTTGGCCGTCAATTTCCACAAAACAAATCGGTAGGAACCAAGAAATTTATACGAATTTAATAGTTGCGTCATCCTTCTATCACGAACGTTCTAGATAGTGTTCCCGAGGGCTCAGGGTGGTTTTCCGGATTGCGCTTCGGGGCGACTGTGCGGAAATGCACCTCGGTTCTCCCCAAATCCTTATCGCACCGCCTCCTTTGGCCTGCGGGATGATATCACCCGTAGCGCCACGGTATGTACTCACCACCATCAATAACATCGAAAAGGAGATTCATCGATGAATAGACTGAAATTGCTCATCGCGCTGCTAGCAGTCGCCGCGATTACGACCGTGGCTCCTGTCGCCAATGCCGCTGAAAGTACTACCGTGCATTACATTGGCGCAGGTTCCTCGGCAATGTGGCAAGGCTTTGGCCTCGCCGCCTATAACGACCTTGCCGGCTCAGGAACTGCCGCCGCCGCGAATGGTATCTGCAATGCGGGCACGATACAGGCTACGGCGGGCAGTACAGCAGTCGCGGGAGACGGCTGCACTACGAGCCACTGGACCGTTAAGACCACCAAACCTTATGCTTACTTGCACGACACCCGCAGTTCCTCCATCCCACTGGAGTATGGAAACCTCTGGGTAGTTTGGGTGACCGACACCACTACTGGCACCGTTACTGACATCTGGACCTATCTTTCAGTGGACTCCACTGTTGGCGTCCGCAATTACCTGGCCGTGCCGCGCTCAAAACTCACCGTAGATAACGCTGCCACCACGTACGGTGGAGCCAACGCGATTACAGCTAGTTTCTTTATCGATGGCACCTCGGACACGACTCTGACAACCGCCGTCTGGACGGCGATCAGCGGCACCGAAGGAGTTACACTGACAGCCGGCATGACGGACATCCGTCCCGAAGATGCCAAACTGGCCACGGAGCGCATTCTGGGCCTAGTTCCTAGCCCCTACGGCGGGGATACGGTTCCCACCACTGCCGACTCCTTCATCTACTCGTTCGCCTTGGGCTATGGCCCCGGACCGATCGGTCTGCAAATCAAGAGCGCTGAACCGGGCAGCACGGCGGCAACCACACCCGTCGAGTTCGCGCTCCCCGGTGCCGCCGACCCCATCACCAGTTCGACGGTATCTACCACAATTAACGTATATCCGGTGGGCGAAGAGCCGATCATTTTCGTGGCCAATCGCTCAAACACGGCTACCGGTCTTGGACAAATCATTCCGAGCCAGGCAGAATGTGGCGGCACGCCGACCCCGGACTGCCTCAGCTCCAACTACACCAGTGACGGCAGCTACCAATACCGCAACGTGTGGGACCAGCACCCGTTCCCCACGCAAGCCAACGTGTTCCCCAACCTCAACCCTGCCACGACCGGTTATTGCTCGGTTTCGGGCAACCAAAGTTCTGCCGCTTGCCACTA
>JASHPL010000069.1 GCA_030038125.1 Candidatus Sulfotelmatobacter sp.
GAAAGATGATTCGTTGATTCGCGACGTCGTAATACGTGCGCATTCCCGCAGAACCCGAATTGTAGTTATGGAATTCCCACGCCGTGATAATGCCATCGCCACGAACGCCAGCGGTAACATCCATGACTCCGGCGGGACGGAAGTACGCCCAGGTGAACTCCTCTTCGCGCGTCCAAATCAGTTTTACCGGACGCTTCGCCGCTCGCGCCAGACGCGCCGCTTCAATGGCGGCTTCGCCCGTATGCTTGCCGCCATACGCAGAGCCCGTATCGGGCATAAAGACGCGCACGTGATCCTCGGGGATTCGAAACGCCTCCGCCAACTGGCCGCGCACACCGAAGGGCCGCTGAGTTCCAGTCCAGACTGTTAGCTGGTCACCATCCCACTTCGCCAACGCAGCCCGGGGTTCCAGCGGAACGTGCGCGATATACGACACAGTGTAAGTCGCCTGCAATTTGTGGTTAGCCGCGGCGAAAGCCGTATCAACATTGCCGGTTTCATAGCTATCGCCGTCTCCCGTAGGATCGTGGCCTTCGGTCGTATTTTGCTTCAGATACTCAAACAATTCCTTGTTCGAAATCTGTGGCTCAGATTTCCAATCGGCGTGAATGCTCGCCACTGCAGCCTGAGCCAGGCTTGAACTCGCAGCAGCCACGCCGACAAAGTCGCCATCGTGAACGACGGTTGCGCCCATCTGCTCGGCTCTTTTCGAATCCAGCGAAACTAATGTCGCTCCAAAGGAAGATGGCCGCAAAACCTTGCCATAAAGCATCTCGGGAAGCTTCTGATCCGACGGATAGCGATGCTCACCTGTAACGAAATCGCGCCCATCTACCTTTGGGACCGGCTGTCCCGCCACTCTCCAGTCGGCAGCAGAAATTAAAGGATCTTCTGCCGGAAGTTCCTGAGTAAGTTGTTGGCCTCTGGTCAGAGTCGCATACTCAACAGAACGATCGGTTTGAGGGTCTTTGATTTTTCCATCAGCCGCTATAAGGTGCTGAGGATCGGTCTTCCACTGCGCGGCCGCAAGCCCGATCAGAGTATCTCGCGCCGCGGACGCGACCTTGCGAAGCTGCAGGTTCATCGTGGGAGTGGTGCGGCTGCCGAAAGTACCCATATCGAAGGGCGTGAGTAGCGTGTCGCCCATGACCAGCTCGATCTTTTCTACCGGGACGCGTAGTTCTTCTGCAACGGCTTGCGTCAAGGACGTGCGAATATTCTGGCCGACCTCGACCTTACCGGTGTAGACCGTGACGTTTCCGGTTTCACCGATGTGCAGCCAGGCATCAATTTCCTTGGGCAGCGAGTCGTCTCGCCAGTGCCGCGAACCGCCTGATTCTTGCCCAATCACTGCCGGATTTAACACCGAAACCACCAGCACCCCTGCGCCCAGAAACTTGAAGAACTCTCGCCGGTCAAGATCAAAGTGATACGGAGCCGCAGCCGTGAGTTCGTAGCGCTCGGGCTCCAGAACTTGCGTCGCGTTCGGATTTGATCTGCTCATAGCCCGGCTCCTTTCGCGACCGTGGACGCGCTCATCGCTTTCGCTGCCTTCTGAACTGCGCTGATAATCCTCAGATAGGTTCCACAGCGGCACACGTTGCCATCCATGAAGTTGATGATTTCGCTTTCCTTGGGCGCGGGATTGCGCTTTAGTAGCGCGACCGCCGAGATGATCATTCCGGAAGTGCAATAACCGCACTGCATGGCGCCGAGCTCCAAGAAGGCCGCCTGGACGGGATGAAGCCGGCCGCCGCTTTCCAGGCCTTCAATGGTGGTGATCTGCTTGTGGCTGACTGCGCCGACTCTCGTGATGCACGATCGTTGCGCCTTTCCATCAATCAGCACCGTGCAGGCGCCGCATTGTCCTTCACCGCAGCCATACTTGCTGCCGGTCAGGTCAAGATGCTCGCGTAGAACTGTCAGCAAACTGGTTTCGGGCTCGACGTCCACAGAATAACTTCGACCGTTGATCGCAAGACGTATCGCAGGCATAGCGGAACTCCCGTGCACAGAAAGACCGAAGAGATATGTAGAAATCATATACCCGCCGGCAGAGGCGCAGGCGGATCGGAGGGTTAGCAATGCAAGAAAAATGTCCCAGCCTTTGACAGCAAGGACCGAAATAGGTCAGGCTTCATCGTGCTCTTTGAGCTTGGCGATCACACTGAAATCTTCGAGAGTGGTGGTGTCGCCTTTGACTTCTCCGCTGGTGGCCAGTTCACGTAATAGACGGCGCATGATTTTTCCGCTGCGCGTTTTCGGAAGCGTATCAGTGAAGCGGATATCATCGGGCTTGGCCAGCGCTCCAATCTCTTTTGCCACCCATTTGCGCAACTCTTCTTTCAATTCGTTCGAGGGCTGCCTTCCCTGCTCCAGCGTGACGAACGCCGAGATCGCTTGGCCCTTCAACTCGTCGGGGCGTCCGACCACAGCAGCCTCAGCCACGGCATCGTGCGCAACGAGCGCGCTTTCCACTTCCATGGTGCTCAGCCGATGGCCGCTGACGTTCAGCACATCATCGACGCGGCCCATGATCCAGAAATACCCATCCTTGTCTTTGCGGGCGCCGTCGCCGGTAAAGTACACGCCCGGAATCTGCGACCAGTACTGGCGTACATAACGATCCGGATCGCCGTAGATGGTGCGCAACATGCCGGGCCATGGCCGCTTCAGGATCAGAAATCCGCCCGAGCCGTCGGCGACCGGCTTGCCATCCATCGTGACGATTTCTGGCACCACCCCGGGAAATGGCCGCGTCGCTGACCCAGGCTTGGTCGCGATTGCGCCGGGAATTGGAGTGAGCATGATGTGCCCGGTCTCAGTCTGCCACCAGGTATCGACTATTGGGCAACGGTCCCCGCCAATCGTCTCACGATACCACATCCAGGCCTCAGGGTTGATCGGCTCTCCCACAGTTCCGAGTAGACGCAGGCTGCTCATGTCGTGCTTCTTCGGCCACTCATCCCCCCACTTGATGAAGGTGCGGATCGCGGTGGGCGCAGTGTAGAAGACATTGACTTTGTGCCGCTCAATGATCGACCAGAAGCGATCGGGCTCAGGAAAGTTCGGAGCACCCTCGTACATCAGCGATGTGGCGCCATTTTGGAGCGGGCCATAGACGATATAGCTGTGCCCTGTGACCCAGCCGATATCGGCAGTACACCAATACGTATCTTCGTCTTTGAGGTCGAAGACCCACTTTGTTGTCAGATACGTGCCAACGGAATATCCGCCCGTCGTGTGCACCACGCCTTTCGGTTTCCCGGTAGTGCCGGAGGTGTAAAGGATGTAAAGCGGATGTTCGGAATCCAGTGGCTCGGCCGCACACACGTCGGAAGCCTTGGCCATCAAATCGTGCCACCAGTGATCGCGACCAGACTGTATATTGATAGGACTTCCAGTGCGTTTGTAGACCACAACGTGCTTCACGCTGGGACACGATTTCAGCGCTTCTTCGACTGCGGGGAACAATTTCACCTCGCTGCCGCGCCGAAATGATCCGTCTTGCGTTATTACTATTGAAGCCTGCGAGTCGTGGATGCGGTCGACAAGCGCGTTCGAAGAAAATCCGCCAAAGACGACCGTGTGCGGTGCGCCGATGCGAGCGCATGCCAGCATTGCGATGGCAAGTTCCGGCGTCATCCCCATGTAGATGGCGACGCGGTCTCCTTTCCGCACGCCCAGCGATTTCAAAACGTTCGCGAATTTTTGTACTTCGCGATGAAGCTGCTGATAAGTTAGGACGCGGATCTCTCCTGGCTCACTTTCCCAGATGATGGCGGCTTTATTCTTCCGCCAGGTCGCAACGTGACGGTCGAGGCAGTTATAGGAAAGATTGATCTCGCCGCCAACAAACCACTTCGCCCACGGGCAATTCCACTCCAAGACCTTGTCCCACTTCTTGGTCCAATGAAGTTCGCTCGCGACGCGCGACCAGAATTGATCCGGCTCTTGAATCGATTCGTGGTAGAGGCGCTCATATTCGCCCAGGCTCTTAATGTGAGCCTGTCGACTGAACTCTGCTGGCGGATCAAACTTGCGCTGCTCCTGCAGAATCGAATCGATGCTTGTGTTTTGCACGTCAGCTACCGCTTTTTCGGCCATGACGAAACCTCGAACGACGAGGAGAATTATTGCGACCCACTGCGAATCTAAAAAATCGCAGAACTGTATTCTACACAGGGGAAGGCAGGATGTAATTCAGATCGCACACGATTTCAAACATCCAGAAAGCGGCTACGCATGTGCTCTTCCGGCAATGGGCAGGTTGCGTGCTTCCCGAAGATCCGGTAGCGGCTTTGCGCAACCAAACGATATCCCGCGTTCCGGACGAAACGCGGGAAGAACCGCAACACGAAGCCCGCAACGCTCCAGAACCCGCCCAGTTCTTGCAAGACGAATAGAACCGCATCGGAACGCGAAAGCAAAGGCTGTTCGCGCCTTACGCACTCCAGCTTCTCCGCATCGAAATCTCGAATCACATAGACCGTGTCGAGGTCGACAGGGCCTGCCCCGTAAGCCGAGAGAACGCGGGCTGCTAACTGGCTTTGCAACGAAGCGAAACGAAACGATTCGTTTTTATCGTGGCGCAACACGAATTGCACGAAGCGATTACAAAACCCACAGACGCCATCGTAAAGAAGAAGCGCATGAGGCATTGGTTCTCACTAGATTACGGACCAGAAGAAGCGCGGATTCTGCGACACGCCACCAACGGTCTGGTCCAGGGATCGTCATCAATGCGGCCGATTTGTACCACGGGATGTCCGTTGGTTGTCGCCTGAATGAATTGCCCATCCCCAATGTACACGCCGGTGTGCGTAATCTTTTTCGGGCTGGGTCCGAAAAACAGCAGGTCGCCAGGTGCGAGGTCTTTGCGCTCGACTGGAACTACGCCCTTCCATGCTGCTTGCTGATCGGCATCACGAGGCATGTTAACGCCGCGGGCGCGCACCAGCATTTGCGTAAATCCAGAGCAGTCGAATCCAAAACTGGAACGTCCTCCCCACAAATACGGCAGGCCCAGAAAGCGCTTCGCGAGTTCGATCGACCCAGAAATGGTCAGCGGCTTGGGATCGGACACAACGTCGCCAGACTGAATCCACGCGGTTTTCTGGTCAGGCAGCCGAACGTGCACCCAACCCTGACGGTCGCCGTTCCCTTCCCTGGTGACCTCCAGGCGCGATTCAAATGGAACGGTAATCACAGGCACGTGCTTCGTGACATCCGGTTCGTGATAAACGTTCGCGAACAAACTTTCCACCTGCACGACGAGGCCGATCGTGGCATACCCGTTTCCATTCTGAACCAAGCGCAGATAGCGGCTGCGAGTCCAGCCTTTGTAGTGATCGTCCGGCGTCTGGATCCTCGACCACTCCCCACGCGCGACTAATAACAGGACGTTGCTCCCATAAATGGCTTGCGAAACCACGTCGGATTTGTCGCTGGGGGCGGAATACATATTCGCCACGGGAACAACAACGACTTGCGTGCGGCTGATCGCGACTGCTCTCGGGACCGCGAGAGCGGCGAAAAGGGCCAGGCGCAATAAGAACGAAAAACACTTCTGACGAAGGCCTGGGTAAGATCGCATGGCGTGAAATAGCGAGAATTATGCCGGTTTTCTTTCGGCTGGGACGATCTTATCGGAAGGCGGGCTCGCATCGCTACCGCAGATGAAAGCTCATCCACCATAGAAGTAGGCTTTGCGTTTGAGAAACGCTCGCCGGGGATTCAGCTGTTTTCTTCCTGCCGATTGCGAACTCACTCTCAAAAGGACGGCCTCAGCGACCGAAGCCCTGGCGTACCTCATTTCCCGTATTTTTAATGGGTTAGATCCCAAATAAAAACGAAAGGTTTCACTTTCATTGGCTGCTCCGTCCCGAACGTATATTACCCGCGCTCGGTCCAGAACGAACGCAACGAAACTGGCGGCTGGCTCGATTCATGCCAAATTCTAGAGGCTGTACGTCTCTTTTGACATGCAGAGCAGCTACTAGTGGCTGAGCGTGTCCGAGGGTAAAACTAACCGTCCGGTGCGCTGCATCGTATTCAAGTCATATTCAAATGCGCTACCGCAAATGAGGCAGACCTGGTAATCCCGTCCGTCCGTGCCGCTGTGCGGCCATGAGAATCGGTGGGGACAGAACCAACGAAGAATCCGCTTAAAGAATCCTGACATGAACCACCTCTCAACAAAGCAACGTCGAATATATTTTCGGCTAGAGAAGAGTCTTGCGTCCGTGGCGTTAACGAGCTTCTGCCACGAAAGTAACATGAAAGGATTCAACCGATGGCGCACTCCAGTGCAATACGGTCGAGATTGACGGCCACTGCTCGGTCTCATTACCGCCCCCACGACGAATGGGAGATCGGCTGCGGTATTGCCGAGACGCAACGAGGTTTGACGGCGAAATCAATGTTTTGTCCGTGCAAGGCTGATCCAGCCAGGTTCGCGGTAATGTTCCTCTTGAAGACGGCGCAACCGTGCGGCCATGATACTCGGCCTGCCCAGATACCCCAGGATTTTCCGTGGATTGGCCGGGTCGACAACGGGGAGGCGACCAATGTCGTAGCGCAGCGCTGTGTCCGCGGCTTGAGCCAGCGTTTCGTCGGGATAGGCAACCACCAGATTCGATGTGCCGCTTTGTAATACGGTCGCGGTTCCGCGTGGGTCTTGATTCAGGGCGCGGAGAATATCTCGACGTGTGATGATGCCTGATAGCTCGCCGCCGCCATCCACGAGCAACAACGCCTCGTGGCGAGAGACCTGGGGATCGTGACGGGCGATGCGCTCGGCCAGTTCTCCGACCGGCATCGACGAGGCGATCACCTGCGGATGGGGATCCATTGTTTCCCCCACGCGCACCTCTTCGAGGATGTCGACTTCGAAGTCCTGAGAAATCTGGAGTCCGCGGCGGCGTAGCTTCTCGATCATGATCGTAGTGTTGGGCATGAGCAGCACCACGACTCCTTCCGCAATCACGGCTGCGACCATGAGCGGCAACACCGAGTTGTAGTCGCGTGTAACCTCGAATGCGAAAACGATCAAAGAGAACGCGGCGTGCGATGCGGCGCCGAACATGGCGCCCATTGCGACCAGGGCGAAAGCTCCCGGAGATAAGTGGGCTGCGGGAAAAATCCGGTTGAGTATCAGTGCGAATGCACCCCCCAGAGCTGCGCCTGTCATAAACATGGGCGCAAGCAATCCACCCGAAGTTCCAGACCCCAGTGAAACGACGAGCGCAACCGTCTTCGCAACCATCACAATCAGCAGCACACCGAGTGCAAGACGCGCATTCAAGATGTCGCTAATCGTGTCATAGCCGACCCCCAAAACGCGCGGTACAAAATAGGCGATAATACCGAGGCCAAGCGCGCCAATTGCGGGCGACCACAATTCATCAATCGGCAATTTCTTGAATTGATCTTCCGTCCAGTACAGCAACTTGGTGAATCCGATCGCAGCTAGCCCGCAC
>JASHPL010000070.1 GCA_030038125.1 Candidatus Sulfotelmatobacter sp.
GGGCAAGGAATACACTCCGCCGCAGATCTCGGCCATGATTCTGCAGAAGCTGAAGAAAGCCGCGGAAGACTATCTTGGCGAGAAAGTGAACGAGGCGGTGATCACCGTTCCTGCGTACTTTAACGATGCCCAACGGCAGGCGACCAAGGACGCCGGGCAGATCGCCGGTCTCGAGGTAAAGAGAATCATCAATGAGCCTACGGCGGCCGCGCTTGCCTATGGCCTCGACAAAGGAAAAGACGAGACCATCGCCGTTTACGACTTTGGCGGCGGCACGTTCGACATCTCGATTCTCGAAGTCGGCGAAGGCGTGATCGAAGTGAAAGCCACCAACGGCGACACGCACCTCGGCGGTGACAACATCGATCAGCGGCTGGTCGACTGGCTCATCGACGAATTCAAAAAGGATGAAGGCCTCGACCTGCGCGCCAAGGGCAACGAAATGGCGCTGCAGCGTCTGCGAGACGCGGCCGAGCGCGCCAAGATCGAGCTTTCGAGCACGATGGAGACTGAAATCAATCTGCCCTTCATCACGGCGGATGCGAGCGGCCCGAAGCACCTCGTCAAGAAACTGACGCGGGCGAAATTCGAGGGCATGGTCGAAGACATCATTCAGAAGTCGGTAGGCCCGTGCAAGCAGTGCATGAAGGACGCGGGAGTCGACACCTCGAAGATCAACGAAGTGGTGCTGGTCGGTGGACAGACGCGCATGCCCCGCATCCAGCAGCTGGTGAAAGAGCTCTTCGGCAAGGAAGGCAACAAGAGCGTCAATCCGGATGAAGTCGTTGCCGTAGGCGCGGCCATCCAGGGCGGCGTGCTCAAGGGCGAAGTGAAAGACCTGCTTCTGCTCGACGTGACACCGCTGACGCTTTCGATCGAAACCCTCGGCGGCGTATCCACGCCGATGATTCCGCGCAACACGACGATTCCGACCAAGAAAACGGAGACGTTCTCGACCGCGGCTGACAGCCAGACTTCGGTCGAAGTGCACGTGCTGCAGGGTGAGCGTCCCATGGCTGCGCAAAACCGCACGCTGGGCAAATTCCATCTAACCGGAATCCCCCCGGCACCACGCGGCGTGCCGCAGATCGAAGTGACGTTCGACATCGATGCCAACGGCATTCTGAACGTGACCGCGAAAGACATGGCCACGCAGAAGGATCAGAAGATCACAATTACCTCGTCCTCCGGTCTGTCGAAGGAAGAGGTTGAGCGCATGGCGAAAGAAGCTGACGCGCACGCAGCCGAAGACAAGGCACAGCGCGACTCCATCGAAGCGAAGAACCAGCTTGACTCGATGGTTTATCAGATCGAGAAGATGCTGCGCGAATCGGGCGATAAGATCTCCGGTTCGGATCGTGGCGATGTCGAAAACGCTCTCGCCGACGCGAAGAAAGCCCTCGAGTCGAACGACAAGGGGCAGATGGATCGAGCCCGCGAGAACCTGACCAAGGCTTCGCACAAGCTGGCTGAGCAGATGTACAAAGCAGCTCAGCCGGCAGGTGGAGCGCAGGCAGGCCCGGGACCATCGGCTGGCTCGCAGCCGGGCGGCGATGGTCAGGCCAAGAAAGACGAGGGCGTCATCGACGCCGAGTACGTGGACGTGGAAGATAAGAAGTGACGGCGCTTTGCGGGCGTGAGCGAAAGCGGGAGCCCGCAGCCGTCATCCCGAGCGTAGCGAGGGATCCGTTCAGCAAGAACTGTGTGACGCGGGCATTTTTGCCCGCGTTCCGCTTGTGAGAAATGGTGACCACGGATGAACACGGATCATTCGGATGGGAATTATCCTTGAGAATCCGTGAGATCCGTGGCCGGATTTTTCTGGGGGACAAAACAATTGCTAGATTTTCAGGTAAATGATCAAACATACTTTCTCGGCCTCGGCGAAGAGGAGGGGGAATGGGAGATATTCGTCGCAAGTCCGAACGGACCGCGGCGGATTCCCGTGTATGTCGACGCTGCACCCTTCGATGCGGTAAAAGTAGTGGCAAGACACCGTCGACATGATGTGAATTGAACAAGTGTGAGTGTGGCGCGGACGCCCGCGCCGCAGTACCCGTTCACCATAGAACGTAATGGCCACAACAGCCAAAAAAGATTATTACGAAATTCTCGGTGTCAAGAAGTCCGCTTCCGCCGAAGACATCCGCAAGGCTTTCCGCAAGCTTGCGCGCAAGTACCACCCTGACGTCAATCCCGGAGACAAGTCGGCCGAGGAAAAATTCAAGGCCATCTCCGAGGCCAACGACGTTCTCAGCGAGCCCAAGAAACGAAAAATTTACGACCAGGTCGGGTTTTACTCGGACAACATCGATCCGGCCACAGCCGAAGCCTATGCGCGCGCGGGCGGTAATGCGGCCGGTGGAGGATTCCCCGGCGGCGGATTTCAAGGCGCAGGCGGTGGTGCGGAGGGCGGGCAGGGCGGCGTTCATTTCGATTTCGGCGGATTCGATTTCTCCGATCTGGTGGACAACGCTGGTCGCGGACGAAAAACCGGCGGCGGTGGAGGCGGATTCCGCGACATCTTTTCCGGAATTTTTGGTGGCGGGCACGGTGCGGCGCCGGCCGAAACCGGACCCGAACCCGGCACCGATCTCGAATATCAGGTCAACGTCCCGTTCTGGACCGCGATCCGCGGCGGGGTGATGCGGCTCAACATTCAGCGCCAGGACGTCTGTCCGCAATGTCACGGCCAGGGCGAACTGGAGTCTCCTGGCAAGTGTCCAGAGTGCAACGGTACCGGCCAGATCACGCAAACCGGCGGACGCATGAAGTTCAATGTACAGTGTCCACGTTGCCACGGCACCGGAAAGAACCTGACGATGTGCCCCACCTGCCACGGCGAGGGCACGATCTCGAAGACCGAGCCGCTTGAGGTGCGGATTAAACCTGGAACCCGCGACGGGCAGCGCATTCGTCTGCCAGGCAAAGGCAACGCCGGACCGCGTGGCGGACCTCCCGGCGATCTCTACGCCATCATACGCACCGGCGAGCATCCGATCTTCCACCGGGACGGCGACGACATCTCACTGAGCGTCCCGGTAACGGCGAGCGAGGCCGCGCTGGGGGCGAAGGTCGAAGTGCCGACCATCGACGGCCGCGCCCTGCTGAAAATTCCTCCGGGAACGCAATCAGGCCAGAAATTGCGTCTGCGCGAAAAAGGTGTGCCATCGGCGACGCAGGAGGGCGTTCGTGGTGACGAGATCGTGGAAATCACGGTCCATGTACCCATGCCCCGCGACGAGCGCACGAAGGAACTCCTGCGCGAGCTGGCCAAGCTGAACCCAGAAGACCCGCGGGCGGAGCTTTGGAGCAAAGTCTAACGTTCCTTTGCTATCGTCCTGAACGAAATGTTTCGGAAAGCGGACCCTTACGCAGTCGAAGGATTTCATGCGCGATAAGGCCATTGTTCCATCGAGGCAATCTCCAATTAGTTGACTCCGTCAACTAATTTGCTACACTGCCTGCATGGCAACTCCAGCGGCAGTCGACCTTCCCTCAACACCCAGCGATCCCATCCAGACCGTTCGCGGTTTCAACCGCTTTTACACGCGCCAGATCGGCGTCTTGCAGGAACATTTGCTGCAGAGTGAACTTTCCCTTACTGAAGTCCGCGTGCTCTATGAGTTAGCCCACCGCGACAAAGTTACCGCCAAAGATCTGTGCAGCGATCTCGGCCTCGACCGCGGTTATGTCAGCCGCATCCTGCAAGAATTTGAGTCTCGAGGCCTGATCAAAACCGCGGTTTCTCCCGAGGACCGCCGCTGCGTGTTCTTGTCTCTGACTGCCTCTGGCCGGAAGGTGCTTGCGCCTCTTGAACGCCGCTCGAGCGACGAGGTGGGTGCCATGCTGGCCCGTCTTTCTCCCGCTGCGCAGAAGAAAATGCTGGCCGCCATGCGCGAGATCGAAAGTGTGCTGACGTTACCGCCCTCGTCTGCCACGCCCTATCAGATCCGCTCCCACCGTCCGGGGGACATGGGATGGCTTGTCCAGCGTCACGGCGAGCTCTACTGGCGGGAGTATCGCTACGACGAGCGCTTCGAAGCATTAGTGGCGGAGATCGTGGCCAAATTCATCCAAAACCTCGATCCCGCCCGCGAGCGCTGCTGGATCGCTGAAAAGGCGGGCGAGAACGTCGGATCGATCGTCCTGGTGAAGAAATCGAAGTCGGTGGCCAAGCTGCGCCTCTTATTGGTCGAGCCCTCCGCTCGTGGACTTGGCATCGGGAAACGGCTGGTTGAGGAGTGCGTCCGCTTCGCCCGCGAGGCCCGGTACAACAAGGTCGTTCTCTGGACGCAGAGCGAGCTTCACGCCGCCCGCCATCTCTATGAGCAGGCCGGCTTCAAACTCGTGGGGAAGCAATGCCACGACAGCTGGAGCCGCCGCGACCTCGTCGCCGAAACCTGGGAGCTGAAGCTTTGAGTTGAGCCTGAGTCGCGAGCCCGAAGTCAGGCTTAGCGCTCACAACTCGGCCCTTCGCGACTCGGGCCACGTTACTCTCGTACCGCGTCTCCCGCTTACAAAAATTTTCAAAAAAATTTCAAAAAAGTATTGCATCTGTGGAAATTTTCCGTAATCTCACAAGTGCGAACTAACTTCGCCGAAATGCCCGGGAAATCGCACCCCACCCCCGGGAGCCGCGAACAGAACGTCAAGGGAGACGCGGTGGTGAGAGTGAGTCGCTTAAGGAGGCAGCCATAGAAATTGGCAACCGCGAGCGCCCAACATCCACAACCCGATAATCCCCCAACCCTCACCGCTGTCCCCAACCGGAAGAAGTTCGTCCGCCTCACGCTTTGGCCCCTGGTCGCCGCCACCTTCTTCATGGTGTCGGGCGGAACCTATGGCACGGAAGATATTGTGCACGGCGCCGGCTACGGACGCGCGATCCTGATCCTGCTCATCACCCCGCTGCTCTGGAGCCTGCCGACAGCCTTCATGATCGGCGAACTTTCCAGCGCGCTGCCCTTTGAAGGGGGATACTACGCCTGGGTTCGCCGCGCCATGGGCAATTTCTGGGGATTTCAGGAGGCTTGGCTGTCGCTGGTCGCGTCGATCTTCGACATGGCGATCTACCCCACGCTCTTCGTCGCCTACCTCACCCGCATGTTTCCCTGGTTCCAGGTGAACAATCGCGGATGGTGGGTCGCACTGGCTGTGGTGGTCGCCTGCGCGATCCTTAACATCGCCGGGGTGAAGGTCGTCTCGCTGACTTCCCTGTGGCTGTTCCTGGCCCTCTCGGCGCCATTTGTGGCAGTCGTGCTGCTGGCGCCGTTCAAGTTTGGAGCTCTGGCCAATGCCGTCACCAAACCGACGACCTCTACGGTCGACATCTTAGGCGGCCTGCTCATCTGCATGTGGAACTACATGGGATGGGACAACGCCTCGACCATCGCTACGGAAGTCGAACGTCCGCAGCGGACCTACCCGCGCGCGATGTTGGTCGCCGTCGGAATCGTTGCCCTTAGCTACGTGCTTCCCTTCGCCGCCATGTGGGCAACGGGCCTGAAAGCGACCGCGTGGGAAACCGGATCCTGGGCCGACATCGCCGGCTTGATGGGCGGACCGCTGCTGCGGGTTGGCGTCGTTCTCGGCGGCATGATCAGCGGCTTCGGAATGTTCAACGCTCTCGTCATGAGCTACTCGCGCCTGCCTCTGGCCATGGCGCAAGACGGCATGTTGCCGAAAATATTCGGTAAGCTGCATCCGAAATCGAAAGCTCCATGGGTGGCGATCATGGCCCTGGCCATCGGATGGGCCCTATGCCTTGGCCTCGGCTTCGAACGGCTGGTTACGATCGATATCCTTCTCTACGGTGGCAGCCTGGCGCTCGAATTCATCGCTCTGGTCGTTCTCCGCTTCCGCGAACCAAATCTTAAGCGTCCATTCCGCGTTCCCGGAGGCCTGCCCGGCGCCATCGCGATTGGCATTCCGCCAGTCCTGCTGCTGGCGTTCTCCGTCATTCGCAGCGAGCACGAATCAATCCTCGGGATGAGTTCCTTCGCTTTCGGCATGATTCTGATCGCCGCCGGTTTCGTGGCGTATTTCGTCAATCACGCCCTGAAGCCCGCGGGATGGTCCGCCGCTCGCGAGCAAAAGCCGCAACCCGCAGCTTAACTGGAATCTGGAGCCCCGGACGCCCTCGTCCGGGTCGCGCCGAAAGGCGGACGATGCAATCGTCTGCGAGATGTCACTTTCCTCGGCCACGAGGGGAGGAGGGCGTCCGCCCCTCCACGAACGTTTCTGCTATAAATAACTCGCAATGACCAAGCGTAAATCCAAAGGCGCGTACATGATCTCGGCCGTTGCCGAGATGTACGGCATCCATCCCCAGACTCTTCGGCTTTACGAGCGCGAAGGCCTGCTCAAGCCGTCGCGCACCGAAGGCAACACCCGTCTTTACACCGATGAAGATCTGCAGCGCCTGGAATTCATCCTATCGCTGGCCCGCGACCTTGGGGTGAACATCAGCGGCATGGCCATCATCCTGCAAATGCGCGAGCGCATGGAGGAGATGCAGCGCCAGATCCAGGAATTCGTCCAATATATCCAGCAGGAAGTACTCAATCGCGCCAACGCTGCCACCGACGCTTCCAAAGGGGCGATCGTGCCGGTGCGCAGGCCGATCATGACGCCAGTTCCCGATAATGCGCCGCCAAAAGATAGACGCCGCTGAAGATCGCAGTCAGCACTCAGCATTCGACACTCGGCCCATTTAACGTTTGAGGCTCGCCGCCATACCCAAATGAACTTGCCGAATTCGCGCGGTATCATAAGGATTTCGTGAGCTTTGCTAACTGAGTGCTGACCGCCGAGGGCTGAATGCTCCCCTTCAAGCTGGTCTACAGCGACGCCTATTACCTTCCGATCGGCAACCATGTTTTTCCTGCTGAAAAATACCGCCGTGTTCACGACCGCCTGATCGCGACCGGGGTTGCGGGTCCGGCCGACTTTCTTGAGCCGGAGCCTGCCTCAGACCAGGACATCCTGCTCGTGCACAAGCCGGAGTATGTTCAGAAATTGAAGACCGGCACGCTCAGCCCGCGCGAAGAAATGGAAATAGAGATTCCATACTCGCGCGATCTTGTCGAAGCCTTCTGGCTGGCTGCCGGAGGCTCGATCCTCGCCGCCCGGCACGCCCTCACCGATAAAATTTCCGTCAGCATCGGCGGCGGATTTCACCATGCCTTTCCTGACCACGGTGAAGGATTTTGCATGATTCATGACGTCGCGGTCGCGATTCGCCGCCTGCAGCGCGACGACAAGATTCGTACCGCTATGACTGTCGACTGCGACGTGCACCAGGGCAACGGCACCGCCGCCATTTTCGCTGGAACTCGCACCGCCAGTTCGCTGCTCCCGTCGGTTTCCGGTGCCACGCTTCAACATCCCCAAGGCAATATCGGCGGAAAGATGCGCGAAGCCCATGCCGGCGACGTGTTCACCATTTCCCTGCACCAGCACAACAATTACCCGATGTGGAAACCGCCGTCCTCTATCGACGTCGATCTGGCCGACGGCGTCGGGGATAACGACTATCTCGCCTGGCTGGACAATGCGCTGAGTTCCGGACTGCGGCAGTTCGAGCCCGATCTGATCTGCTACATCGCTGGTGCCGATCCCTACCAGGAAGACCAACTTGGGGGCTTGAACCTCACGATCGACGGTCTGAAGAAGCGCGACGAACTCGTCTTTCGCGTCGCCCGCGCCCGCGATATCCCGGTCATGGTCACCTACGCCGGCGGCTACGCTCAGGATGTCGAAGACACCGTGACCATCCATTCCAACACGGTGATCGCTGCAAAAGAGGCATTCGCACCCTGAGGGGCGAATGGAGACAAAACTACACTCTCGCTGTCCCGCGCACACGTAATTGGAAATTGGTCCAGACACTCTGGTGACATTTCGCGCCAACCACGTCAGCTATAATGAACTGTAACGCGGTGGGTTCGCGCCTCGACTCCGTTCTTCATCCCCTGTTCTGCCTGAGGCCGATTTCAAGGAGCGTTCCGCCTCGTTGCTGCATCTCTTACCAAGGCGCAAAGGAGCAAGGCTCGATGGCCATCCAGAAGACAGACAAAATCTGGCACAACGGCAAGCTGATCAACTGGGAGGACGCCACTATTCACGTGATGTCGCACGTGGTGCACTATGGCTCCTCGGTATTTGAGGGCATCCGCTGCTATAACCCTCCCAGCGGACCGGCCATTTTTCGCGCCCACGATCACATGCAGCGTTTGCTCGACTCGGCCAAGGTGTATCGCATTGATGTTCCCTTTACGCGCGAGGAACTGGTGAAGGGCATGTGCGACACGGTCGGGCATAACGGGGCCTGGCCGTGCTATGTGCGTCCGATAGTGCTGCGCGGTTACGGCGAGGCAGGAGTGAACCCGTTCAACTCGCCTACCGAGGTGTACATCATCAATTATCCCTGGGGAAAGTATCTGGGCGGCGAAAGCGAAGGCTGCGATGTTTGCGTGTCGTCATGGACGCGGCTGGCGCCCAATACCCTGCCGGCGATGTCGAAATCGGGTGCAAATTACATGAATTCGCAGCTTATTAAGATGGAAGCCATCGTCAATGGCTACGTCGAAGGCATCGCGCTCGATGTCAATGGATTTGTTAGCGAAGGCTCGGGGGAGAATTTGTTTGTCGTGCATCGCGAAAAGCTGATCACCGCGCCGCTGGGAAATTCTGTGCTGCCGGGAATCACCCGCGATTCCATTCTGCAGATTGCCGGTGATTTGAACATCACGGTCTCCGAGCAGATGATTCCGCGCGAACTGCTTTACATTGCCGACGAAGCATTTTTCACGGGAACCGCGGCGGAAGTGACTCCGATCATCTCGGTGGACAAGATCAAGGTCGGCAACGGAGCCATGGGACCCATAACGCGGGCGCTGCAGAAAGAGTTCTACGCGATCGTCCGTGGCGAGAAGACGGACCGGCATCGCTGGCTCACGCCGGTCCCCGTGCGCAGCAAACAGCCAGTGGGCGTCTAAGTAGCGGCTTTTCGGCGTACTTCCAGAGCCTGATGCCACCCCTCTCGTCGACATAAGTAAGGCACTCTCACTCTCTTGCCCGGACCATGGCGTCCGGGCTTCCACACAGCACAAGCGTTACGTTTCAACATTGGTGTAGGATCGCGGTTGGATCCGTGGCAAGCATGAACGATAAAGCTCTGCTGGAACAGGCGCTGGAAGAAGCACGCGTAGGGCTACGCGAAGGTGGACTACCGATCGGTTCGGCCCTGGCCGATAGTGCAGGGAAGATCGTAGCGCGTGGGCACAATCTGCGCGTACAAACGGGTGATCCTACCGCGCACGCCGAGACGGTGTGCATCCGCAACGCCGGCCGGCGTCGCGATTGGGACAAGCTGACGCTGGTTAGCACACTCAGTCCGTGCATTATGTGCACGGGAACCGCCTTGCTCTATCGAATCCCAAGAATCGTCGTTGGAGAAAATCGCAATTTCCCGGGAGCCGAAGACCTGTTTCGTCAGCGCGGCGTGGAGCTGCTTGTGCTCGACGATCCTGAGTGCATCGAACTGATGGCCGACTTCATCCGCGAGCACGCCGATTTGTGGAATGAAGATATTGGCAAGTAAGTCGCTTCAGTCCTTCAGGGGCACGACCGGGCTGCCGTCGCGGCAGAAGGTAGCGACTCGCTGCAACTGACCGTCGGCGCGGGGAACAATCATCACCGGTCCGTAACAGTAAACGGCATGACCGCTCGCGGCGAAATACCAGCGTCCACCCTTGAGGTGCTTGGTGGCTTGGGCCGAAGGTTGCGGAAGAGGTTTGGGCGGCGCGAGCGGGATTACCGGCAAGCTCAACAACAAGGCTAGGGTCAGGGCCTTCATTGCTTTCGTTTCGGATTTCTGTTGCTACCTACCTCTGCCGAATACTCGCCATCTCAAACTTGGTTGAATGAGCCTACGTGCTCAGATCCTGATCAGCGCTCGTCGATCCTGTGCCTGATCTGAAGCTGGAACTGACGGGCTCACGAACTGACGCGGTTGTACTGTCTGATTCTGACTACGATGCTGCGGAGCCACCTGGGAAGACGGGGCTTGACTGTTTGCCTGGGCCGACGGAGTCTGGGTCATGGCGGATGGGGCGTGCGAACTCTTGGCCTCGGCCGCGTGTTTTTCTCGCTGGGCCTGGAGCCGGGAATTGCTCAGTGCCACGCTGTCGCCGAAAAGCTCTCGAATCAGAGCCCGCTGCGATTCGATCGTTCTGCTCTGCTCCACGATGAGCATAGTCATCAGCCCATAGGAAATGCAGAAAAGAACGGTCAACAACGGCAGCCAACTTCTTTGCTTTTTAGGCGTCGGGGATTCCGCGGGCGCTGCGGTAGCTATTTCCGTGCTGCTGAACAATGTGGTCAAGTGACTCTCCGATCCGGCGCCCCGAACTCGCGGGCTGCCATGAGAAATGCACTCCGCCAGCCAATCCCACCCACAGCGGGACTCATTCTATCTGTCTGAAAACAGTTTGGTTATCATCCCCGCCTCGCCTACGTCGAAGGCTTTAAGTGCAACTCGATGCACATTATGAGCAAGCAGGATTTGTGCCCGGCGACGCCAAAGACGCTACCAGCTCGGAAGTATGCCTCGACCGCTACGGAAACTCGAGAAGAGATCGAGGTCTGCCTCACGCTTCACAATGCGTGGTCCAGTCAGCACTCACTTGCCTAGCACGAGTTTTGCGATGGTGCCCAGCTGCATGTTCGATGTTCCTTCGTAGATCTTGCCAATCTTGGCATCGCGCCAGTACTTCTCGACGGGATAGTCTTTTGTGAATCCATAGCCGCCGTAGATCTCGATGGCGAGTGACGTGACGCGCTCAGCGACCTGTGAGGCGAACAGCTTGGTCATAGCGGCTTCTTTCACGAAATTCACGCCAGAGTCTTTCATGCGCGCGGCGTTGTAAACCATGAGGCGGGCAGCTTCGATCTCGGTCGCCATCTGAGCGATCTGAAACTGAACGCCCTGAAAGTCGGCGATCGGCTTGCCGAACTGCTTGCGCTCCTGCGCGTATTTGCAGGCAAACTCCCACGCCCCGCGGGCAATGCCGATCATTTGCGCGCCGATGCCGATACGGCCTTCGTTCAGCGTCTCGATGGCGATCTTATAGCCTTTGCCCGCCTCGCCGAGCACGTTTTCTTTCGGCACGTGGCAATCTTCCAGAATCAGTTCACAGGTCGAGGAGGCCCGGATGCCGAGTTTGTCTTCCTTCTTGCCCACGCTGAATCCGGGAAAATCCTTTTCGATCAGAAAAGCGGTAATGCCTTTGTACCCCGCGCTGGGATCGAGCGTGGCAAACAAGACGAACAAGCCTGCTTCTTTGCCGTTGGTGATCCACAATTTGCGGCCGTTCAAAACATAATGCGAACCTTCTAGCTCTGCCCGAGTCTGCAGAGCGAAAGCATCCGAGCCCGAACCAGCTTCACTCAACGCGTATGCACCGACGATGTCCGAAACCATTTTCGGCAGATAACGTCTCTTCTGGTCATCGTTTCCCCAGCGGATCAGTGCGTTATTGACCAGCGTGTTCTGTACATCGACAATGACTCCAGCCGAAGCGTCGACGCGGGAAAGTTCTTCCACGGCGAGAATTGCCTCGAAAAACTTCCCGCCAGCTCCGCCATATTGTTCGGGAATCTCGATGCCCATGAGTCCGAGCTGGAAGAAATCGTGGATCAGATCCTTGTTAAAGACGCCTTTCTCATCCATCTCTTTGACCAGAGGACGGAGTTTCTCGTCGGCAAACTGCCGGACATTGTCGCGGAAAAGAATCTCGTCTTCGCTGAGGCTAATGAGCGGAGCAGGTGGGGCGGCTTGCAGGGTTTCAGGCATCAGAGCACCTTCAGTGCGGAAGTGGAAGAGTCTTAATGGTAGCACTCTTGCGCGGGAGGATTCTTCAGGTGAAGTTAACCTTGATAACCAGTAAGATCGACCGCGCAGCCCCGAGGGCCCATGTCTCTTATGACAAAGTTGTCTGCGAAGTCGCGGCGTACTCTCGGCCGAAAGCTGCCACATTGTTACCTGTTTCTCTTCTCGGCGATTCTGCTTCTCGCGGGTAAGACCTTCGCCCAAGCTGCGCCCCAGCCATCCGCACCGCCTGAAACCAACAACCATGTCCCAACAAACGATGATGAGGTTGGCAGAAATCCCTGGGCGGAAGCCAAACCATACATGGATGATTCTTTACCGAAGTTACAGGCAAGTATTCCAGAGTTAAAGGGCCTGCATCCGGCTAGCAGCCAGGAGCAGTTGAGTTCTCTTCTTGATCGTGCTGGAGAAGAGTGCGCTGATTTATTGCGCCGTACGCCCAACGTAACTTCCAATGAGGAAGTTATCACGGTGGTACCGAAACCACCACGCGCCGGATTCAGCCTGGAATCGTACAACGGGATCCAGCGCCAAACATTCGACTACTTGCTAATTTCTCATGAAACGCCCAACGGAGTAGAGCTTCGTGAGTACCGGAGCGTCCACGGGCGGCCCGCGAGCGTCGACGTTTCACTGGGCGTATCTTCTCAGGGATTCATTTCAGAATGGCTGCGTGTTTACCCGGGCAACAGATCCGAATCGAGGTTCCGTTATCTCGGACAGCAAGTAATCGACAATCGTCAAACTTTCGTACTGGCGTTCGCGCAAATTCCGGGCGCGGTCGAGTTCCCAGCCACTTTCACGAGCGAAGGAGTTACAGTCGCCATCCTGCTTCAGGGGGTTCTATGGGTTGACTCATCGGATTTTCGGATTGTCCGTATACACGAAGATCTCCTGGCACCCCGGCCAGAGGTTTATTTGAAGAAGTTCACTACGACGATTCGCTTCGCTGAAGTACTCATACCAAAGGCAGCATCATCACTATGGCTACCACGGGAAGTGGATATCGAATGGAATTACCAGGGACAGACCCTTGAGCGTCACCATCGTTACTCGGACTACCGGTTATACGCAGTCAATTCCCGAATTCTTCCCGCTCCGCCCTAATTAAGCTTGCCTGAGGATGTAACGTTTCTGTCGATGCTCGTCGATCCAGTCAATCGTCTTGCGAACGTGCTGGATCCTTGACACAAGATCCCCTGAATTGCAACCACTCTGTGTCTGAGATACGGCGTAGCTCGGGCTTTCCGCTCCCTGACTTGCGACCCGGAGCACTAGGCTCAACCTGGCACATCTTCCAGTTCCGCACTCAATCTGTTAGTGTTTGGAGTTTGCCTCGTGGCGGGCGGCCCTCGCCTGCCGCTCAGGAAAGGATTGAAGTCGCGTGATCGTCGGAGTTCCGAAAGAAAGCTATCCCGGGGAACGGCGCGTCGCCCTCGTTCCCGTTGTCATTCCCAATCTGATGAAGGCCGGGCTGGAGGTGGTGGTTGAGACCGGCGCGGGAGAGCCGGCCGGTTATCCCGATGCTGCCTACACCGAAAAGGGAGCAAAGATCTTGCCCGACCGGACCTCCGTCTTCGGCACGTCTGACATTGTCGTGCAGGTGCTCTGCTACGGCTCGAACGACATTACGGGCGAAGCGGATCTCCCTCTGATGCGGCGCGGGCAGGCGCTCATCGGATTTCTGCGGCCGTTCGGCTCGGCGGAAGTGGCACAGCAGATTGCGCAGGCTGGCGTCACCGCTTTTTCTGTGGAACTGATGCCGCGCACCACGCGCGCGCAGAGCATGGATGCGCTTTCCTCGATGGGCACGATCTGCGGATATAAAGCCGTGCTGCTCGCGGCCGAAACTTCGCTGCGCATCTTTCCGATGATGACGACCGCCGCGGGGACCATCACTCCGGCCCGTGTGTTTGTTATCGGCGCGGGCGTAGCAGGACTGCAAGCGATCTCAACCGCTCGGCGGCTTGGCGCTGTAGCTTCTGCTTACGATATGCGGCCCGCGGCGAAGGAGCAGGTGCAGAGCCTGGGCGGCCGCTTCATCGAACTTCCCATTGAAGCCCAGAACGCACAGGACGCCCGCGGCTATGGTACGGCCCAGGACGAAACCTTTTACGCCCGTCAGCGCGAGTTGCTCACGAAGGTGGTGGCCGAGAGCGACGTTGTCATCACTGCGGCCGTTATTCCCGGTAAAAAGTCGCCGGTTCTGATCACCGCCGATATGGTCAAAGGGATGGCGCCGGGATCGGTGATCGTCGACCTCGCTGCCGAGCGCGGCGGGAACTGCGAACTGACGCGCACTGGGCAAACCGTCAAAGACCACGATGTCGTGATCATTGGTGCGATTAATCTTGCCAGCAGCGTTCCTTATCACGCCAGTCAGATGTACGCCCGCAATCTCACAGCCTATCTCACGTACCTGGTGAAAGACGGGAAATTACAGTTGAACCTGCAAGACGAGATCATTCGCGAAACCCTGGTGACAAACCGCGGCGAAATCGTGAATGCCCGCGTGCGGGAATTTTTCAAATTGCCGGCGCTCGCCACGGCCAGCCAGTGATGCCAAGGAGCAATCATGCCAGCGGATTTTATTTCTAATCTTTACGTCTTCATCCTGGCCGGGTTCGTCGGGTTTGAAGTGATCCGGCGCGTTTCTCCGCTGCTGCACACACCGTTGATGTCACTGACTAATGCTCTCGACGCGATCGTGGTGGTGGCAGCGATTATTATCGCCGGACGGCACGAGACGCGGCTGACTACGATTCTCGGTGCGATTGCCGTGGCAGCGTCGTTCAGCAACATGGTCGGCGGATTCCTGATCACCGACCGCATGCTGCGCATGTTCAAATCCAGGTCCAAACAACAATGACCGCGTTCGATCTGCAGCAGTATCTCGATTTCGCGTACATTGCCGCGGTTGTTCTCTTCATACTGTCGCTAAAATTTTTGAGTTCGCCCACGACCGCCAGGATGGGCGTCCTCGCCGGAGAGATTGGCGCGGCGCTGGCGGTCATCGCCACGCTGTTCACCCCTGGGCTTCACGAGTATCGTTGGATCCTCATCCCGCTGATGATCGGCGCCGGAGTTGGTGTTCCCCTCGGCCTGGTCCACATGACTGCTGTGCCCCAGCGGACTGCATTGAGCCATGCGTTCGGTGCGCTTTCGGCCGCCATGATCGG
The DNA here is from genome assembly GCA_030038125.1 of Candidatus Sulfotelmatobacter sp. Lineage (GTDB taxonomy): Bacteria > Acidobacteriota > Terriglobia > Terriglobales > Acidobacteriaceae > Sulfotelmatobacter. The sequence goes on from JASHPL010000070.1 coordinate 15,076, forward strand.
TATCGCCGAATATTACGTCGGAACCGCGCCGGTCACGCGGTTTGAAATGGGTGAGATCGCACTGGAAGTGATCATCGGATCTCTTACGTTTACGGGTAGCCTGATCGCCGCCGGGAAGTTGCAGGAGATTCTGCCGCAGCGGCCGATTGTGTATCGCGGGCAGAACATTGTCAGCCTTTCCGTTCTGGCAGGAGCAATCGGGCTGGCAGTCGCACTGGTGGTAAATCCTCCCAACGCCTTGCTATTTCCCATCATGGTGATTGTGGCGCTGATTTTCGGCATCCTGCTAGTTACGCCCATTGGCGGCGCAGACATGCCTACCGTCATCTCGCTATTGAATTCTTACGCAGGCTTTTCAGCCGCTCTGCTTGGATTTGTTCTGAACAGCAAAGTGCTGGTTGTGGCGGGCGCACTCGATGGATCTTCCGGCTTCATTCTCTCCGTCATCATGTGCAAGGCGATGAATCGCTCGTTCGCCAACGTAATGTTCGGGGCCTTCGGCCAGGTACAGGCCTCAGCGGTGGCTGGGAAAGAAGAACGAGTGGTGCGCAGTGCGACGGCGGAAGAAGCGGCGTCGATCCTATCCGCAGCCAATAAAGTCGTGATCGTTCCCGGCTACGGCATGGCCGTCGCGCAGGCGCAGCATAAAGTGCGCGAGCTTTATGACGCTCTCACTAAGAAGGGCATTGATGTTCGCTTCGCCATCCATCCGGTCGCGGGACGCATGCCCGGCCACATGAACGTGCTGCTCGCGGAAGCTGACATCCCCTACGATCGTCTTGTCGAAATGGACGAGATCAATGGCGACCTTCCGCAGGCGGACGTTGCGCTCGTGATCGGCGCCAACGACGTGACCAATCCGGCCGCTCGCTCCGATCAATCGAGCCCGATCTATGGCATGCCCATCATAGACGTGGATAAAGCGCACACAGTGATGGTTATCAAGCGCAGCATGAGTCCGGGCTTCGCCGGCATCGATAATCCACTCTACTATCTTGATCAAACGCTAATGCTGTTCGGCGACGCCAAGCAGTTCGTAGGCGCCATCGTAAGAGAATTGGGAGGGGGACATTAAGGGCGTTTGGGGCTCAGATTTTTTTGGTTCAACGAACAACATACTTTGGTAGGGCCCATGCGAACAATAATTCTGTCGGCTGCAATTTTCGTCCTGGCGTCGTTTGCCGCTGCTCAAAATTCTCAACCGCAACTTAATCTCATGCCCATGCCGTCGAATGTTCAGCTTGGCAGAGGGCAATTACCGATCTCGCAATCCTTTTCAGTTACGATTACCGGCCATCACGATGCGTCGTTGGATTTAGGGGTTCAACGATTCCAGGCGCAGCTTTCTCGGCAAACCGGAATTCCGTTTTGGCGCAAAGCCGGCGCTCCGGGAATACTGACGGTTCACGCCGATCATGGCCGCGACGCCGTGCAGAAGCTCGACGAAGATGAGTCCTACGAACTGACCGTTACCGATTCCAGCGCCAACCTGGCAGCGCCGACAGCGCTCGGCGCTCTGCACGGATTGCAGACATTTCTGCAGCTCGTCCAGGTCACTCCCACCGGCTTCGTCGTTCCTGCAGTCAACATTAAAGATCAGCCACGCTTTCCCTGGCGCGGCTTGATGATTGACGTCAGTCGCCATTTCATTCCGGTCGATGTGCTCAAACGAAATCTCGATGGCATGGCGGCAGTAAAGATGAATGTGTTGCACTGGCATCTTTCCGACGATCAAGGCTTTCGCGCGGAGAGCAAGAAATTTCCCAAACTGACTGGGATGGGCTCCGACGGCCAGTACTACACTCAAGAAGAAATTCGCGATGTGATTGCTTACGCGCATGAGCATGCCATTCGCGTTGTCCCGGAATTCGACATGCCCGGCCACAGCCGCTCGTGGGTGGTAGGATACCCGGAACTCGCCAGTGCTCCCGGTCCCTACACTCTCGAGAGCGGCGATCCGATCATCGATCCGACCCGCGAGTCCACCTATAAATTTCTCGATAAATTCATCGGCGAGATGTCGAAGCTTTTTCCCGACGCATACTTTCACATCGGCGGCGACGAAGTCGATGGCAAACAGTGGAATGCGAACCCGAAAATCCAGGAGTTCATGCGCGCCCACGGAATGAAGAGCAATCAGGATCTTCAGGCATACTTCAATCGGCGCGTGCAGAAGATTCTTGCGAAGAATCACAAGCGGATGGTCGGCTGGGACGAGATCCTACGCCCCGATCTACCGAAGACCATCGTGGTGCAGTCCTGGCGCGGGCAGGCGTCATTGGCGCAGGCGGTGAAACTGGGCTACAGCGGCCTGCTTTCTTATGGTTATTATCTCGATTTGATGTGGCCGGCGTCGCGACATTATGCCGTCGACCCCATGGCCGACGCCGCCGCAACTCTCAGCCCGGAGGAAAAGAGCCGCATTCTGGGCGGCGAATCCTGCCAGTGGGCGGAGTGGGTTACTCCGGAAAATATCGATTCGCACATCTGGCCGCGCAATGCGGTCATTGCCGAGCGCCTGTGGTCTCCGCAGAACGTTACGGATGTTGATTCGATGTACAGGCGGCTGCATGCTGTCAGCCTCGATCTGGAATGGCTTGGCCTGACTCACGATGCCGCCCGTGAGCATATGCTGCAACGCATGCTGGGAACGGCGGATATTTCGAGTCTGCGTGTGCTCGCCGATGTGATCGAGCCGGTGAAAGATTACAACCGCTGGGACGATTCGAAAGGACCGATCGATTTTCACGCGCCGTTGAATCGCCTGATCGATGCGGTCTATCCGGAGAGCGATAGGGCACGGCAATTCACTGCTCTCGTGCAGACGTTCGTTCAAAGTGGATTCAAGGATCAGGCGGCCGAAGCCCAGATTCGTGCCTGGCTCATCTCATGGAGTGATAACGATGCTCGGCTGCATCCCTTGCTCGAACAATCGTTCTTGTTGCAAGAGGACGCTCCTTTGTCGCAAGAGTTATCGGCACTTGGAGCGACGGGCATCGCGGCGTTGGACTACATCGACAAGTCGCAGCCTGCGCCGGCCGACTGGCGAACTCAGCAACAGGCGATCATCGATCAGGCGAAGAAGCCGCAAGCGGGTCTGTTGGTCATGATCACGGCACCGGTCCAGCAACTCGTGGACGCTGCAGCAGGTCCCAGGAATTGAAGAAGCGCAACCTGCGTCCACATGACATAGTTTCTGCGCGCGCTTCGCTATAATCCGCGTCAGTTTCTATTAGGCCTCGCCTCGGCGCGATTGGGCACTGGAGCCCTTATAATCTTCGCTGGTCATTATCGCTTCTCGCCAAGGCCCACCCCCTGTCCGCCAGCTGTAAATCAACCAGGTTCTCCACAGCTCTCCACACCGTTTGCCGCTTGCGTTCTTTGTGGCAAGTTGAAGATAATGTTGGGCGGGCGTTTCCGCGGCTGCGGAAGCTGCTCTCAGCCGTGTACAGTCGAGCCGATTTAGTCCGAATTCTTCACCTCACGCCGCGCCAGTTGGCGAACTGGGAGCGAATCGGCCTGCTGACATTTTCCGAGTCTTACACCTTCTCGGACTTACTGGAAATTAAAAAGGTTCGCGATTTGTGCGCCATGAGCGTGCGGCCCACGGTGATTCGGCAATCGTTGGACGCGATGCGCAAACAAGCTGCGGGAGTGGAGAAGCCGCTGCTGGAAGCCGGCGCGTGGTCAACGAAGAAGCATCGCGTTGCCTTCCGGCATGAGGGCAAACTGCTCGAACCGATCGCCGGACAGTTCCTGATGGATTTTTCCGAGCGCGAGAAAGTCGTGACCAGCACGCCCGTCCCGCGAACCGAACCGAGCCCGCGCGAAAACGAGGTCGCTTCTTGGTTTGCGCGCGGTATCGCGCTGGAAGAAAATCCGAGCACCCAGACCGAAGCGATGGCGGCGTATCACAAAGTGCTCGATCTCGATCCCACGCATGCCGCCGCTCACATCAATCTGGGGACGCTCTACTACAATCGGCAGGATTTCGCGCTGGCTGAGAGCCACTACCGCCACGCAATCGAGTCTGATCCGCGCTACGCCTTAGCCTACTTTGATCTGGGCAACGTGCTCGACGAAACAGGCCGTGTGCATGAGGCGATTCAGACCTACAAAACTGCCCTGCAACTTGCACCCACCTACGCCGACGCGCATTACAATCTCGCTCTGGCTTACGAGAAAACTCGTGACCCGCGCAAAGCTCTGAAGCACTGGCAGGCATATACCAAGCTCGATACCTCAGGCCCGTGGGCGGTGCATGCTCGCGGTCAAATCAAACGAATCCTGCAAGCCGACGTGCTCAAGCTGGTGCATAAACGCGGCTAATATTCCGGAGCATAGGCCTTCGCTTCTTCCAACGTGACCCGCTTCTTACTGCGATAAGAAAGATTCGCCATGTGTACCGCCACGGCCGAGCGGTATCCGAGTTCTGCCGGCGCATTGGGCTGTTTCCGGCTGTGAATGCAATCAATCCAGTTGCGCATATGGCCTTGGTCCGGAGTATTTCCGAGCGTGTCTTCCCCATGCGTCCGATTGATTTTTTCCGGCCAATATTGAGCCCGTTCCTCGAGATGGTGCTCGATCGTTCCGTCACTGCCCAGGATGCGGTCGCCAAGCCCATAGTGTTTATTGCTGAACGTCGACTGCCAAGTCACAACGATATCAACGGGGAAATCAAAGGTGACCGCAATCGTGTCGGGGACCTCGCGTCCGTCTTTTTCCGAGAAGATGCCACCCGACATGTAAGCTGCCGAGGGCAGAGGTAACTCCAGAACAGTCATAATCCACGCGATCTGGTGAACCAGATTTTCGGTGCAGTTTCCGCCTGAAAATTCCCAGAATAGACGCCAGTTGATCAAGCGGTAGGGATCGAATGGCCGATCAGGACGCCCATTGAGAAAGGCGCTCCAGTCCACATTCTGCGCCGTGCAGTCGGAGGGTACTCCCCGCACCCACTGACCGTGACCATGCGGCGTATTGCGGCTCAGCCAGGATTCGACGTGCGTGACTTTGCCAACCCAGCCATTCTGAATCCACTGCTTTGCGTCGACAAACGATCCGGAGCTCTGGGCCTGCAATCCGATCTGCACTATGCGGTTTGACGCAGTCGCGGCTGCCAGGCATTTTTCCGCCTCGGGGATCGACCACGTCATCGTCTTCTCAGAATAGAGATCTTTGCCCGCCGCGATGGTATCGAGAAAATGGCGCGCGTGAATATGCAGCGGGCTCGCGACGATCACTCCATCAATGTCTTTCATATCGAGGAGTCGCCGGTGATCGGTGAACGTCTGAATGTTCGGCACTTTCTTTTTCACCGCTTCGCGGCGCCGGCTGTAGACGTCAGCCATGGCAACGACTTCAACATTGGGCAGCGCCAGCACCTGTTCGAGGAGATCGCTGCCGCGATCGCCGACGCCAATCATGCCGACGCGCACACGGTCATTCGCACCCAGCACACTCGAAGTCGGAAAAACGAGCGCCGCTGCCGTTCCCATGGCGGCCTGCTTGAGAAACGTGCGCCTGGTGGAATCGTTTGCTCTTCGAAGGCACAAGCTTTCGCTGATGATCGACTTTCCCATGGGAATTCTCCGCTCCATTTTCCGCGGCTGCTATAGTGCGCCAGCTTGCTGCAAAAGTTTCTTCATGCCCGCCCAACTCTTGCGCGATGATGCTTCGGGCGAACCGCCGCCATCCCAGTGCGTCTCAAGGCTAACGGCGTAATCATAACCGTCGCGCTTGAGCGCGTTGAACTGCCCCTCCCAATCGATGATGCCGCCGCCCATCGGTGCCCAATCGTAACCTTTGGCCGTCTTAATGGCATCTTTGCAATGGCAATGGCCGATACGCTTCTTCGGCAGCAGATTGTAGCCGTTGGGATAAGGCACTTCGCCCAGAGTAGCCGCGTTTCCCGGGTCCCAGTTCAGCATGAGGTGAGGCGATTGGACCGCATCCAAAATCTTTGCCGCCTCGGCGCCAGTCCCGGTATTGCACGATGGCTCATTCTCGAGGATCAGAATGATTCCGTTCTGGCCGCATTTGTTCGCGGCCTGCAAAAGTTTTTCATTGATGGCTGCGCGATACGGAGCCTGATTTTCGAGCCGCCAGAAATCGAAGCAGCGCACGCGATCCGTGTGGAACGCTTTTGCCATGCTAATTGCGCGATCGAGAACTTCGTCCTGTTGATCGTAAGTAAAATCAGCACGAAACCCGGCTTCCGAACTGAACTTCGATTTCGGAGCGTCTGGCCAATCGACTTTGAACAGGGGACTGGCGATATCGGTGACTTTGAGCTCGTACTTCTCTAGAATTCGCCGTCCCTCCGCAACCTCCTTCTCGTCAAGGTTGACGATGTTCTTCTTCCACATGCTGCGCAGCTCGATCCATCGCATGCCAAATTCACGGGCTGCGACCTCGCAGGCATGGCCGAAATCCTGCGAGATCTCGTCATTGATGACGGCTACACGAAACGGCGAATCAGACTGGCCGAGCAACGAGAGCGGTGAAAGTGCACTCACGGTCGTCATCGCAACGAAGCCTTGCAGAAATTGACGGCGGGCGACACGTGGGCGCATGGTGATCCTCGATCGCAGGTGCACGAAGCAGTGCCAACCAATCTAGCACCAATCCGGAGGATTCGTGCGCCACTTCGCAGGCAGCGGAACGCTTGTTGGTGTATCGGGTCCGAGCAAATTGCTAGACTGCGCGTGCCGCTGGGGATCGTGGCTCGATTCGAGCCACCGGTCGGAAAAACCTCGGGCAGAATTTCAAGGGCTTTTTCGCGCAAAACAAAACGCCCCGTGACTCAGTTTGAGTCGTGGGACGTTTGTTGATCAGCCCTCCCCCAAGTGCTGCTCAAGAACAAGGTACCCCGGAGGGTAAAAACCGTAAATGGCTCGCGAGTGCTATTCCGGGCACGAACGGGTAGGTGGCGGGAATGCATTGAGGATAAAAGGGAAAGCCGACCTAAGTCGCAGAATTTACGGTTCCGTAACTGGATATTCATCTCCGCAGGCGATGGTTCTCATTGGACGAAAGAATGGAGCCGACGAACGGACTTGAACCGTTGACCTGCCGATTACGAATCGGCTGCTCTACCAACTGAGCTACGTCGGCCTGCCGGGCAGCCAAGTTAGTTTATCAGACTTGCTCCGCGTCTTCGCGCCAGATGTGTGCGGGGCCGACCTCCCGGCATCAGACTGATGCGTTTGCCGTTCGCGTTGCCACTAGCGTTTCGTATTCCTGCTGGGATGAGCCAGGCAACAGCACCCACAACGTGTAAACACCAAGCGCGGTGCCAAACGGAATGTTCAACAGCGAAATGAACGCCAGCACGATAAGCAGAATCCGCGCCCAAGGCTCCCGTTGCAGCACACCCCATCCAGCAAAGAATCCCACGGCTGCTTTCGCAAGAACGACAATTCCCAGCGTAGTAAATAATGCCGTCAGAAAACCGGTGGGCGCTTGCGGAGGCGCTCCCATCTCATGCAGGTGGGCAAACAGAGTGTTGGCCAAAACCAGTAACACGATGCCTCCCACCGCGCTCAATGCCGAGAGGGCCAGCCAAAGAATACCCAGAAGATGCGAGTGCTGCTGGACGCGGCCTCGCGTCGGCATTGCGCCCGCCGATCCGATAATTTGTTTTCCGCACTGGCTGCAAAAGGCCTGGCCCGCTTGAACGACGGCCCCGCATCGGTCGCAAAACATCGCGTCCCCCTAGGATTACGAATCTCTGGCGTCAAGCTCACGACTGAGGTTCAAAGAATCATTCACTCCAAATACTCGTGCTCAGCAGAGAATAGCGCTATTGCAGGATACGCAGAAGATGGTCTCCAGTTCCCGGGTTCGGAAATCGGGCATGCTCAGTCGGATTCAGAAAAACGAAAAGGCCACCCGGCAACTGGGCAGCCTTCTCTTCAAGGGAGAATAGTTCCAACGGAGGCTTACAGAAATCCGTCAAAACTTTCTGGCGAAATCTTATGAGTCTAAAAACGGGGGTGTCAAGCGATTTTTAGGAAATAAACACCTTTGTTTTCAGTTGTTTACAAAACCAATCAATAGCTCCCGGAGATGTAGCAAAATGAGACAAATGCGCTCAAAAGACTCCGTAAGCCAATCTTTTTAAGTGACTTACCTCGGTTCACGGCGCCTTCGAGGAAGACTCAACCAACGCTTTTCTATCACCTCTTGTACTTTCTCTTTCCCATCTTCGGAACTCACCTCCACGATGGTTTCCGTTAAACGCAACGAGATAAATTCCATCTGTTCGGGGCGGTCGAAAATCTTATCCGGGAACCAGCGCTTCATCAGAATTCGGAATCCTCCGAAGGCAACACCCGCGACAATGGCGAGCCCGCCAATAATCGCGCAGATAATCACCACATTCAGAACCAGCACATACAAATCGTGAACTTCATGTTGATCCGTGGGCGTATTCCAGGTGACGGTAGCTTCGTAATTCACTCTCCCCAGCAGGGATTTCGCATCACCCTCTGAGATCGGTCCCGAAGCAACCGCGACAATGGGTCCGGTACGCTTATCGAAGAACGAGCCCGCGCCTTCAATGCGCGAAATGCCCGACTGCGGTGCGGCCATATTGTGGGCCGCGTCGATGCGCCGCAGATGATCCGCGGCCAACTGCGGCGTGGGATAAGAAATCAGCATGAGTGTCGCCTGGCCGCTGGGGGTGGTGTATTGGCCGAGCGAAACTTCCGCACTGGCGTTAAAGTCGACCAGACCTGCGGAAACCGGCGCCGAGAGCGCTGCCAGAGCGACCGGTCCCATAACGTATTTCTGCGTGTTGGCAACGTAATCCCGCCGTGGCATGAACTCGATGAAGGCCGGCAGGTTGGCTTCATTTCCTGCAGGATGCGGCAAGTCGCCCGCCAGTTCGCGTAATTCCGCGCCTGACATGGCCGATTCCTGGCTGAATACCGCGTCCACCAGCACGGATCCGCGATAGAACAAAACGCGCTGGCCGGCAGAAGCAGCCTGATCGCCGATGTCCTCGCTCCTCATATCTGGCTGGAGATAGAACGTGTATGCGCCGAACGCACCCGACGCATCGGCGAAACGCGCAGCGTGAATTTTCAAAGTGCGGCCATCCTCGCGAGTGTAGGCAGCGGAAGCAAAATCGGAGAAACGATACTCCTTCAGGATTGCGGCGTTCGCGGGATCAGCTTCGCCGGGATTCGTGCTGGTTCCCTCCGAACCGCGAATCTGCCACCCGCCAAATTGTTGCGGCAGAATGGGACGCGAAACGGAGGTGGGCGCCTGCTGCGTGGGTTGAGCGATCACCATTGCCGCACCCAGCGCGAGAATCGCCGCCACCAGGAGTTTGACAGAACGGGAGAGCTTCATCGGAAAACTGTTTTGTATGCCCTTCTCTCATTAGACCACAGCTTTGCGGCAAATGTTTCTGCAGCTGCAACCTGCTGATTCTAAGCAAATTGCTTCTATTACCTTCGTGCCGCGCCATCCTACACATCGGAGCCATTCACAGCCCGGTCATTTCGCAGGAAACTACAAATGGGTGAAGGAATGAAACAGACTGTAGAACGAAGCAAGCGACAAGGCAATCGTACCAAGGCTGTTCTTCCGGTGAGAATCAAAGGCACCGACCGCACCGGGAATGCCTTCGAAGAGCTGGCGCATACATTGGATGTCAATGCGAGCGGCGTACGCCTGGGCGCGATTCGCCGCGAGCTCAATTTGATGGACGAAGTCACAATTTTTTATCGTCAGAGAAAGCTTCAGTTTCGTGTGGTGTGGACTAAAAAATTGAAAGGCACATCGGAGTTCCAGGTAGGTCTGAAAGCGATTAGCCAGGATCGAGAGCCCTGGGGATTCAGCTCCGCGGAATTCCGAGGCGAGCCGGTTGCGGTTTCTCGCGCGTCGGGAGTCGTTTAGAAGAAGCCGCAGGCTCACAGGGGCAAAGAAAATGAACCGTTGGAAAAAAGTCGACTGGGTTAATCAATTCCGGACCTCGAGATTGTGGTCGGACGAACAGGGTCAGGATGTTGCCGAATACTCCGTGATGCTGGCCGTGGTACTGGTAATCGTGGTGGGTACGATCCGGCTGATCGGATCCAACGCGGGAAATATCTTCTCGCAGGTCGGCAGCTCCATCCAGTAGAGAGAATTCTATCTAATTTTCGCGTGATTCTTGATGGCGCTTACTGTCCGCTGACTTTGTCGATCTTGCTTGCCACTTTGACGCCGCTCAATCCATTCACGTATTTGGCGATCCCTTTATAGAGCGACTCCGCAATCCGCTGCCGGTACTCGCCAGTTTCCAGCCGCCGTTCATCGCCGGGATTGCTTACAAAAGAAATCTCGGCCAGAATCGACGGCATATTGGCCCCGATCAGCACGATAAATGGCGCCTTCTTCACGCCACGATCGCGTATCCCCGGATTTTTTGCCGCCAGACCGCTGTGTAACGATTGCTCGACGTCGGCCGCGAACTCGCGCGATTCCTCGATCTTTTCCTTGAGGGCGATTTTCTTCACCAGATCCTGAAGTTCGAAGATTGATTTCTCCGAAACTGCATTTTCCCGTGCCGCGACTTCCAGAGCGTCCGGCGACGAGGTGAAATTCAAATAGTAGGTCTCCACGCCTCGGGCCTCCGGATCGTGGCTGGAGTTAGCGTGAATCGAAATAAATAGATCGGCGCGCTCCTGATTTGCAATTGCAGTTCGCGTTTCGAGGGGGATGAAAGTGTCATCCTTGCGCGTGTAAACCACTTCCGCTCCCAGCCGCGTTTCCAGCAACTTGCCTAGCCGGCGCCCCACATCGAGCACGAGATCTTTTTCTTCTAGTCCATTCGGACCAATCGTGCCAGTGTCATGTCCACCGTGACCAGGATCGATCACGATTCTGCCAATCTTTAGCCCCAACGCGCGGATCAGCGATCGGTCACCATTGGAAGTGGGGCTTGCCTCATGCACCTCAATATCGGCGGACGCACTCTCCTCTTGCTTCACGCGCGCAGACGCTTGATGATGGTTGCGGCTTGCTGAGCGACCGCTGGTGCTTCTCTTCCCAGTCTCACTTTTGGTCTCGGACTTCGCATCCGAGGCATGTTTGTTTGAGCCTTCCGAGAACGAAGGCTGGTCGGGAACATCTAGTTTTGCAGCCTCCACGGGACTCGAATCATCGTCATCATCCGGGTCAACAATAACTTTCGTGACCACCGAACGTTCGCGCTTCGCCACGGCTGCATTCCGACGTTCGCCGGCTGCGCTCGCATTGGCATCAGTCTTGGCTACGATCCTGGCATCATCGCCGACATCCTCGCGTGTGACTGGAGCCTTCCCCGCCTCGGTTCGTAGGACTTGGAGCTTCGACTCTGCTTTGCTGGGCTCGGCAGTCTTGGATTGCGCAATTTCGGAGCTGGAGTCGTCTATCGCGATTTCCGTTTCGGCCGATCCTTGCAGCTTTGATTTTTCGGCTGAGGCTGACAGGTTACTTTCGCGAACGTTCTCGAGCGTGTCGTTCAATCCTTTTGCACGAGAATTCTCAGCCAAGGTGTTTTTGCCGTGAATATCAATAATCAGCCGGTAGGGGTCGGGGAGCAGGAAGGCGTCATAATCCGAGAGATCATCGACCTCGAGCACCACGCGCGTGCGCCCGGGCTGAAACTGCGCCACGCGGATCTTCTTCAAGAAGCCGTCATCCACGTCGAAGCTCTTGCCCACCAGGGTTGAAGCCAGTTTGGTGTCACGCAGATCGAAGTAAATGCGGTCAGGATGCGCGATGCGCTGCGAGGTAAAATTCACACCACTTTCCAAATCAATTGCTACGCGGGTGTAGTCGGGCGTAGACCAGTGCCGGATGCTGGTCACACGCGGTAAGCGTTCGGACTGTGGCGCGGGCTCTTGTGGCGCAAGCACCTTTCCCCGAGCAGCCTCGTCGCTGTCGCCCTGGTCTGGCGGGGAATTAGCTGCTGTGCTTGAGCTATCGTCGGCCCTGGCTGGCGACTCGTTCTCCGCTCTTTTCCCTTGCGCAGCTTCCGATTTCTTCTCAGCCGTCTGCCGATCCAGTTCGACAATTGCCTGACGCGCATCCTCTACCAGGCGGTTATGCGGATAGCGGTGCAGAAAATCCTGGAACGTGGCACGGGCCTGCTCCGGATCGTTCAGATCCTCGCTATAGATTTCCCCAATGGTAAACAACGCATCGCAGCGGTACTTGCTGCCCGGATATTCGCGGCGCAGAAATTTATACTGCGCAATGGCCTCGTGCAGGACCTTGTCATCGTCGAAGCGGCGGCCCATCTCGACCAGAGTTTCGGCGACGGCGACTACGCTGGGATCGGCCTTGGTCGAAGCCGGCGCGCCATAATAAACGTTGCGATAAGCATTGATAACTCGCTGATAATCCCGGTGCGTCCGATCGGCGGGAGGGCGTCCATTGAGGGCCTCACGCATGCGCTCGGCGGCGGCAAAGCGGTCGCGGGCCCAGGCTTCGCCATGATGCGGGCGCGCCTGTGCCGGGATCGCGGGCAGCGCGGCGAGCATCAGCAGCGCTCCCCAGCGCAATCCGCGCTGGCTCGATGGAGTCTTCAAGTTCTTCGGCCCGTTAACGGTCTCGACAGCCGGTTATGTGTTAATCCTGTGACGGACGGTTTCTCACCCGCCAAAAGATCTGTGGCGAGCCGCATAAGCCTTGCGCCGCAACCCAGGCGCGTTTGGCTCGCTTTTGTGTTCGTGGTACCTAGGAGACTCTAAAAAACAGATGCCCGGAACTTATTCCGTGTTGCTGATGTAAAGTACACCCCGCGCATCCCGTTGAACCCGCACGGGATCGCGCGAAGCGCCGGATGTAGCAAAATCGAACCCACCGTAGTACAGATTGGTAATCCGCCGCACGTAATTTTGCGTCTCGGCATAGGGCGGAACGCCCGCACTCCGCGCCACCGCTCCCGAACCAGCGTTATAGGCGGCCAGGGTCAAATTGACGTCACCGCCGTAGTTCTCAAGCAACTGCTTCAGATGACGCACGCCGGCATCGATGTTCTGCTCAGGATCGAAGGGATTCTTCACATTCAGACTTCGCGCGGTCGAGGGCATCAGCTGCATTAACCCCATTGCGCCCTTTCGCGAAACCGCATTGGAATTGAAGTTCGACTCCACCTTGATAACGGCGCGCACCAGGTTAGGATCCACGTTATGCCGAGCCGCAGCCATGGTGACCGCATCATCGATCTCTTCCTGCGACGCCTGATGCCCACGGGCATTGGCAGCTACGATCTTCGCATTCGCCGACTGCACCGAATCATGCGCGAAATATCCAGTAACTTCCGCCGCCGCCGATCGTGCCGCCCGCATTGAGTCCGCATTCGCCGAAGGCACGGGCTTCCAGCGATTTTCCTTGCTGCTCCAGTAGACCAGGGTCGAATGTCTGGGCTGAGACTCTGCAGGCACGTGAGTTCGTGGCTTCGGCGTATCGTCATTCACGTAGATGGTGCGGCCATTCTCCTCGGTAGTCGTAATCGCAGCGCCGCGCTCGTCGCCTTCCGCCGCCCAGGCGCACATCGAGTGGAGAGGAAAAGAGATCGCGATTGCCGAGCTTGCCGTCAGCATCAATGCGATTTGCAGGTGCTTCCGCATATCCGGGCGCTTTCCCTTTCATTAAACTTCGCTTCAAGGGCCTACGAAAGCTCGGGCGAACAAACTCCGCCCGCGACTCTTCTACCCGGAACCTGACGGAGAATCACAAACCAGAGTACGTCGATTATAGGCTCGTCAAACACGAGGGGCAACGTTTCCGAAGGGAGTAGAACCAGCGGAGTAATTTCTTGCAACCCATTGAAACAAGAGGAGATTACGCAATTCTTATCCAAAGGATTCGGATGCCTGAAGTAACCAGTAAATCGGTTACTGCGGAGCGGCAAAAGCCGCGGAAGTTTCTGTGCCGCGCAACCTCGCCTCGAAGAACTCTTCAACCCGGTCCAAAACTTCGGGGGCGCTCTTTGAATCATAGATCGCCTTGCGCAATCCCGCGCCTCCGGGAACGCCGTGCGTGAACCAGGAGGCGAATTGCTTCATTTTGCCCACCGCATCGGGCAACTCCTCTTGGATCAGCATCTGGAAGTAAGTGCGGATCATCTCGTAGCGGTCGGCCTCAAGAGGCTCCTCGTAGAGCTTGTAGCCCCGGACGCATTCGTCCGTGGTGCCCGAAGGCCATCGCGATCTGTCAACATCCGCTTCCATTGGTGCGCCGACTGGAGCCGAGCGTCGCTCGACCGGACAGCCGTGGGTTCCTGTACTTACATTGGCCTTTCGCAGAGCTGCGCAATACTGCTGAATTTGGCGGAATATCCATGGATTTGATGGCGCCGTCCTCCCGATCATGACCGCGTCGCATCCGGTTTGGGTAACCATAGCGCACGCGTCTTCCGGGCTGCGGATATCGCCGTTGCCAATCACCGGAATCTTCACCGCGTCTTTGACCGCGGCGATCCAATCCCAGCGGGCACTCCCGCTATAACCCTGCTCCCGGGTGCGCGCGTGCAATGCGACCGCGCATAACCCACACGACTCCGCCATGCGCGCCAGTTCGACGCAGACGATTTCTTCGTCGTTCCATCCAGCACGAAACTTCACCGTGAAGGGAATCTTTACCGCGGCGCGAACGGATTCGAAGATCATGCCAATCGCCGGCAGATCACGCAGCAGCCCCGAACCGCCATTGCACTTCACCACTTTTTTCGCCGGGCAGCCCAGATTCAGATCAACCAGATCGAAACCGAGACCTTCCACCATGCGCGCCGCCTCGGCCATCACGCTGGGATTACTGCCGAAAAGCTGCGCCGAGATGGGATGCTCATCCTCGTAGAAGTGCA
>JASHPL010000071.1 GCA_030038125.1 Candidatus Sulfotelmatobacter sp.
CTTTGCCGAAAGTGCAGGAGATCAGCGCCGGATCGTCCCCGGGCCTGATGGCGATCTCGCCCGCGCGCAACATCGTCGCCGCCTTTAATTCCGCCGGTAACACGGTGTATGGGGTCAACACGTCCAAGGAAACCGACATGGGTCAGGCCGTGCAACTTCCCGGCCCAACCTCCAGCATGGTAATTCCCAATTCCAACCCGATCGGATATGCCGCTGTGCCAAGCGCGGCCATTTTTGGATATCCCATTCTCGGCGCCGTAGATGTGATGAACTTCTCCACGGGAGCCATCACGACTACGATCGCCGTCAGCAATGCCCAGACAGTGGTTGCGAACAACACCGGCAGTCAGTTGCTGGTCTTCAGCAATGACTCGAACGCCGTCACTGTGCTTAACCCCGCCAACGCATTTCCGCCCGTCGACCTGAGTTGCTTTCCGAACCTGAATCCCAATCCTCCGGCAAATCCGCCAGTCTGCACGATCATTAACGGCTTCGATCGCCCTGTGTATGCGGTCGTCAACGGGAACACCGCGTACATCCTGAACTGTGGGGCAGAGTGTGGTGGCACGCAGGCTAGTGTGCAGACTTTGAATTTGACTTCGCTGGCCGTCGGCCCCGCGATTCCGGTCAATGGCGCGACTTGGGGTTTCCTTAGCGGCAACCAGCTTTACGTGGCAGGAAACGGAACCACAACCGGTCCGCTTTGTTCCTCGCTTACGAACCCTGTCAATACCAAGACTTCCGCGACCTATTGCGGCACGCTGGATATCCTCAACCTGACGAGCCTGACGGATCCCTACTACAAGAATCCTGCGGCGGAACTCGCCATTCCCGATGGCTACCACGATCGCATGGATATGAGCGTCAATGGCCAGCTCTTCGTCGGGTCGAAAGACTGCACCAATATCGGTGACGTCAATAATCCCGTTGGAGAAGTGCGCGGCTGTCTGGCCATTCTCAATACCAATACCGGTGCACTTACGATCGCTCCGGATAACGGCGACGTAGATGGCTTGCAGAGCTTTACGACTCGCGATGTCGAATACGTTGCTGAAGGTGGGAACTTGCGCGTTTACGACACGCTCACAGACGCTTTGCTGATCAACGTAGACTATCTGCCCCTCGGGACGATTCCCGTCATCGGCTACGTTGGCGATGTAAAAGCAATCGACTTCTTCTGAAAGACTTTCTCCAACTACTTCGCTGGCTCAAGGAGCAGCGTGTGCGCCTTGGCGGCTTCTACGGCTTTCGCACTGAATGGCAGTGTGAACGTGCTTCCTTCATACCACGCTTTCCACTGATCCATGTAATAGGGACTGAGAAAGTTCCCGCCCTGACCCGTAACTGTGTTCAGCGTAGATTGATCCCAGTCGGCGAGGTCGGCGGTGAAGCGTTCCGAAGGCCCGTGATGCGGAGTCACCGCCTTAACCGCATATCCACTGCCAGACTGCTCATGCTCTCCGGGCCCCGTCCAATGATTGATCAGCGGAATCTTCCCGAGGATGGGATGCTGAATTTCAACTGCGTTGACGCGTCCCCAGCGCCACTGCGATAAATCCTTCGGAGCGTCCGGACGGCTTACCGCTGCTTCGACTGCTGCTGCCAGCAGTTCGTCATAGTTCTTGTATTTCTCAGGCAGCCAGTGCTGCGGCCGATGCAGCATGACATTCTCAAGCCACACCGAACGCATTTCCCACGAATACGTTTTCCAGCTCAGCACAGCAAGCCGCTCATCGTCAGAGGCCTGCTCTGGACCAGGTCCGAGCTTGGGCTCGAGCAACAATCGCATCAGTTCCCGCGTAGAAGCTTCTGCGATGGTCGGCCCCGCCAACGACGACAGCATTCGCCCCTCCCAATTACGCATCAGATCGGCGGCTTGCTTGGCGCGAGGCGAAGGTTTCGCAGCGTGATCGACCGCGTAAACGAATCGTTCGGCCGCGAACAAATCCGGTTCAGATTGCACGTCGGTTTGAAGCGCCAGCATGTCTGCAACCGAGAATTTTCGCCCCGATTCCAGCACGTGATAGATGCGTGCCGCGCGCCATGGGGCTTCCCACTCCATGCTGATGGAATAGGGGTAATTGTCGGGCGCAATTCTGGCATTCGCGGTGGCAATCACACCCGACGGTGGATTGTAGATACTGGGCAGCTTTTCAAAGGGAATATACGAGATCCACTCGTGCGCATTATCGGCTCCGCTCACGGGAAAACTGCCGTCGCCAGCGGCACGGATCGGAACTCTACCGGTTGCCTGATAACCAATGTTCCCGTCGACGTCGGCATAAACTACGTTCTGCCCCGGAGCATCGAACAGCGAAAACGCATTCTGGAATTGCTGCCAGTTCTGCGCGGAATCGACCTCAAAAAATGGGATATGCAGGCCATCGTATAGCGTCCAGCGCAGTGCCAGTTGACGGGTCTCGCCCGGCACTAACTCCGTGATGACGGGACCATGCCGTGTGATGCTCACATCCAACGTCACATCCGGCTGGTCTTTTACGTGAATGAGTTCCCTGCGGCGCTCCGGTTGTACCCAGCCGGTAGGCGTCTGATATTCGCCTTGCGCATTGAAGTTTTCGATGTAAACG
Source organism: Candidatus Sulfotelmatobacter sp. (assembly GCA_030038125.1). GTDB lineage: Bacteria > Acidobacteriota > Terriglobia > Terriglobales > Acidobacteriaceae > Sulfotelmatobacter. Next base: position 2,589 of record JASHPL010000071.1, read on the forward strand.
TCTGTCACGGTCGGGCCGATATTGGTAAATCCCCACGCGATGCGCTGATTGTGTCCGACAATGACGTATGCCATGCCGGGGAGGGTCACGCCCACCACATCCAAATCGGCCGCGTGCAGATGAGCTTCGTACCAAAGATTGGGCATCTGATGCCCCAGGTGCATGTCGTCAGAAAGTAGAGGCTTGCCTGTGACCGTGTGTGCACCCGAAACCACCCAGTTATTCGAGCCATTCACCGCCGTCTCGTCGAGAGTGAGATCTTCGATAGTTTGCGCGATTGCTCGCGTAACGATTAGCGGGTTAGCGATCTCGAGGGGACCGATCGGCAAAAGCGGGACTGGAAAACGCTGCTTCGTGACCGCGTTGTCCGGTCCTGAATCGTCGTCGTCATCATCGTCGGAATCAGAATCGTTCGTGTTTTGCGGCTGAGAGAGGTCTTCGCGCATGACGGTCGGAGGGCGGTCGTGCCACGAACGATTCACGTACAAATCGGCGGTCAATTCTGGACCAAGCCTGGCGAGAATTTTCTCGCGCGCCAGCGCGTCGAAAAAATAATGGTAGTTCAGGTCCTTGACCATCTGATTGGCGATAACGACGGAATCTTCCGGCAGCCATGGCGTTGGCGCATAACGCAGAATGCGAAACTCAATCGGAAGATGATTTTCGTGCTTGGTGATGAAAGCATTCACGCCGCGCGCGTACGCTTCAAAAAAACTCCGATCCCGAGGGTCGGCCATTGCCATTGACTTCCGCGCCGCTGCGCGCATTCCCAGAATTCGCTGCTCGCGATCCAGCT
>JASHPL010000072.1 GCA_030038125.1 Candidatus Sulfotelmatobacter sp.
GCTCCGAAGTTCTTCCCCAGCTGCACCGCCAGATGTCCCAAACCGCCGATTCCGAACACGGCTAACCGCCGTCCATCCAAGGGCCCCGCTTTTTTTAACGCTCGATAAACAGTGAGCCCAGCGCAAAACAGAGGAGCCGCATCGACTGCCGAAAGACCAGCGGGAATTTTCACTACGTGCGAGGCCGGTGCCCTCACGAATTCCGTGTATCCGCCATCGACGGTCACGCCAGTGATTTTCTGACCCGGGCAAAGATTCTCGTTGCCGGCTCGGCAGAATTCGCATTCCCCGCAGCTCCAGTGAATCCACGCCACACCGACGAGATCCCGAAGCTGGAGATCTCGTACTTCACTGCCTATCTCGACCACCCGGCCGGAAATTTCGTGCCCCAGAATAAGCGGACGCTTGGTGATCGGAGTGAGTTGTGTCCAATCGCCGTCCGCCACGTGTACATCCGAATGGCAGGCACCGCACGCGTCCACCTGAATCAACACTTCGTCGGATGCGGGGGTTGGGCGATCGACGTCCTCGAGCGACAGTGGCTCCCTGAATTCGCGCAGGACGGCAGCTTTCATGACTCGACCTCAGAAAGCGGAAAAGAAGTAAGGACCGAAGGTAAATTAAGGCTTGACCCCGCGCAGAAAGAACTCCACGGCGCTGTCTACCCGTTCTGTCAGCTTGTGCGGTCCTGTAAGATCGACCGTCCATTGTCGGACCACCGTGTGGTAAAGGGCTTCCATGAACTCCGCCAGATGAACGACCGGGAATGCATTGGTAATCTCTTTCCGCTCCTGCCCTTGCGCCAGAATCTCACGAAGCAAACCCGCCACAATGCACTCTGCTCCCCGCACTTCCGGCGAACGCACTGCATCCATTGCCCCCGAGAGCACGACCGCCTGCCACAGAGGACGATCGTTTTCCGCTTCACAGGCGAGCGAATGATAAAGGCGTCGCAACCGATCTGCGGTGCTGGCTTTGGTCGAGAGTTCGGACTTTAGCCGTTCTGCGATGCACTCGAAGCCCCGCTGGCCCACGTCGCGCAGAACCGCGTCTTTGCTGGGGAAATACCGAAAAAAAGTCGGCTGGCTGATTTCCAGAATTCGTACGATGTCGTCAACTCGGGTCTTCTCATATCCCTGCTTGCGAAAAAGCCGAATCGCTGTATCGATAATTTGTTGACGCAGTCGCGCCTTCTTGCGCTCACGTAGGCCCGGGATTTCTTGCACCGGGGCCGGCGCACTTCGCCTCATCACCTTCTTGTGAGTCCTTGTTCTGCGGGTGGAAGCGACCTGAAGATGAGGCATACTCCTCTCCTTTATCGAGCCGTCTTGGGCAAAGAATACGCTGCGCGAGGCGCCAAATCGATATTATCAAAAGGGCGCAACGCGCTTTCCGCAGAATGAAGAAGACGATGAGCTTCCTCATTCAATCACGGTTGACGTTAGCCACTAATATCTGATATAGACTAACACAATTTTTACGCATTCTACGGCCATGGTTCGAGACCACAACCGCACGCTTTCTGCGAGATCGCACAACGTTCATCTGAGGAAAGATCATGGAATCTGCAACAGCAACGCCTCTTCGAGCGCAGGGCGGCGCATTTCTTTTTGAAGATCGCGCGCCCGAAGATGTTTTTACCTTCGAAGACCTGAGCGACGAACACCTCGCCATTGCTCGAACCGTCGACCAGTTCTGGGCAAACGAAGTCGAACCGAATCTGGACGGAATCCGGCAGTATAAGCCTGGTCTCGCTCTCAGCATATTGCGCAAGTCGGCGGAGCTCGGCCTGGCGGCAATAGCTATCCCTGAAGAATTCGGTGGCATGGAGATGGATCTGTCATCCGTGATGACTGCCAGCGAGCACCTTGCCCGGGACGGATCCTATGGCTCATGGCATTCCGCTCATACTGGCATTGGTACATTGCCGGTTCTATTCTTTGGCACCGACGAGCAGAAACGGAAATATCTGCCTCGATTAGCCAAGGCTGAGTTGCTGGCCGCTTACGCGCTCACGGAACCCTTAGCGGGTTCTGACGCACTTGCTGTTCGCACTCGCGCAGATCTCACTGGGGATGGCAAGCACTACGTGCTCAACGGTCAGAAGATGTGGATCACCAATGGAGGCGCGGCGGACCTGTTTACTGTCTTCGCCAAGGTCGGAGGGGAGAAGTTCACCGCTTTCTTGGTCGAGCGCAGTTTTCCCGGCGTGAGCAGCGGCACTGAAGAACACAAGATGGGAATGAAGGGTAGTTCGACGACCGCCGTCTACCTCGATAACGTTCCTGTTCCGGTGGAGAACGTGTTGGGCGAGGTCGGGCGCGGACACGTAATCGCGTTCAATATCCTCAACATCGGAAGGCTAAAGCTTGGCGCCGGCGCACTCGGAAGCGCCAAGGATGTAATTGCGATCTCTTTGAAATACGCCAAAGAACGAAAAGCATTCGGATCGTCAATCGCGCAGTTTGGCGCGATCCAGCATAAGCTGGCGGAAATGGCAATTCGCACCTACGCCGTCGAATCCATGGTCTGGCGCGTCGTCGGACTCATCGAGAATCAACTGCATCTCACCGTTCACGACAGGTCCGCACAGCCTGTGAGCGAACTCAAAGCTCTTGAGGAGTACGCCGCGGAATGCTCAATGGTGAAAGTTTTCGCCTCGGAGATGCTGGACTACGTTGTCGATGAGGGCGTGCAGATCCATGGCGGCTATGGCTACCATCAGGATTATGCGGTGGAGCGAGCGTACCGTGACTCAAGAATTAATCGCATTTTCGAAGGCACGAATGAGATCAACCGTCTTCTGATCACCGGCATGCTCCTGAAACGTGCCGCACGCGGTCAACTGGCGCTTATATCTGCAGTTCAGGCCGTGTTGAACGCAACTTTGGACGACGTTGCCAACTCGTCAATTAGCGATGCAGAACTATGTCTGGTGAAAAGCGCAAAGACTGTCGCGCTTTTCATGATCGGCATCGCATATCAAAAATATCGCGAGGAGCTCGAAAAGCACCAGGAAATCGTGATGGACCTTTCCGACATCATCATTGAGGTTTTGGCGATGGAGTCCGCTTTCCTGCGCTCTCGTAGACTCGCCAGATCGAGTAAAGGAGCGAACGCCGTTGAGATGACTTCTGTTTTCTTGCGTGACGCCACGAATCGAATAGAAACCTCCGCCAGAAACATACTCGGAGCCTGCTCGATTGGCGAAGGCTTGCGACGAAACATGGGAACCTTGCGCTTGCTGGCCAACCACGATCCGATCGATGCGATTCAATTGCGCCGAAACATTGCTGCTCGCTTACTCGCAACGGGATCCTACGCAGTCTGAGCTTCGACAGGACTTTTTGACGGATATGACCGCTTCGTCGCGTGCGCTCGCCAGGTGCACAAGAATATCGGAACGATTCGCTAGTCTATTCCGCGCTCGTGTAGCCATTCGCCTTAGGTCTCGAGTGATGATGCTGCTCTGCGCCTTGTGCTCGCCATAGCGATGCTGACGTGGCATGGCTGAGGATACCCGCCCGATAGGAATGCCGGTTCTCGGTCGCACAAACGGCGGTGGTAAACTGCAACAATGGCATCCAAGAGAAGAAAGACGAAGAGCAGACAAGCGAAGTTAAAGACCGCTACCTCCAAGAAAGCGAAGAAGGGCGCGCGGACTGTGGCTCCGAAGAGAACAGCCAAGAAAAAGCAGTTGAAGAAGAAGACATCGTCCAAAGGAAGTTCGACCCGCAAGAAGAAAAGCCCAGTACGCCGCGCGCAGCGGTTGGAATCTTCCTTGGCTAGAGAAGGCGCACAGGCATTTGAGCAAACTGGAGACTTGGAAGGTTTGTCACGTGCCGAGCAGGCAGATTCGGAAAGCGTCGATGAACTGGTTGAAGAAGGAAATGTCTTTGAAGCCGGCGCGGTCGCGGGAGTGGAGGAGGCCGACGATCAGGATACGAGGGAAGTACACACTCATGAGGTCCCTGAGGACGACGTTCCCGATGAGTACTTGGACAAGGACTAGCTTGAACCGAGACAAGCGTCTTTCTGCCAATCTGTCGGGATTCACTCCGAAGGTTTTGCGTCGGCAAAGCTGAAGTGCTTATCGAGCTTCTCGTAAGGTTTGCCGTCGACCTCGACGTAGGGGTAGACGAAATAATTGAGTGCCGGGCCATCCTGCTTAGGAGACAAAGTGACGTCGCGGCCGGTGGAGAACTGCACCCGATTGGCATCAACGCTGCCGAAGAAATAATCTCGCTTCTCTTTCGCTAGCCATGCCTCAGAGATGTCGACGGGAATCCAGCCGGTTTCGGACGCATAAAACTCAGCCCAGCAGTGATAGCCGGCGATATCTCCTTTGTCTTTGTCTTCGGGCAAAGGGAAACCGATATCGAAGCGGGCGGGAATTCCGTCAGACCTCAGCATGCCAATAAATGGCGAATGGAAGTCGGTGCAGTTGCCTCGTTTGGCGTCACAAGCCCAGACGGCGTCCCCGCGGCCCCAGCCCGTGCCCGTCTTGTCGTAGCGCATCGTCGTGAAGAGATAGTCATAGGCAGCCTTGGCCTTCGCTACTGTGCCGCTTTGGGACCCAGTGACTTCGACCGCTAGCTCCTTGATTTTCCCGTCTGTCGGAATCAACCTGTCTGGCTCAGTCCACCGAGTCATGGATGCGGGTACGACGCTTGGCTTCCCATCCGCTCTTTCAAGTTGCGCATAATCACCCCGCGAATATTCGCGGCGAGTCACTTCGTACTCGAGAGTGAATTCCGCGACGCCTTGTGCGGGATCGTGGATCTCGGCATACATCATTCGATCGCCGTATTCAGTTTCCTGAGTCATCTGTGTTTTAGTTGGAGCCTTTATCGCCAGAACCCGTACAGTCTGATGGCGGTCTGTCCGGGGTACTGGAACCCAGACGCGCACTCGCTTCGTGCCGGAAGGAATATCCTTGACGGTGAAGCTGTAAACGAAACGAAAGGTGCGACTTTGAGGGCTGAATTTGTCGGCATCCGATCTGGCCTGGGCGGTCATTTGGCATGCGGTAAACACGACTAGCAGCAAAGATGAGAGGGCTGGCAGCTTCACGGACGACACTCCTTACTCGGCGGACATGAGTAGAAATTCTAGCAGCAGCGACCACGGGATGTCAGGCGGAGAAGGAATGGCTAACCAGCAGATAGAACGGATTGCTTTCCGCGTAGATTTGAGACTGTCGTATCTTTTCGGTCTGGTGTAGCATCCCACTGATACGAGGTTCACCATGACAACCAGCGTAGCCTCAGTGCAAGGCGGCGTCGCCGGATTGGCCAACCAAGCGCGGGCAGCCAACGGACTGGCAATCGTGCGGATGACGATTGGGGCACTGTTCGTCTCAGTCTTTTTTGAGAACCAGGGGAAGGGCCTCTACCGTCCGGCAGGCTACGCGGGCCTGATCAGCTACTACATCAAGCAAGGCCATGCGCCGGCCGTGTGGAAATCGGTGATGGCTCTGGCTGCAAGCCATGCCGCGATGGCGGCGCCTATGCAGGCAGTACTGGAACTCTCGCTCGGTATCCTGCTTATCCTGGGTCTGCTCACGCGCCCCGTGGCCTTGATAGCCTTCCTGTATCTTGGAAGCCTTTGGATGTCGGAATGGGGAACCGCATGGATCTGGGAGTTGCTGGTTCCGGTGCTGGCCTGTCTGGGGCTCGCCGTGGGAAGCGCCGGACGAAGATGGGGCGTTGACACATGGCTTGCACAACGCTGGCCGTATTCTGCGTTGTGGTGATTGGCCAAGCGCACCGTGCGAGTCTCCGTCATCATCCCAACCCACAACGAAGCGCAGGCGATTGAGCACGTTTTGGCGGATATCCCGTCAGAGCTTACGACTGAAGTTATCGTTGTCGACAGCAACTCGAACGATGGGACGCCCGAGATCGCCGCACGAATGGGAGCCCGTGTCATCCGGGAGCCGCGCCACGGCTATGGACGGGCGTGCCTCACCGGCCTGGCAGCGGCCAATTCCCCTGACGTGGTTGTATTCCTTGACGGCGACTACAGCGACCGGCCCTCGGAACTGCCGATTCTCATAGCACCAATCATTGAAGGACGTGCCGACATCACTCTTGGATCCCGCCTGCACGAATCGCGGTCGGCGGGGGCGCTGCCATGGCATCAGGTGTTTGGGAATCGTCTCGCTGCTACCTTGATTAGGCTTCTCTACCGACTGCACATCAGCGACCTCGGACCGTTCCGTGCCGCTCGTGCCGATGTATTAAGCACACTTTTCCTGGAAGAGACAACCTACGGCTGGGCGGTTGAGATGATTCTCAAAGGCGCGCTGGCCGGATTCCGAATCGTCGAGATTCCAGTCAGCTACTATCCCCGTATTGGAAAATCAAAGATCGGCGGTACTCTGAAGGGCACGCTCGGCGCCGCTTGGTTCATCCTCAGCTTGATCGTGCGTTATTATTTCCGCCACAGAAGTCCGCAACGCCAAGGCCAGCGTAGCTCTGGCGCAAGATCGTGAAATTTTCAAGCGAGACCATGGTGCATTCCTCAGGCAGCGACCCGGTGCTGGTGATCATGGCGAAAGCACCGAGGCTGGGCGCGGTTAAAACCCGCCTCAGTCCCGGCATTTCTCCCGAGGCTCTCACTGATTTCTATTGCTGTCTTCTACACGACACGCTGACCCTCGCCCGGTCGTTGAGAAATGTGGAGGTTGCTGTCATGTGCCCCGATGCCGATGTAGGCGAGCTGACAAAGTTGGCAGGCAACGAAGCGCGGGTGGTTGCGCAGAAGGGTGAAGGTCTTGCTGCCGGCCTCACCTCAGTGTTTGCGCACTTCGCGGAGGATCGGCGCAGACGCGTCATAGCCTTCAACAGCGACAGTCCGCATTTGCCGCCTCCGGTTCTCGAAGATGCGTTCGAAAAGCTGGCCGCACGTGATGTGGTCGTTGGACCAACGCACGATGGAGGCTACTATCTCGTTGGAGCAAAAGCTTCTCATCCCACGCTTTTCACTGGTGACGGAATGAGCACCAATAGCGCCCTGGAGAGACTCCTATCGCGGGCGCGAGCTCTTGAGCTCTCCGTAGGTTTCGCGGCTTCTTTTTACGATATTGATGTGGCTGAGGACCTGACTCGGCTGTCAGAAGAGTTGCGGTTGGCCCCGGAAAAGGCGCGACACACGGCGCGTTGGCTTAAGGAGTGGGAGCTTACGGGGGTACTGTCCCGGACGGATACGAAAAAGACGGACACCGGAGAACTGTGAAGATAAACTCCGCGTGGAGAGTGTACATACTCGGTGCCATCTTGCTTGTGGCCCTCACAATCTGCTCACGCAACTTCGGCGATCGGGGCGGACCGCGCTTCATGGCCTCTTTGGGTCTGGGGTGCGTCGTGTACCTCTTAGCAATTCGTGAGTTCTTCGCAACCCCGGGGTTTCCAAGGCACGTTATTATCATTGGATTCGTCCTCGCTGGCGTGTGGCACGTTGAATTTCTTCGACTGCCCGCGGGTGCTGATGACGATGTTCATCGATATGTTTGGGATGGGCGCCTGCTGCGGCTCGGCCTCAATCCCTATCTCGTTGTTCCCAACGATCCTGCGGTTAAGCGCCTGCATACGTCGGAAACACGCAACCTGAATAACCCGAGTCTACCGAGCCCATATCCACCAGGAGCACAGCTGTTTTTCCGTGCGGTGACGGCGATTCGCGAGTCTGTTTTTGCTTTCAAACTGGCCTTTGTGATTTGCGATTTTGTGATTGCCTTCTTTTTGTTGGATCTTCTGCGCACTTGCCGGAAAGCGGCGCACCTTGTTCTGGTGTACACCTGGAATCCGTTATTAGCCGTCGAGGTCGCGGGAAGTGGTCACATTGACATTGTTGGCGCGTTACTGTTGGTGGTCTCGGTCGCGGCGTTGGCGCGCAGATGGCGGGCAACTGCGGCTGTTGCTCTCGGACTGGCTATAGCAGTGAAATTTCTGCCGATCGTACTCCTGCCTCTCTATTGGAAGCGGGTTCGCATTCGCGACGCTGCGCTGGCGGTTGCCGCGGTCGGACTTTTGTACGTGCCATTTCTTTATCACGGTCGCATTCCGACCGGCTCGCTTGGTACATATGTGCAAAGCTTTCGCTTTAATGGTCCCGTGTTTGCGGAACTCGCTCAGGTGGCGCCTCCACGCCTGTTAGCTGGGCTGGCAGTGCTCGTCGGGTTAGCGACTGCAATCTGGCTGAGGCGAATAAATGCCGCGTCGCCCTGGTCGCCGAGCGTGTTCGCCTGGCCCATGGCAGCATCGCTTTTGTGCGCACCAGTGGTGTTCCCGTGGTATTTTCTCTGGTTGCTCCCGTTTCTAACGTCGGCGTCGACTCTGCCGATCATCATCTGGACCGTGAGCATCATTCCCACGTACGTTATGTGGCACTGGCGCACACTTGGGCATCCTTGGGGCGCGCTTCCTGGTTGGGTAATGCTAGTGGAGTACGGATGCGTGGCAATTGCCGCCGCAATCATGATTTCGCGCCGCATTGCACAGTCGCCCCGGCCCCGTTGTTCGACGAAATAGCCGCAAGAACAGGACCGACAACGATTACCGCTATCGGTTGCTTGCAAGGATTACTTGTAACCGCGAGCGTCACGCTGTCATCCTACTCGGCATCCGTTCAATTCATCGGGGAGGACCTCCATGAGAAGTTCGAGCCGTGTAACGATTATCGGTCTTACGGGATTCTGGGTCCTGGTGCTTGCTGCAACATCCTGGGCGCAGCAGCGCGCGCCAATTCTCGAAAAGGTCGCCAAGACCTATGGTCTCGATTCGTGGGATAAGATCGAGGCGGTCCGCTACACCTGGAGCGGGGAAATCCCGGGAGTCTTCAAACTCTCCCGTACATGGGAGTGGGAGCCCAAGACCACTCAGGTTACCTACGAAGGAAAGGATAAGGACGGGAAGCCAGTCAAGGTCACCTACAAGCGCTCCGAACTCAGCAGCCAGCCCGACAACGTAAAGAACGAAATCGACCCGGGGTTCATCAACGATAATTACTGGGTCCTGTTCCCCCTTCATGCTTACTGGGACACGAGCGCCACTGTGATAGATCAGGGGTTGTTTAACCTGCCGCTGGGCAGTGGCATGGCCGAACTGGTTCCGGTGAAATATCCCGCGGATAGCGGTTATACACCTGGCGACACATGGGATCTCTATGTCGGTAAAGATAACCGTGTCGTTTTCTTCGACTACCATCGCGGCGGGGCTAGGCCGCCGAGCCGCGTCTTCGCTACCTGGGCTGGCTACAAAAAGGCAGGTCCTTTGCTGTTCGCAACCGAGCATAGCGGCAGGGCCGACGGCAAGCCCTTCCACCTCGTCATTTCTGACGTGGCCGTCAAGGTCACCGGCTCGGATAAATGGATGCCGGCACAGTGAGCGGAATGCGGACCTATCCGAACAGTTGACACTCGTTCCCCGGTGCGTTCAGGCCTCACATATCGAAGACGAAACCGCAACACCGAGACATCACAGCTGAAGCTGTCGACTCGTTCTCTTACGAACCAGGGGTAGCCGCGGATCGGACTACCGGGCAATCACGACGGTCGTGCAGGAACTCCTCATCTTGGGCAGGTCACGATTTCCGGCCATGCGGATGTCGAGGCTCCGCCGTTCTCCGCGAACGATCGGACAGTAATGATCAGGCTGCGCCAGCGCATCTTGCAGCCGTCGTCGCCCGGCACATCCGCCATGGCAGGCTTCGCGAAACTCGCACGGATTGCAAGCTTCAGGAAGTATGCGTGCCTGCGCGAAAGGTTTTGAGCTCAGAATATCGATGCCTGCTGACGTCAAATCGGAAAGCGGCTCCCCTGATCCGGCCCAATAGACACAGGGTTGCGTCGTGGCTCTTGGCGTCACGCGTACGGTGCTCACCCCACAACCCGTCCGTAGTGGTGGGAGCCCGGCCATCGCCCGAACTAGCGGCTCGCCAATCGCAACTACGTCGGTCTCCTCAAATAGCCGCTGGAATCCTTCCCAATACTCGTCGTAGCTGAGCGCATAGGTGTCCGATCGCACGGACTGATACACGTTGACTCGCAACGGAGCGCCAAACTCTTGGGCGACCCGCGCCACATCCGCCAGACGTAGGTAGTTCGACTTCATCATCACGGCAATGATGGTTACAGGAACATGCAGCCTCACACACCGTTCTGCCTGCTCCTGGATGAGGGCCCAATTGCCCAGACCACGCTGCGCATCTTGCTCGGCTTGCGTGGGGTAATCGAGAGAGAACTCGATGTCGTGGAATGCTGACAGTTCGTTGTCTTCCAGAACCGCAACACTATGACCGTTTGACGTGATGGTTAACTGGACCGGTTTTGTTCGCAGGTAAGCAAGTATTGCCTTGAAGTCGGGATGCATGCCGTTCTCGCCCGTGCCAAGATTTACCGAACGCACAGGTAAGCACTCCATGACCGCCTTCACTTGATCGAGGGAGAGACGATCCCTGCGAGTCGGATCACGGTAGCAGAAGGAGCAGGCGAGATTACATTCGTTGGTGAGCCCCAGTCCCAGAGCAATGCCGGCATCGAGTGTCCTCGCACCAGGTCCGGATGATGAAGGCTCAAGCGAAACGTTGTTCATGCGCATCCTTGATGACTGCACCTCTGGGATGTGCGAGGCACTGCGTGTAGCGGGCTACAGCAGCAAACTCCGGTCGTTTGCCCAGCTCGCGCTCCAGATCAAAAATCCGCTCGTAATCATCAGTCCGGGAAATTTTTGGCGGCAAGTAGTCTGACACGACCCGTACACCACGCTCAGCGGTTACCTCGAATGACGCAGCGTTCAGCATGGAACGCAGGCTCTCCCGGGTAAACAGCCTCACCTTGCCCCCATAGAGAGACTCATCTCCCCACTCAGAGGTGAGATTACGCCGAGCAGCAGCCAGATCGCCGTTAATTAGGACGGCCTTGAACACTTCACCTGGCTGGTTACGTACCAAAACGGAAATTACGCCCGAGGCCTCTCGCAAAGCCCGAGCTGCACTGCGCAACGTCGTGGCCGGGTCATCGACAAATTCCAGCACGTTGTGGCAAACAATTAGATCGAAGGTCCCGGCCTCGAACGAGTTTGCCACTCCGGCGGCATCGCCAAGTTTCAAAGTGATACCTGCGGCAACTCCTGCTTGCCGCGCAGTACACCTGGCAAGCTCTAGCATCGGCTCGGATGCGTCCAGCGCCGTGACTTGGAGGCCAAGTTGTGCCAGGCGCACCGCGAGTACACCGGTCCCGCAGCCAATATCCAAAGCATGGAGTGAATGTGTCGACCGTGGCAGAAACTCCTGCAGGTTGGCAAAGGCCAAGTTGATACGGAGCCGACCCTCTGGAGTCTCCAGATAGGCGGCGTATTTTTCGGCTTCCTTCTTGAAGCGTTCGGCCTCGGTGTTGATGGTCATCAGGTTCGTATGGAACTCGCGCGAGTGGCTCCTGCGGCCGCTGACAGTGTGAGTACCAGAGCGTATATCGAAACGATTAGAAGCGACAAGTCGAGTCGTGAGAATCGATCACTAGGATCGCGAGGAGTTGGAAATGCCGACCAAGTACTGCTAAGGCTGAGCGAAGCCGTGTTGGATTGCTCGGATCAGCTATCCGACAATCAAATAAGAGATTTCAAAGACTGCAAGATTCGCAGCATCCGACGTGGCCTGCGCTCGATTCTTGGCTTGACCATCGGGCTCGCCTTATCAGGAAAGCGAGCCCGCTTCACCTAGAACGTAATTTTCGCCGCCAACTGCATCTGCCGCGGCCCGACTGGCGTCATGCTGGTGAGAACTCCGAACCCAGGACTGCCCACCTGCAGGGTACTGTTGCCGTATGGACCAGGGGTGCCCATACTGAACAAAGGATGATTGAAAGCGTTTTGGCCCTCGAGGCGCAGCTCGAGGTGGATGCCTTCGTGCACAGGGGACAATAGGAACTGCTTGATCACAGACAAGTCGCTGGTAAAGGTGAGCGGACTCCGAACGTCGGCGGTTGTCCGGGGCTCATCGCCGAGAGTGAATGGGGCGGGAACCTGAAGTTCATCCGGGACAGTGTTCGGATCAGCAAAGAATTGGTTTACCCAATTGGACCCATAGTTGCGTCGGATCCTGCCGGTTACATTGGGCCGCTGGTTACCATACGTAGGTATCGGAGTCCCTCCGTTGATCACAGACAGCGGCAGCGGCCGCCCATCGGAGATATACCAGATACCATTGGTCCTCCAGCCACCGACGACGGCGTCGAGCACTCGCGGCATGTTTCCCCCCAGCATCCTGCCGCGCCCAAAAGGCAGATCATAGCTGTAGCTGAACTTCAGCACCGCCGGATAGTCGAACGTCGAGAGGCTCCGTTCCAGGTAAGGCTTGTTCGGATCCTGGAGGCTGGTGAAACTTCCCGTCCAAGTCACGTTGTCGTCCGCGACCGAAGAATCGTCAATCGATTTGGACCAAGTGTAGTTGACCAGGAACTCCAGACCGTTGCTGAAGTGCTTTTCCGCCGTGAGTTGCAGTGCGTGGTAAATGGAACTGGCAATCATGTCAACGTCGGTGGTCACTGAGGTGAATTGGGGATAGGGGAGTTCCAACTGAAAGGCCTGGACCGTTGGAAAGGATAGGGAGCTGTCTGGGTTCGTGATGATCCCATAGAAGGGATTATTCACATAGCTGGTCAGGCAGTTCATGGTGAGCGTCTGGCAAGGGTTGTTTGGATTGGGACCCGCAATAGGCAGACTCTCCACTGACGGCGGCAGGATGTCCAGTGTGTTGGCCCCACTGAACGGCAAGTGCGTTCCTTTCTTTCCCAGATAATCGGCGCTGAACACCACGTTCCACGGTAGTTGGCGCTCGATTCCCAAGGTCCAGCTTTGCTCGTAGGGAGTCAGGTTTGCGACGGCGGTGCGCAGCGGACCGTTGGCTCCGAAGCCGACGTCGTTCAACAGTCCGAGAGAATTTCCCGGAGGCTGAATCAGCCCGGTTGGGAAAGGATTGCTCAAATGCAGGTAGGGGGTCATGCCGTCGCCGTTATATGTGGTCACGACATTGGTGTACTGGTCGAAACCCTGGCCTCCGTAAGGCACCACTCCGCTGGCTCCGGAGCGGGACTGGCCATAGTAGATTCCGTAGCCGCCGCGCAACACCATCTTGGGAGCGAACTGGAAAGCCAAGCCGAAGCGCGGCTGAATGTCCTTCCAGTCGGTGATGTAGTTGGTGCGCTGGCTGGGGCTGGCAAAGACTTCTCCTCCGAGCAGCGAGCGTGTCACGGGCTGGCCGGTCACTGGATCGGGGAACGAAATCTCGCCCCCGTTCAGCGGGCTGACTGCGGTCGGGTTAAACCAGTTCTGGTGGTTGAAGCGGTCGGTGCGGGGCAGTGAAACGTCATAACGCAGGCCGAGATTCAAGGTCACTTTGGGAGTTACTTTCCAGTTGTCCTGCGCGTAACCCGCGTATTGATAGTTCTGGGTGGCGGGCTGGAACTGGATTTCATAATTCGAGCCGCAGCCGTTACTGCCACAGCCTTGGGTAAACTGACCTGTCAGGAAACTGGCCATGGAGTCGCCACCGCTGAAGTTGCTCGCGTTCGCTGTGTCGGCGCAATTGGTGGAGACGCCCTGTTGCGAACACAATGAGGTGCCGGTGTTATTGAAGGTGAAAAAGCCCAGCGGGGCATTGGTCTGGATATAGTTCTGCTGGTGGAGGCGACCTTCGAATCCGAATTTCAGCTCATGCGGACCACGAATCTTGGTGAGCGCCACGGTGAGCTGGCCCGTGTCCTGGCCCTGCTTGTAGTTGCCATAGGGGTCGTTTCCAGCATTGGGGTAGCCTGCGGGGAGATAGTCGCCAATGAAAATGGCCGGGACTCCGTTGAAGCCATTCGACTCAAGATACGAGGGGAAACCCAAGGTGCTGAGTGGGTTGGGATTCAGGCTGGAATTGTAGGCGAAAATCCGTTCGGCACCACGCGTGAACCCAAACGTCGTGTTCAGAAGCATTGTGGGATTGAAAGTGTAAACATCGTTGATGGCAAACACGTGGGCTGAGGTCTTATACGGGCCGCCGCCGCAAGGATCAATGAAGTCCTTGAAGCAGTTGTAGGAAGTTTGGGAATACCATTGTTGCGAATACCTCCCACTCAATTGGTTCTTGTCGGTCAAGCGATGGTCAATCTTGATATCGAACTGCTCGTTATTACTGGGGGTCGCTCCCGAGCCAATCCAGTTGTTGTAAATACCTTGCGGCTGATTGTTCGCCGTGGGGAACAGATTCAGCATCTTCTGCGCCACAGGATCGATCAGGTTCCCCTTGACACCCGGAGCCGGTTCGAGATTGGCAGGCAGGTTGGGAGTACCCGGGCTGATGTAGTTCGCAATATTGTTGAACGGAATGAAAGTGTTCCGCACAGGACCGCCGTCCGCTGGGTTATAAGAGTTGGGGCCCACGGAATAGGGATCCCAGATCTGACCTGCCGTGGTGCTACACATGCCGCTGGCATTGAACGAGCCGCCATTTGCGGCGCAAACCTCACCGAAGTTCCCCGCGCGCTCGGCCGCGCTGGGGACGCCCGCCGTGTAGGTGTTCATCGAGCTTGCGAGCGTGCCATCCCAATCGAAGAAAAAGAAGGTCTTGTTCTTTAGTATTGGTCCCCCAATGGTGCCACCGAAGTCATGACGGTGAACCGGAGGAATCGGAATGCCCGCTTGATCGTTGAACCAGTTGTTGGCGTCGGTGATCGTGTTACGGATGAAGTCGTAAACTTCGCCGTGAAAACTGTTCGTGCCCGAGCGCGTGACCACGTTGACGATTGAGGCGCCAGAAAAGCCGTACTCGGCGCTGAAGTTCGACTGCTGCAACTTGAACTCTTCTACCGCTTCCGGCGAAGGAACGTAGGTGGCGTTGGTGATGCCGCCGTTGGGCTCGAAGTTGGTGATGGTGGTGCCATCCATCAGGATGTCAGCTCCCGACTGGCGGCTGCCGTTGGAAACAAAATTCGTGCCGGTGCAGCTGGTGGTGCATTGGTCATCCGCCTCGGTTACGCCCGGCGCCAGAGAAGTCAGGTCCATCAGATAACGGTCAATCAGAGGCAGATCGTTGATGAGCCGGCGATCAACCACCTGGCCGGTGACGGCGTCTTGGGTGGCGATGGTGGTCGTCTGAGCGCTCACTTCGACCCTCTCTGCCGCACCGGCAATCTTCAGAGTCAGGTTCGCCGTGGCGTTCTCGCTGACGTTCAATTTGACGCCTGTGCGTACCTCCTTCTCGAACCCTTTCATTTCCGCCGTCACCGAGTACAGGCCGGGCGGAATCGAGGCAAACAAGTAGCGCCCGCTGTTTTCGGAGGTGGTCGTAAACTTGTAGCCCTTCTCCTCGTCCGTGAGCGTCACTCTCGCCCCTTGGATTACGGCTCCTGACGCGTCGGTCAGCGTGCCGCTCACGGTGCCGAAGTAGCCCTGGCCAAGAAGCGCTGCTGGCACTAAAAGACCGACAGAGACGAGCAGGGTCAGAAGTAAGGATCGCTGGCAGCTATTGAGAATCGAGCTGGATCGTTCACGCATGACGACCTCCTTAAATAACCGCTGGTTCTTTCCAACCACCGAAGAGGACGTGTGAAAAGGGCCGAGAAAGGCCTTATTGAAACGGTTCATTATCACCCTAAAACAGGCGTAACCGTCAAGTAAGTTTTTCAATCATGCGAGATTCGGCAAAAGCGCCTCTCAGAGGCTGAAAATGCCAGGCGCCCACTGGGCACGACTCCTTCTGCCCTTACTGTGTAGGCTGGCATGGCCAATGCAGCCCCCCATCAGCCGTGATGATCGGGAATTCGTACAAATTTATATCAAAATCCGGCGTAGATTTGCCTTCATTGTCTCTGGTAGCAGCCGAGGGTAATTTTTCCAGACTTGACACGTGGTAATCCGTCCAGATCCTGATCTCCGACGGGCAGTCCGTCGATTAGGCCTGCAGCAATTGCCGGTGAATCGGATCGCAAGTGGAAGTCGCTATCAGAAGCGTTGACGAAATCGGGATCCAGAAACCGGGAGTGAGCATCATTCCCCGTGGATTGAACATATTTCTCGAAGCCAGTGAAGCTGTCGGAGACCTCTTTCCAGATACTTTCCTTCGATCCCGCGTCACAGTAATAGAGGTTGTGATCAATCGCGACGGGCGGCTGGCTTCTGTCGACCTCAGATTTATTCACTGTCATCAGGCAGCGCTTCCCGGCGTAGAGGATGTTGTTTTCAAAAACATCGTCTGCCATGTTCCACTGCATTTGGAACTCACCAGATCCCGTTCCCGCGGTGTCATCATCGTGAAGCGTGTTGTTGATGACGATGCAGTGTTCAGTGTGTCCGCGTTCAGGCGCATAACCTCCGATGGAAACGCCGGCGGTATTGCAGTGGTAAATAAGATTGTTTCGCGCGGTGACATAACTGGTCGCGCGGTCGCGATGCTCGCTGGCGAGTTCGATGCCAAAATCTACGTCATGAATGACATTGCGTTCGATCAGAACTCTGGTGCCACCGTCCACATAAATACCATCGGAAGACTGGTCCTCGCCATACGCTGGATTGCCCCGCGACGTGATGTTGTAAACCAGATTCTCACTGACCACTCCATCGCGAGCCTGATCGACGGCCGGGTCGGGGGCTGTCCGTTCAAAACCGATGACGTCGATTCCGATGTTGTTGTTGTCGTGAACCACGTTATGGGTGATGCGGAAGTTCGTGACGTTTCCGTTCACTACCAACGATTCGCTCGAACCGGTTTTCAGGTGATGCACCTCGTTTCCATCGATGATCAGATCGCTGATGGGAGTCTTCGCGTCAGTACCGTAGACGGCGATGCCAAATCCGTTTCCCCCGCTTCCCGGGCGATCACGGCCCTGAAACGTATTTTCAATATGGTGGACGTTATTCTTCAGCAGTTCAATATGAGAGCCGGCTCCCATCACGCTTATGCCAAGCGGCGTCAGATGATGTTCGGCCGTGCGATAGTTCAGAATCTCAAAGCCCTCGATTCTCACGTAACTTTTGTCGTGAATTGTCAGTACAGCATTTCTGCCGCTGGGAGTGAAATGCTGCGCGTCCAGCACTGCCGTCTCGCCCGGATAACTTCTAAAAGTAATGTATCCCTCCGTAGCGTTGCCCGAAGACTTGATGGTCACCAGCTCTTGGTAAACCCCGCCACGTACGCTGACCGTACTGCCAGCGCAGGCAACGTCGGCCGCATGTTGAATCGTCCGCCACGGTGCTGCTTGCGTGCCGGGATTCGCATCGCTGCCGGTCGTTGACACGTAGAATGAACTTTTGTTCTGGGCAAAAGACCCGGAGACGCCGGCAAGTAAGAGTAAAACAAGGTAGAAGTTCAATTTGATCGCGCTAAGCGGGACTGCCTGAGCCATAAACATTGTCCAGATCACATCGGTGGTTCCCAGCCCTCGGGTAACATATCGAATGCGAGCGTGTCACGATAGGCGAACTGATTGCCATCCAGTACTTCTACCGGCGTCAACATATGCCAGACGCGATCATCGTCGAAGACGTAACACTCACCTGCCTCCCGCATTGTGAAGCGATCGATTTCATTTTTGCCATTGTTGGTTATGATGACTTCGCCGCCCCGGGCACCGCAGCGGCCCAGTAGATGCGTAGCAATATATTTTTCCCCGTCTTTATGCAGGCCCGGCGGACTTGTATCACAAGGCCGACCAGGCGTAGCTGTGAACCGGATTACATGTAGATTGACCAGATACTTCGTACCCACATCCGAAAGCGGCAGGTATCGAAGGTGATAAGCAATCATTTTGCGTACGCCCACGGAACCGGCGACAGCATGCGGCAGTGCGGCGTACTCCCGCGGCTGGCCGCCAAGTGTGCTGTTGTATTTTCTTAGCTGCACGTAGGGCGTACTCTCCTCGATCGGCCAAACTTTCACGCCGCCTTCAACAACCTCGGCGCCGAGACGATTCAACGAACGGTACCTGTCGCCTCCTTCGTAGTACTTATCTCTTGGGACGGACCAGGCCGCGTGGGCTAAGGTTTCCAATGCACGCGCTACTTCTTCGTCAATTCTGAGCGGCTGACGACTGAAGCCCCGCTCCACGAGCTCGTTCCGTGACTTGGTATTTGCTTCAACCGGAATAAAGCTATCATGAGCCATGATTCTTCATGGTACCGGTTTGCAGATTGCATGACGAGAGTTTAGAAAACCATTTCAGTTCGGGTTGCGATTGGAGCCTTAGAGTCACTGCCCACGGATTTTTAGTGTTAGCTTTCTCATTCTAAGCACAGCCACGTTCGCCTTCGCGCTCTTTCCCTCCTGATTCGGATTGCCGCAATAACCGCACGTAAACCGCATGGGAAAGTGGCTACTACGCAGGTAGCTAGTGAGGGGGGTGGAATGGCTTCTCGCCTTCGCTCTCATTCACAGGCTCAGGAGTCTCGATGTCCAGATTCACAACCACCGGATCCTGCCCGCTTCGAACTATCACTGCTTCACACGGCACATCCGGGCGGGCATTAATTTCCTGATGCGGGACGTAGGGCGGAACGTAAATGAAATCTCCCGGATCTGCCTCAGCCTGGAACTCTAAACGGTCACCCCAGCGCATGCGGGCACGGCCTCGCACGATGTAAATTACCGTCTCCAATTCGCCGTGGTGATGGGGACCAGTTTTTGCGTGCGGCTGAACAACTACTGTACCAGCCCACAACTTACTGGCTCCTGTACGCGCGTTGGTTATGGCGGCAGCCCGCGTCATTCCAGGACTCTGGGTCGTGTTGGGGTCCAGTTCCCCGGCTCGCACAATTTTCACGCCGTGTTTTTCCCAGTCCACTGTGAACCACCTCTCCAAATTGCGGGACTACGAACGGAGTATCCCAAGCACCGCGTTTCAGACGCAAGTATGTATAAAGTCAGGACGCAGGCGCCGACGAGACCATTTCGTTCGACATTGCGGGAAACGATAACCCGCTCGGGGTTCAGTTCTCATCCTAAGGTGCACGCAAAGCCATCAATTCTGGATAATATCTCTTGCATGCGAACTTCAGGAATGATAGGTGGGCTCGGGCCTGAATCCACCATCGACTACTACCGCTCAATCATCGCACGCTTTCGTGCCCGGAGCCCGGATGGAGGGTATCCCTCTCTGATTGTCAACAGCCTCGATGTCGATAAGGGCATCGGCATGCTTGACGCTGGGAGGCTGGACGATTTGGCCGATTATCTTGCCGCCGCTGTGGAGGTGCTGGTGCGCGCGGGGGCCGAGTTTGGATATATCGCCGCAAACACCCCGCACATCGTTTTCGACGAAGTGCAGCGCCGCTCGGCTATTCCTCTGCTCAGCATCGTGCGCGCCACCTCCGAATATGCCAAGGCGCTCGGATTGAAAAAAGTGGGCCTATTTGGAACCGGATTTACCATGCGGGCGAGCTTTTACCCGGAGGAGTTCCAGCGGTCCGGCATCGCCATGATTCGACCAACCGACTCAGAGCGGGAGTTCATTCATCGGAAGTACATCGATGAATTGCTGAGTAACCAATTTCTGCCTGAAACCAGGAGTGAGATTCTGAACATAGCGCGGAGGATGAAGGCTGAATACGATATCGAAGCGTTCGTGCTCGCTGGCACTGAGCTACCACTGCTATTGCGCCAGTCCGGCGCTACAGACATCAAGTTTCTCGATACAACCGTTATTCATGTGGAAGCGATCGTTGACAGGCTGCTGGCTTGAACGAGGAGTGCTGGCGTCTCCACCGGTTCGCTCATTCCTCCGGAGTTTTAAGTGTTAAATAGTTTTTTATCCACCTACACTTTCGGGTGATCGATGATTCCCGTCTCCTTGGGGTGACATTCGGCACAGCCCTTCGTCTACCGATAAGGACGTGATTAAAGGTATGCCTTCATTGCGTCGCTTTCTTTGGCCAAGCATCACTATTCTCCCGATCCTCTCCCTCCTGCTGACTCCTTGTGTAGCACGAGAGCGTGGGCCTCGGGTTGAGGTCGCATGCCCGTCGCCGCCAATTCCCGTCCGCATGGGCGAAACTACAATTCTCGTCTATGAGCTTCATATCACGAACTTCGACACGGTGCCGCTAACGCTTAAGAGCATCGAGATATTCGCGAATGACAGCGACGAATCTCTCATCGCTCTCGCAGAGGAGAAGTTATCCGCAGCCCTAGTCCGTGTGGGTGCGGCCATGACGATGTCGGGCACTTCTCCCGGTACGAATCACGACACGCGAATGATCGATCCCGGCGGGCGAAATGTCCTCTTTCTGTGGATTGAACTGCCGGCCAATCACACTCTTCCCACTACTTTGAAGCATCGGATCGTTTTCTCATCGACACCAGCAGGCGGCACCAGTCCACTCGATGCCACGCTTGGTAATTTTCAGGTTCCGGTTAGTCGGGATCCTGTCCCAACCCTCAGCCCACCGTTTAGAGGAGGCTCATGGCTTGTCGGCGATGGCCCGGCCAATGATTCCAACCATCGTCGCAGCATTTTCGCCATCGATGGCCACATCTATTCGCCAGAGCGCTTCGCTATCGACTGGGGAAAAATTGGTGCGAACAACGACACCCGCAACGGCGGCAGTAGCCGCAACGAGAATTGGTGGGGGTGGGGCGAGCCGGTTCTGGCGGTGGCAGATGGCGATATCACCGAAGCCGTCGACCAATTTCCCGACAACACTCCACGGGTCCTGCCTCCGGTCACTTTGGATAACATTGCCGGAAACCACATCGTTCTACGAATTTCGCAAAACCGTTTCGTCA
>JASHPL010000012.1 GCA_030038125.1 Candidatus Sulfotelmatobacter sp.
GCTTGGCGATCGGCGCGGACTGGTCGCGATTGTTGAAACAACTTCTCACCGAGAGCGTTCTGCTGGCCTTTCTGGGAGGAATCGCCGGTTCGCTCCTCGCCATTTGGGGAGTCCGTCTGCTGGTGAAGATCTTTGGTTCCGACACAACCCTGCCGCTTTTTCCTGACGCGCGGGTTCTAACGTTCACGATCGGAATATCCCTGTTGACGGGAATCTCATTTGGGTTGATTCCAGCGCTGCGTGCCATCAGGATCCAGGTTTCGTCTACTCTAAAAGAAGCAGGCCGCTCGACTCGCGAGGGAAGCTCTAAATTCGGATTGGGCAAAGGGCTGATTGCGGGGCAAGTGGCTCTTTCCCTGTTAGTACTCTTCGCTGCGTGCCTTTTGGTGCGCAGCCTGCAAAAACTCATGACCCAGAATTTCGGTTACGATCGCGACAAACTGGTGATCGCCCGTCTCGACCCGACCTCGGCGGGATATACCAGCGAGAAGATGAAGCTGCTCGCCCAACAACTTGTCTCCCGCCTGGCGGGCACTCCCGGTGTGCAAGCGGTCACGTATTCCACGAATGGATTATTCGCAGGCACGGAATCGAATGATGCCATCCTGGTGCCGGGCTTCAACGCCAGCCATGAAGATCGCGAGGCGATGGAGGATTATGTTGGCCCCGATTATTTCGGAGCGGTGGGGATTCCCATTCTCTCCGGCAGGGGAATTGAGGCACAAGACACCGCGACCTCAACCCGTGTTGCGGTTGTCAATGACGCCATGGCGAAGCATTTCTTTCCCGGACTGAACCCGATGGGACGCCAGTTCAGGATCGACGATCAGGACTGGCTCGATAAACCCCTCACGATCATTGGGGTTTCGCATGACGCAGTGGACCATGGTACTGGGATGAGGGAAGGGGTGAAGCCGCGCTTCTACATGGCGTTTCAGCAGGTGCCTGAACCCCAGCAGATCATTCTGGAGACGCAAGTCAGGGGCGTTCCACCGGCAGCGGTGACGAACGTGGTCAGTCAAATCAAAGCGGTGGATCCCAATGTACCGATTTCGTTTTCCGAGACGCTCGATGCGCTGGTGAGCGACAGCGCCGCGAACCAGATCGCACTCGCGAAACTCTCGGCGTTCTTTGCCGGATTGGCGCTGCTGCTGGCATGCGTCGGGCTTTACGGCGTCATGTCGTATACGGTGGCTGGCCGTACGCGGGAAATCGGGGTGCGGATGGCGCTGGGCGCAGCGCGCAGCGACGTGATGCGGCTCGTATTGCGGGAAAGCATGCTGCTGGTAACGATGGGCCTCGTGATCGGGATTCCCTTATCGCTGGTCGGTGGCCGTCTCCTGCATGGCTTTCTGTTTGGACTGAGGGCCACTGACCCCGTTTCGTTGATCGCGGTAATTTTGCTGTTGGGAGTAGTGGCGGCGCTCGCAGCATCCATTCCCGCGCGCCGCGCGGCGAAGGTCGAGCCCATGGTGGCATTACGGGACGAGTGAAAAGATGAGCGGACTAGTTCAAGATCTTCGCTATGCGCAACGGCAACTGCGCAAGAGCCCAGGATTCACCGCCGTCGCCGTGATCACGCTTGCGCTCGGCATTGGGACCAGCACCGCGATGTTCGGAGTGCTGAACGCAGTGCTGCTGCGGCCTTTGCCCTTCCCTCATGCCGATCGTCTGGTAAGAATCCTGGCCACTGAGAACGACAGGATAATCAGCGGCCCATCTCCGATGGACGTTCGAGACTTTGCCACCCGGAATCGCTCCTTTGAGAAGTTCGCAGTCTATGACGCCTGGCGTAAGAACGTCAGCGCCAGCAGTGCCTCGATCGAGCCTGAGCAACTGCAAGTGGGATTGGTCCCAACAGAATTTTTTGAAGTTCTTGGCGTGACACCGCTGATGGGCCGCGTGTTTAAGGATGATGAGAACCTCTGGGGCAACCATTATGAAGCGATCCTGGGCTATAGCTTCTGGCAGACACGGTTCCATGGCGATCCCTCGATTCTAGGAAAGAGCATTCGGATCAACGATGAGCCGTACACGATCATTGGAGTCATGCCCGGTGAGGTTTCTGACTGGCCGGTCGACCCTCGTCACAGCAAGGTCGAACTGTGGACTCCTTTCGTTCCCTACAGGTCTGCGAGCGAGACGGTGTGGCAGGAAAGCGAGCGCGGTTCGCGCGGGTGGGGCACAATCGCGCGCTTGAAGCCGGGGTTCACGATCCAAAAGGCGAGCGCTGACCTACAACACATTGCACAAAACCTTGCGAGCCAATATCCGCTGGACCGCGGCGTGGGTGTTCTCATCCGTCCGCTGCAGGAAGAACAGATTGCGAGTCTGCGCCCGGTGCTGTGGTTGCTGATGGGCGCAGTGGTTCTCATTCTGCTGATTGCCTGCTCCAATGTGGCCAACTTGCTGCTGGCGAGGAACTCCGCTCGCAGACGCGAAATCGCGGTAAGAGTAGCCATGGGAGCCGATGCACCGACCCTGATTCGACAGTTCATGATTGAAAATCTCATGCTGGGACTGCTCAGTGGCATGAGCGGCAGCTTGCTAGCATGGGGCGGGTGCGCAGTCATAACTCACGCCCATCCCGCCAAGCTTTCTCACCTTGCTGGTGTGCGACTCGACCTTCGTGTTTTGGCTTTCGGGCTTGCAATTTCAGTATTGAGCAGTTTGATTTTTGGAACACTCCCGGCATGGCTCGGCTTGAAGGTGAATCCATCAGAGGCCTTCAAGGAAGGGGGACGCTCCAACATCGCCTCCCGGGGCACGCGCTGGTTGCGCCATTCCTTCGTTGGCGGAGAACTGGCATTGGCGGTCATGCTCCTGGTCGGTACCGGACTCCTGATTCAGAGCCTCGCGCGGTTGCAGAGACAGGAACTCGGCTTTCGCGTCGATCATTTGCTACGAACACATTTTTTCCTCCCGTCGGTTCGTTATCCCAGTCGCGACAGTATCACGCGGTTTTGCGACGAATACGTTGTGCGCGTGCGGGCACTGCCCGGGATTCAGGATGCAGTCGTGAGTGCCGCCTATCCCTTTGAAGATCAGTGGTCAGAAAATTTCACGATTGTAGGACGAACTGTCTCGCAACTGGAAGACACCCCCGTGGCAGCTTTCAATGTTACCGACTCGCATTACCTTCACACGCTTGGGATCCCGCTGCTTAAAGGGCGCAACTTCTCGGATTCCGATACGGAGACCAGCCCCCCGGTGGCGTTGGTAAACCAAGCCTTCGCAGATCGCTACTTTCCCAACGAAGATCCACTTGGGAAGCAGATCCGCATGGGCTTCAATCCCATCCTTGCCGCGAGCGCATCGGCCGTTCCCTTCACCATCATTGGCGTAATCGGAAACTCCATGAACCGCGGACTGGCGCTTTCCCCCTTGCCGCACATCAACACGCTCTTCCGGCAGACCCCGGATCTGAACGCTGGCTTCAAATATCTGATCGTGCGCACCAGTCTCGATCCCATGCAACTGGCCTCGCCCATTCGCCGCCAGCTTCGCTCGCTCGACTCCGACCTGCCCTTCGCCGAGGTTGCCACGATGGACCAAATCATGGAAGCTCAGACAGCCGACCGGCGCTACACGACCGGGCTGTTGGCTTTGTTCGCAGTTTTCGGAACCCTGCTGGCAGGAATTGGCGTGTATGGGGTTGTGTCGTACGTGGTGGCGCAGCGCACCGGTGAAATCGGCCTGCGCATGGCTTTAGGCGCACAGCGCAGCGATGTGCTTTGGATGGTCATAGAACAAGGCTTTGCGATGGCGGGAGCGGGAGCAGCGGCAGGGCTACTCGGGGCCTGGATCTTTCGCAAGGTTGTGGCCCAGCTCGTTTTCGGAATTTCTCCATCAGATCCGGCGACGTTCTTGGTAGCAGCTCTGTTGCTGGTTGCCTTTGCCGTAGCTGCCAGCTACATTCCGGCGCGGCGAGCAGCAAAAGTCGATCCCATGGTGGCGTTGCGCTACGAGTGAACTTGGTTGAGTGAGGAGACGAGGAGTATATGAGCGAGATCCTCCAAGACCTTCGTTACGCGCTGCGACAACTGCGCAAGAACCCGGCGTTCGCGGCTGTTGCCGTGATCACGCTCGCACTGGCGGTGGGAGCGAACACTGCGATCTTTTCAGTAGTTCAGATCGTCCTGTCGGCCCCGCTTCCTTATCAACACATCGATCGTTTGGCAATGATCTGGGGCCGCA
>JASHPL010000073.1 GCA_030038125.1 Candidatus Sulfotelmatobacter sp.
GCATACTTTATTGTGTGCAATCCATATCCGATCGTCGGGTTGGAAACAGTGTGATTTTTGCTGTCCTTGCCATCGAAGAACCATAATTTGCATTCTGGTGAGACTTGAAGCGTGAGCCGATGCAACTCGCGCATGTCACTGCATTTTGGCTCCGGTTGGCCGGTAATGTACTTCTCGATTTGTTCAAGTACGTTCATGTGCTCTGCCCTCTGGTTGCGCGCACGAGATTATATGACGTTTAATCCCGCTCCGCCTTGTAAGGAGGGCAGCCCTGACGGTTGAGGTCGCTCAACGTCGACGGCCCCGCAAGCCGTTGTTGCGCCGGGGTTTTTCAGAATTCCCAAAGGCTTGAAATGTGTGGAGCGCCGAGAAGGGGCAGGGGACTGGTGTACGCGTGCCCCAAGCCGGTTCACATTCCAGACTTGTTGTCGGCAATCGAAAAGATGGCTTCTCGTTTGCCCGCGATTCAGACCGCTATGGGTCAGGCAAGCCCACATGACGTTATAATGTCATCATGTCGGTGGTGCATGACTCTCTTCTCTACGCACGTGTTCGAAACAGTCCTTGCAGGCGATATTAGCAATGGAGACTTGAAGGTCGGTGACCAACTGCCGACCGAAGACGGAGTCATTGCGCGATTTGAGGTCAGCCGGATCACCATTCGCCGAACCATTCAGAATCTAGTGAGCCGCGGTCTTGTCGAGATTCGTCGCGGCAAAGGCACGTTCATCGCGGCGCCGAAGATCAGTCAGGACCTTAAAGAGCTGAGCGGATTTGTTGAAGATATGCACGCACTTGGACGCAAGCCTACGGCTCGTGTGATCGGCAAGGCGATTGTGCCTGCCGACGTCAACGTCGCGCGCCAACTTGCGCTGACAAGAGGCGAGCGCGTCGTTAGAATTCGTCGCGTGCGCCTGGCGGACGGGGTTCCCCTCTCTTTCGACGAGACCTACCTGCCGTTGGAGATCGGGAAGAAGATCATTGGCGACAATCTGAGAGTCGAGCCCATCTTTTCACTTCTTGAACGCAAATACGATGTACCCCTGATCGAGGCGGAGTACAAATTGGACGCGGTGGCCGCTGAGAAGGAAGTTGCGATGGCGCTGAAAGTGAAACTGCGAAGTCCGATTTTTCGCATTGAACGAACTTCCTTCTCGACAAGCAACCGTCCAGTGGATTATGAAACGCTGCACTACCGGGGAGATCTGGTCCAGTTTGTGACACGCCTGGTCCGAAAGATTCGCTAATTGACGGTGTTCGGGCCCAGGTTAAAGTCCGAGACCTCAGGGAACTGGCGTAGGGAGATCAGGCTGCACGGTCTTGGATTTCCGAGACGGATGTGCCTCTCGTCGCGAAAGCATGGGCGCACGGATGTCCAAAAACTGAACGAGGTCCTTCGAAAAGATCAGGTCGAGCGTCCAGTCCAAGGCCACTCGGAGTTTCTTTTCGAACCGCGGGAGCTTGAAAAGGTAAATGGTCCGCCAGAGCCACCAGGCGATAAACCCCGAGAAGTTAATCCCCAAGATGTTGGCTACACCGGTTCGCCGGCCGATCGTCGCGAGCTGTGCAATGGTCGAAAAATCGAACCGCTTCTTCTCCGTCCCTCGAATGAACGCGATAACGTTATGTGCTGCGATCTTGCCCTGGCGCAGCGCATGTTGCGCGGTGGGCGGATG
The DNA here is from genome assembly GCA_030038125.1 of Candidatus Sulfotelmatobacter sp. Lineage (GTDB taxonomy): Bacteria > Acidobacteriota > Terriglobia > Terriglobales > Acidobacteriaceae > Sulfotelmatobacter. Next base: position 1,677 of record JASHPL010000073.1, read on the forward strand.
AAACTTACCCGTCCGCCCATCCGGGATGGCCGAACAATCACCCAGAGCCCAGACGCCGGGCCAGCTTTGGAGCTCAAGAAACTCCGTCACCAGCAGGCGGCCGCCTTCCTTCGCGCAGGGAATCGTTTCGAGCAGCGGATTCGGGGAAGTTCCAGCGGTCCAAACGAGCATGTTCGTGGGAATCATCGTTCCGTCAGTCAATCGTATCGCTTCGCCCGAGAAGCTTTCGATCTTTGTCTTGAGACGAATCTCGATCTGGCGCGCGGCGAGGATTTTCTGAGCGTAAACACCCAGGCTTTCCTCTAACTCTGGCAGGATAACTGGCCCGGAATGGATAAGAATGACTCGTAACAAGTCACCCGTTAGATGGGGGTACGACCGTACTGCTCGACGGACAAAATCATTGATAGCGGCAACCGTTTCAACGCCGGCAAAACCTCCGCCTGCGACCACAAATGTCAACAACGAGTCTGTCTTTCCGCAGCAATCACTGTCCGCCTCTTCCAGGTGCGCGATCACACGGTTTCGCACCCGCATCGCGTCACCCAACGACTTCATCGTGAGCGCATGCTCTTGCACTCCGGGAAGCCCATAGGTGTTCGTGACGGACCCCAGTCCGAAAACCAGAAAATCAAATTCGAGGGTGTGAGGATGATGATCGAAGCCATGGGAAACGATGACCCTCTTTTGCTCCAGATCAATCTGCTCCACTTCCCCTGCCAAGAAGTTCACCCGGCGCAGCATTTTCCGGACTGGATTCACGATTGTTGTGAGATCCAGATCGCTGGCCGCGACTTCGTGAAGCATGGGCGTGAACAAGAAAAAGTTCTCACGATTGATCAGTGTGATTTCGACCGAAGGATCACGGCCAAGTTTCCTCTCTAATTCCATCGCCACCGTGAGCCCGGCAAAACCTCCGCCCACAATGAGTATTCTCTTTGGTGTTTTGTTTTCCATGAGTCGTTTTCCCGGCCCCCTTTCGCTCGCCGTCGCGATCAGTTCAAACGAATATCCAATATCTGTCGCACGCCATCGTTCGACTGGACCTCACATTCTATGCGGTTCTACGACCGCACCCTCCGCATTTTCCCGAGATAGTGGTCGATCGCCAGCGGCCCTGAACCGCCTAATACCAAGGCCGCAAGACAGGCAAGGTAGAGCAGATCAAGCTCGTAGCCTGGCGGTCCAAACTGGGCTCGACCAGACATCACACTCAACAGCTTGATCGAGCTGAACCCGTAGGGGAGATGTACAGTCATCATCGCTACCAAAAGAACTGCGGCCATCGGCACACTTACAAGGGGGACGAAAGCTCCGAGCAGGACGGCAGCACCGCCGACGAGTTCGGTCAGAATGGTGAGCCATGCCATGAGATGAGGCGCGGGCACGCCCATCGTGTGCAGGATGGCGGCGAAGGTTTCAGGTCCCCTGGATAGTTTCGCGAAACCATGCTCCATGAAACCGTAGCCAACAATCAGCCGTAACGGAATGGGAGC
>JASHPL010000074.1 GCA_030038125.1 Candidatus Sulfotelmatobacter sp.
AGAAGAACGCTCCGCCGCGCCATTCGCCGCCGGCAAAGCCCACGCCTCCATAACCGAAGCCGTAGTTGATCCCGCCATAGAAACCGACGTGCGGCCCCCAATATCCCGCATGCCAGAGGTAGACGCCGCCACCCCATCCCCAATAGCCCGGCGTCCACAGCAGCCCCACCGGAGCCACCACCCACGTGCCCGGAACCCAGTAGTAGCCGGCGTCATCGTTCCACGCCCAATATCCCGGTGTCCAGATATAGCCGGGCCCCGGACAAATTGGCTGCGCATACACGGGCAGCGCCGGAGGTTCAATCCGCACAGAAATGCCCACTGCAATCTGCGCAAACGAAGCCGCGGAGAACGACAGAATCACGACAGCCAGCAGCATCCATCGCGTCATTCGACCTGCGATTATTCGGTCACCATTCATGTCAAAAGCCCCTTGGTTTTGCCCGAAACGTTGAAATCACTGAACGCCTGCAAGCTGATTGTCAGGCAAAATCCAGCCCTCAGGCGGATTACGTTCTTCTCTTGATAACACCGAAGCTCGCGGTATGTTGCTCGGAAATGAAAGCTGTGGAAATCAGAGGTGCATGTTCCGCGGATATGGTTGGGGTAAGGACATTTGTTTGCAACTAATTGGTTTTTCTTGCCCGGGCGATGCGCTCGTCAATGGGTTTGCGTCCGGCAAAACCCTCCTGCGTGCCATGCCAGTGCGTAATCGATTTCTCGCCCAGCTTCCAGCACAACAGAATGATTCGTCCATCGACGTCGCAGGGAAAATCCAGCAGGCCAATGTCGAGATCCTTCACCTGCACTCCGATAGAATCGATCTCCGCCAGCGCGTCTTTGGCTCGCTGCTCGGCTTTTGCGCGTTCCGCCTTTCGCCGCGCCAGTGGCACGACGTCGATATGAGTGCCGCCGTTGAGAAAAATATGATGACTCAGCGCCTGCATTTCGGCTTCGACTTCGTCGATCAATTTCTTGGCGCTAATCGCGGTCCGCAGTAGCGATTCCAGCACCGGCAACAACGACTGCGCTTCATCCAGGGTAAAGGTGCGATCTGACATATGAGGAATAGAGCTATTTTATCGCATAGCAGGCGATTCAACTGCCTTTATCTTGTTCGAGGTTGGCCGGGTTTGCGCGTCCAAAGCAGAGTTCGCACTTCGGCGACAATTTTGTTCAGGGTGAGATCAAAGTTTTCGTCGCGCTTGCCTTGCAGGATCGCCCACTGCACGTGCTCGGTAAATCCCCATAGCAGCGCGTTTGTCCGCGAGTCGCGACGCCTAGGGACGATCTCTTCCGTGGGAGGGATCCGCAGAGGTCGCGCTGTTGAGGTCGACATAGAGGTTCGCACTCTGAGGAATCCCGGGCGGATAGCAGCTTCCATTGCGGTTGTAGTTCGTGCAGTGCGCTGCAACATCTCTTCGGCGCGGCGATTGCGCAAACTGCCATACTTCGGCAAACGAAACTCCGCTTTTTTCCGGGCTCGGCGGACGTTCGGGGAAGCCACATCCAGGCGAAGGCGGACAGGCATCATTGATGGCCCAAAAAACAATCTCGCGGATGGCACGGGGACGCGCGGAATCATTACGTGTGCCGGGGGCACCCCCGGTCGCGTTGCTGGCAGGAAGTACGTCGGCGGCATGCTGGCGAATATCTTCCGCGGTCACAACATTTCCACCATCCTTCGCCGCAATTCCCGAGCAATAGACTCCCGCGCGAAATCCCGTGGCGGTGACGGCGTCGACCCAGGAGTAAATGTAAGCTTTCTGCTCCGGCAGCATGCGTCCGCCTTGCTCCTGATCGAGAAAGATAATCGTTGCGGAAGGAAACCCTTCGCGCTGCGCCGCCGCAACTGCAGCCACAGCGTCTGATTTCCCCAGCCGAGAGGCATTCTCGACGGACTTTAATTCCGCGTACAACCTTCCATTGAACAGCACGAGAAAGCCGAATCCAGCCGCTTCGACCGCGGCACGATGTCCCGCCCACGTATTCGAAGTTTCCCCGGGAGGATTGTTCAGCCAATACCCGGCATAAGAAAAAGTCCTTCGCAGCGCCTTGAGATTCGCATCGCCGGGATAGAGGTTACGATCGAAGCCGAGGTAGGTCGTGCTTTGCGCCCACGAGAGCAGACCCAACCAGGCCCAGACAATCGTCAACGCGCCGAACCATGTCCATTTCATTGCTTTCGATCTCAACTCAGGCTTGGCACTTCGCTGGACCGGGCAATTCTGTCAGGGACCTCAACTTCGCCACGCCGCGTCCAGAAATACAACGCGACCACCGACATGGTTACGACGAGTCCCGCGCCGAATTCAGTCGTGATGTAGAGTGTCCGGCCCACGGGCTTCGTCATACCATCGAAAATCACCTGGATGAACACATTGTGGCTGGCGTGCAAAATTGCCGAGGTCCACAGACTCCCGGACTTTAACCGCAACCATCCCCAGATGAACGCCGCCGCAATTACCATCAGCGTAAAGGACGTCAGCGCGTAAGCTGGCGTGGTGCCTGCGTTGTAATCGGCGAACAACAGTATCGGATAGTGCCACACCGCCCAGATGCATCCGCTCAGCACGCATCCCCAGGTGAAGCCAGCCTGCTGGACGAGACGCGGCAACAGAAATCCGCGCCAGCCGATTTCTTCGCCCAGGGTGCGAGCCATCGTGGCAATCACGCCGAAGATCGCGTATAGCGGAATCGCCAGAAACAGAGCAGAAGTTGTCGCATGCTGCGCAAATCCGAACGCCGCACCCATGGGATTGGCAAACTCGGGAAACGAAAACGACCCGCGAATCAGCGCCCACACCGCAATGTAGACAGGCAGGGCATACAAAATGGGAATTACGTATGCCCACACCTGATAGCCCACGGGCCGCCAGTTCCATCCCAAGCTACCCACATCCAAGCGCAGCAGAGCGCAGGTCGCAAACGCCGCCAGTCCCGGACACCACATGATCAGGGACGCGACAAGACCATTGCCTACGCCGATATGCCCGCTATGAATGATCAGGAAATAGGGCAGCCCGGAAAATGCAAAAGCCAGGAGTAGAAAGACGAGAATCGGTCTCCATCGGGAAAACATGTCAGCGCATCTTAGCACCATCCTCTTGACGAAGCCGACGGGCGCGTGTAGTCTGTTGGGAACAAGTTTGCTCCGTCGCTAATGCGAGGGGCAGACCTGAATTTCATGCAGAGTGGCTGAGGGACGAGCCCTAAGACGCCACGGCAACCGCACCGGGATCATATATCCCGACTGGCTGGTGCCAACTCTCTCCTGGAAACAGGGAACATGAGATTCGGCTGCGAGCTGTATCTGCATCCGATAGCCTCTTTTCCTCTTTCCTGGAAGATGAGGCCTTTGCTTTTTAGGCCGCATTTTCCGGCTCGTCCTCAGCTATTCGCAGAAATGCGGGTTTCAAGTTTCAAGGTTTCGAGATCGCCGTGCCAGCGCGAAACTTGGAAACGTCTGAAACCTTCAAGAAAGCGAGTAGCCACATGTCTTATTACGAACTGCGATGTCGGGAATGCGGACGCAGTTGGGGAAACCAGCCCCGCTCGATCTGCGACGAATGCTTCTCCCCTCTGGAAATCGTTTACGACTACGACACGCTTCGCGCGCAGGCGAACGGAAACGCTCTGACCCGCGAGCGCATTTCCCAGAGACCACCGAACATGTGGCGCTATGCCGACCTTTTGCCCCTCCCTCAGGGGTTTCAACCGCGCCTGCCGGTTGGATTCACTCCGCTTTTTCAAGCACCGCATCTTGCGGAGCGCTTGAATGGAACCACCGCGGCGCGAGCGAATCTCTACATCAAGAACGATGCGGTTTGCCTGCCGACGCTCAGTTTCAAGGACCGCGTCGTCGCAGTGGCGCTGGCGAACGCGCGGGCGTTCGGATTCGAGACGGTCTCCTGCTCCTCGACAGGAAACCTTGCGAACGCCGTTGCGGCGCATGCGGCGCGGGAAGGACTCAAAGCGTGGATCTTTATTCCGGCGGATCTCGAGCCAGCAAAAATTCTCGGCACAAACGTGTTCGGCGCGAAAGTGGTGCGCATTTCCGGGAACTACGATCAGGTGAATCGGCTGTGCTCGCAGATTGCCGATGAGCATCGCTGGGGATTCGTCAATGTGAACCTGCGGCCGTACTACGCGGAAGGATCGAAAACGGTGGGCTTCGAAATTGCCGAGCAACTGGGCTGGCGTCTGCCAGATAACCTGGTCTGTCCGATGGCGGGCGGCTCGCTGATCACGAAAATCAAGAAGGCATTTGATGAGTTGACCAAACTCGGTCTGGTCGAAGCGAAAGAAGTGAAATTTTTCGGCGCACAGGCGACGGGTTGCTCTCCGATTTCAACTGCGGTGAAAACCGGATCATGCGAAATTGAGCCCCAGAAGCCGAATACCATCGCGCGGTCGCTGGCGATTGGCAACCCTGCCGACGGGCATTATGCGATCAAGACCATCAAGGGCAGCGGCGGATGGAGCGAAGATGTGAGCGATCCGGAAGTAATCGATTCGATCCGCCTGCTCGCGGAGACGGAGGGCATTTTCACGGAAACCGCCGGTGGGGTTACGGTCGGATGCGCGGCCAAGCTATATCGGCAGGATCGAATTTTGCCGGAGGAAACGACAGTTTTGTGCGTCACCGGCAACGGCCTGAAGACGACCGATGTGCTTGCCGGCGTTTATCGGACGGAGCGTCCGATCGCGCCGAAACTGGCCGAGTTCGAGAGCTATCTGCGGCAGAGCCTCGACGTAGCCGAAGTGCCCGGAATTGTTGCTGCAGCCGAAGAAGCCGAGCAGGTGGGAGCGTAGCTATGCCGATCACGGTACAAATTCCAACTGCGCTGCGCCGTCACACCGATGGAATAGGATCGATTAGCTGTACGGCCGCGAATCTCACAGAACTGTTCTCCGTGCTCGACCAGAAGTTTCCGGCGCTGAAACCACACCTGCGCGACGACCAAGGGCAGATTCGCCGCTTTCTGAATGTGTATGTGAACGAGGAAGACATCCGCTTCCTGGGTGGGCAGGCCTATGCTTTCCAGGAAGGCGACGAAGTGCTGCTCGTGCCATCGATCGCAGGGGGAAGCAAATAACCGCCGCGTTCGCCGCGTCCCCGTCTCATTGAGGAATCGCCGACACCTGGCCGGTTGAAAGATGAAGTTGCTTCGTGCGGTCGAACACCCACTGCGCGATCTGTGGCTCTCCTTGCGGAATCTTGCCCTGCGTAATTGCCCACTGTTCCAGCCAGCCAGTTCCTTCCTCGCCTACATAGGTATTGGGCAAGCTGTAAGCCGAATCACCCAGCGCGTCCTCGAGGGTGATGAAGCGATAGCCGCGTTTGCGCAGGAGATCGAGCAACTCACCGATATGATCGGCTTCGAGATCGCTGGCATGCAGTAAAAGGATCTGCTTCGGTTCGTAGCCCACGACTTTTACGGACAGCTGCTCCGCGTAGGCAAACTCCGCGTCATGGTGGGAGAGATATTCTTTGACGATCTGCTGCTCGAAGGCGGTATCATTGCGTGCTTTCGCGTCTTCGTAGAGCCCAGCAAACATCCAATCCCATCCGTCCAGCGTAATGGGAGCTACCCGATACCCACGCTGGGTTAAGAACGCTTCGGCTTCACGGCGCGTCTCGAGGTCGCGGCCTACGTCGAGATAAGGATGGCGGAAATAGCGCAGCTTCATTTTGTGTTCGGCCAGCAACAACTTGATCACACTTTCGCCCTGAATCACATCGTCCTCCCAAGCCGTGAGCCCAACCTGATTCAGCGACATGTGGCTGAAGGTGTGATTGCCTAGCTCGAAGCCGTAGTCGAGCCACATGCGCAGCGCCTTGACCCGTTCGTCGACTTCACCCGGCTTGTAGAGTTTTTTCTCGTTGACGAAGCCGACCACGGGAATTTTCTGATCGCGCAGCGTGCTCAGGAGTTTGCCAGTCATGGCCGTGATTTCGGAAGCGGGCAGATGGTCGGCCATGCCCGCGGGCAGATCGTCGATGGTGACGGCGACTTGTCTATCTGGTGTTTTCGTGGATTGCGCGAAAGAACACAGGGTGCAGGATGCGATCAGAACATGGACAATAGAGATCACAACGAGATTTTTCATAGGAGTCGAAGAAGAGCATTAAACCACGAAGGCGCCGTGACGTGCGAATGGGACGCCTTCGATCGGTCAAAATCCATGAGGATAGATGATCCCGAAGACTTGGCCAAGTCATTTAAGTTAGGGCCACTTTCCCTGGGGCAGCAGAATTCGCGTGCAGGGAAATGGTTTTCCAGATATAATCTAACTAACTGGTTAATTAACATGAAGCCACCCAGCCACCGTGAAGAGCTACGCCGGTTGCGGCAAGAATTCCGCGAGCGGCGGCAACAAATGCGCCGCGAAGGACGTGAACTGCTTCGACAGCGGCGCGAATTGCGCCGCATGGGTTCTCGCGGCCGGCCGGAAGAAAGCCGCGCGGCCATCCTGGAAGCCGCGGCGTGCGAATTTGCCGAGCACGGGGTCGCCGGGGCCCGAACGGACGCGATCGCCCGCGAGGCTCGCGTCAACAAGGCCCTGCTTTATTACTATTTCAAAGACAAGGAGACGCTCTACGGCGCGGTGCTCGACGAAGCTTTCTCCGGTCTCAAAGAGACAGTCTTTCGCGTGTTCGACAGTTCCGCGCCACCGCGGGAAAAAATTCTCGCCTATGTGAGCGCATACTTCGATTTCATCGCCTCGCATCACCTGTATCCGAGGCTGATGCAACGCGAGATGATGCGGGCTCGCGAAGGGCAATCGCAGCACATCGACAAGATCATCAAGAACCACATCCAGCCCATTTTCTCCCGCCTCAGCCAGTTGTTGCGCGAAGGCATTGCGCAGGGGGAATTTCGCGACGTCGATCCGGCGCACTTTGTGCCTTCTATGGTCGCGATGATTGTGTTTTATTTCAGCAGCGCGCCGGTCATGCAGAAGCTTGTCGGCTTCAATCCTCTATCGCCGAACCGGGTGGCTGAGCGCCGCGCCGCAGTACAGGACTTCATTTCCGCCGCATTATTTCGCCCCCGCGCCCACGAGGCGCAAGGAGCACGCTCATGAGCGCGCGTAACAAATTCTTCATGCTGCTAGGCGTGATCTTTGTAATCGCCTCGGCCTACTACTATTTTTCTACTCCACATAGTAGCGACCTGGTGCTGATCGGCACAGTCGATTCCAACCAGGTGATTGTGAGCGCGCAGGTAGAGGGGCGAATTCAGAGATTGCTCGTGGATGAAGGCACGCCAGTCAAGGCCGGCGATCTCATCGCCGTTCTCGATCCTTCGGAACTGCGGACGCAGGAAGCGGCCGCCGTCGCCAACATCGCCAGCCTGCAGCACAAAGTGGCTGAGATGGAGCACACCGAGAGATCGACTTCGGGATCGACTTCCAGCGATGTTGCCAACGCGCGAGCCAAGCTCTCGTCCGCGCAGGCTCAGCTCGTGCAGGCCCAGGCCACGCTCGATCGCACCGAGAGCGACAGCCGCCGCACCATTGAACTGGCCAAAGCGGGTGTGGCCTCCGATCAGGAACGCGTGCAGGCGGAAACCAACCTGCAAGCCGCGCAGGCGACGGTTCAGGCGCAAAAAGATCTGGTGAACGCGGGGGAAGCGGATTTGAAATCCGCGATCGCGCGCACCTATCAAGCGAATGCGGCGAAAAGCACGGTGGCCGCCACGGAAGCCGACCTCAAGAATGCGATCGCGCAAAGGAATCAAGCCGAGGTGCGGCTGGGTTACACCAACGTTTATGCGCCGGTGACTGGGACGGTTTCAGTACGAGCGGCGCGGCAGGGAGAAGTCGTCAACATTGGCGCGCCGATCGTCACCATCGTCGATTTGAACGACACCTGGGTGCGAGCAGCAATTCCAGAAACTTATGCCGACCACATCGGATACGGCGACATGCTGCGGGTGCGGTTGCCGGGTGGAACGGTCACGTGCGGCAAAGTCTTTTTCAAGGGTGTGGAAGGTGATTTCGCTACACAGCGCGATGTAAGCCGACGGAAACGCGACATCAAAACCATTGTGCTGAAGGTGCGGTTAGACAATCCCAAAGGCGCGTATGTTCCGGGAATGACCGCGGAGGTCCTGGTTGCCCCTGATCAAGTCAATGGCAGCACAACGCACGTAGCAGCGGCGGAGCGGCAATGACGAATGATTCCAAATCGAATGGCGGCGCGAAAAACGAGGCCACGAAGTCGCTGGGCGCAAGCAACAGAGGCACAGACAAGCCGGTCTACGACCCGAACGCGCGCGCCGCTATCGAAGTCGAGCACATCGTGAAGAAATACGGGGAGTTCACTGCGGTCGACGATGTTTCCTTCAGCGTGAAAGAAGGCGAAATCTTCGGGTTGCTCGGCCCGAACGGCGCTGGCAAGTCGACACTGATCCGCATGATGACCACGCTTATCCCGATCACGTCGGGCAAGGCCCGTATCGCCGGCCACGATGTCGCGAAAGAGCCGAACGCTGCGCGAAGGATGATTGGTGTGATTCCACAAGCGCTCACGAGCGATCTCGACCTCACGGTCGAAGAGAACCTGAATATCTACGCCAAGCTTTACGATGTTCCCGCGAAGGAGCGGGAAAAATCAATCACCGAATTGCTCGGACTCGTCGATCTCGCAAAATGGCGCGATGCACAGACGAAAACGCTCTCCGGTGGCATGCGGCGACGGCTGGAGATCGCGCGTGGGCTGGTGCATCATCCCAGGATTTTCTTTCTGGATGAGCCGACGACCGGACTAGATCCGGTCTCGCGGGTCGCGGTTTGGGAGATGCTCGGCAATATCAAAGAACATCGCAAGCTCACCATCCTGATCACGACCCATTACATGGATGAAGCCGATCGTCTTTGCGACCGAATCGCCATTGTCGATCACGGGAAACTGGTGGCGCTCGATGAGCCCATGGCGCTGAAGGCGAGTGTGCCAGGATCGAACGTAATTGAAGCGCAGTTCGAGAATTCTCCGGACGATTGGGAGCAACGCCTGCACGACTTGGAAGCTGTGACGTCCGTACAGCATGAGGGAGCCGGAATGTATCGCGTGTTGACCAGCAACGGTTCGCGTACCACGACACAACTGGTGGAACTGGCGGTCCAGAGCGGAGTTTCGGTGAAGTCGCTCTCGGTACAGAACACAACTTTGGATGATGTTTTCGTCCACTACACTGGCCGACAACTGCGGGACGAGCTCCAGAAGGCGTACGGCTTCGTAATGCCACAGCGGCCGGGATTGCAACCGTGATTAGTCCTGAGTCGTGAGTCTTGAGTCCGAAGAATCCGGACTGGAATTGGCCGCGCGCAACTTAGGACCCGGACTAGTGAACTAGGGTTATGAGTCCGAGCAGTTACAAAAACTTGATCGCGTGGCAGAAGGCAATGGAGTTGGTGGCCATGATCTATGATGCGACTGAACAGTTTCCATCGCACGAACAGTTCGGTCTTGTCAGCCAATTGCGTCGGGCTGCCGTCTCGGTACCGAGCAATATCGCCGAAGGAAAGGCGCACTATTCCAATCGCGATTTCGTAAGATTCCTTCGCCACGCGCGAGGGTCGGTTGCTGAGATTGAAACGCAAATTCTGATTGCGGAAGGACGAAAGTATTTGTCCCCCGCGACAACGAGCAAGTTGGCGCAGCAACTCGATGAATTAGGCCGCATACTCAGTGGGCTGATCAGCACTCTGAACAAACGGGAGCAGGCTCGTGGCTCCGAATCTGTGGCTCAGGACTCGGGAGTCGGGACTCAAGACCATCCATGAATCGAATGATGGCCATTGTCGAGCGCGAAATGCGGAAATTTTTCCGTTCGCCGGCGCTGATGCTGGCGTCAATGATCTTCCCGCTCGTGCAGTTGATTATTCTCGGAAACGCTTTTGGCGGGAAGATTCATGATGCCAAGATCGCGCTCGTGGACGAGGATGGCGGGCCGCAAGCGGTAAGAATTCGCGAAGCGTTCGATTCCGTCCGAGCCAACATACGCACCTTCCGGCCGATCGATTATGACAACGAGAGAAAAGCCGTGCAAGACGTGCGTAATGGAACACTGCAGGGAGCGGTAGTCATTCCGCCGGAGTTTTCGCGGCGGGTGTATGAAGAGAATCACCCGCGCATCGCGTTGGTGGTCGACAACAGCGACAACTTC
>JASHPL010000013.1 GCA_030038125.1 Candidatus Sulfotelmatobacter sp.
AACCTCCCTGCAGCCTTCGATTATGACGGTGAGTTTGATGGACAGACAGGTTCTCTTGGTGCCTCCCCTATCCGTGCATGGGCGGGCTTTGCCGCCGTCGGGAAGACTTTTCACACGATCACAACGAAACCTCGTCCTTTTCTCGAAGGCAACTATGCGTCGGGAACGAAAAATTCATCGGGACGTGATTGGAATACTTTTGATCAAATTTATCCATCCAATCACGATAAGTTTGGCTTTGCCGACTTGGTCGGCCGCCGCAACCTGGTGCAGTTCCGGACCGGCGTGGAAGAAGAGCCCACCAGCAAATGGAAACTCAAACAGGCATTTGAAGGCTATTGGCTGGCTACGTCACATGACAATTTCTATGCGAGCAGTGGCGCTATATCGGTTCCGGCGCATCCTGGCGCAAACCCACACATTGGCAACGAATTTGATCTTGTTGCGGAGTACCAACTAGACAAAGGATTGAGCCTTGGTTTCGGCTACGCGCGGATGTTTGCCGGGCAATTTCTCAAGACCACGACCACAGGCCACGATTACAGCTACCCGTACGCATATTTCGAATACAACTTTTCAAGATCCGGGTTCCACTTCCCCATCACGCACAACCGGCCGAACTGATCTCTGCGAAAAATGGCCTCTCTTTTATGCTCGTGGATGCCAGATTTGTGCCTTGGTGTCGGTAAACTGACACCTGAGGATCCACCGCTTTCTCTTGCGCAGCCAAGCCTTTACAAGCCGCGTGAGCCTTGAGCGCGCCGTGGATTAAATTTAGGGTGGCAATTCGAATGCTCGATGCATCGAAAGCACTTGTACGTTTCGGCTGGCTGAACCCATGACAGCGTTGAGTCCAACTAGCATTTTCAATCCGACATCAACACCTGCCCATTCGATCTTCCACTTATCCATCTTTGTGCTCGTCATTACTGCACTCATTTTCATCGTTGTCGCCGGGCTGCTGACCTATGCAGTAATCAAATTCGGGCAGGCCACGGCTGATAGCAGCCATGAACCGCCCCAGGTGTATGGGAGCACGCAGATCGAACTGTCCTGGACAATCATCCCAATTTTGATTGTGGTGGTTCTTTACCTGGCCACGGCGCAGGTGATCCACGGGATTCAAGATGCACCCGAACCAAAAACTGCGTTGGACGTTATCGCCATCGGTCATCAGTACTGGTGGGAATTTCGATATCCGAAGCTCGGCATTGTCACAGCAAACGAGTTGCATATTCCTGTTAATGAGCCGGCCCGTCCAACACCGACGTTCATACAGTTGCTTTCTGCCGACACCGATCACAGTTTTTGGATACCTGAACTGGGAGGCAAGACCGACCTCATTCCGAACCATCCTAATAAGATGTGGATGGACCCGCCTCATGCCGGCATTTTTCTGGGCCAGTGCGCCCAGTACTGCGGCACCCAGCACGCGAAAATGCTTCTCCGCGTTTATGTTGATAGTCCCGACGAATTTGCTGGCTGGGTCCGTAATCAGCAGCAACCGGCGGTTCAGGACGCAAGCGCAACTGCTGGTAGAGAAGTGTTCGAACACACCGCATGCATCAATTGCCACACAATCACTGGCACCGCTGCCGATGGACGTTTTGGCCCGGACCTTACGCACCTGATGAGCCGCGCTACCATCGCGTCTGGCGCCGCTCAGAATACGCCAGAGGACTTGCGCCTGTGGATACAGCGCCCGGACGCCGTCAAACCAGGCTCGTTGATGCCGGCCATGCAACTGAGCAACCAGGACCTCGACGCCATCGTGAGTTACATGGAAACACTTCGCTAAAAGGTAAAGACTCGCTATGTCATCCGATGCGATTACGATGCCGGGCGTTAACATCGACGATCGAGCATGGGTGGACGTGCTCCATCGATGGCTGACCACGGTGGATCACAAGCGCCTGGGCATTCTCTACATCCTCTACGCTCTTTTTTTTCTCCTGGTCGCTGGGGCCGAGGCCCTCATCATTCGCATCCAGCTCATCCACTCGCACAACGATTTTGTCTCGCCGCAAGTGTTCAATCGCATGTTCACCATGCACGGAACGACCATGATTTTTTTCGTGGTCATGCCCGTACTGTTTGGCTTCGCGAACTATCTTGTTCCATTGATGATCGGCGCGCGAGACATGGCCTTTCCGCGGCTCAACGCCTTCAGTTTCTGGCTGACCGCTCTGGGCGGATTCCTCCTCTATTTCAGCTTCGTGGGTGCAAATGGGCTCTATGGTGCCGGCAACGCGCCCGATGTTGGATGGTGGGCTTATGCCCCTTTAACCGCGCGGGCGTTCTCCCCAGGACACAGTTCCGATTACTGGACGCTGGCACTCCTGGTTTCCGGATTTGGAAGCATCGGAACGGCGATCAATATCATCGCCACGATTCTCTGTCTGCGGTGCCCGGGAATGACACTCAATCGAATGCCTCTGTTTGCGTGGCTCAATCTCGTGATGTCGGGCCTGGTTCTGATCGCCCTTACGCCTCTATCCGCGGCACAGATTATGTTGCTCATCGATCGTTATCTGGGCGGTCATTTCTTCGACGCTCAGGCGGGTGGGTCAGCAGCCCTGTGGATGCATTTCTTTTGGATATTCGGGCATCCGGAAGTCTACATCCTTATTATTCCTGCTTTTGCTTTCATGTCCGAGATCATTCCGGTGTTTTCCAGGAAACCGATCTTCGGATACCCAATCATGGTGGCGGCGACGATTGCGATCGGGTTCGTGAGCATGAGTGTCTGGGCGCACCACCTGTTCACCATTGGAATGAGCTCGTACGCAAACAGCTTTTTTACGATCACATCGATGGTGATAGGCGTACCTACCGGGATCAAGATTTTTAACTGGCTGGGCACGATGTGGGGAGGAAAAATTCAATTCAAAGTGCCGATGCTGTTTTGTATAGGATTTCTGTTTCAATTTTTGATCGGTGGCCTCACTGGCATCATGCAGGCCACTGCGCCCGTGGACTGGCAGCTTAGCCTGTCATATTTCGTGGTGGCACACTTTCACTACATCATCGTGGGGGGCATCATTTTTGCCCTATTCGCCGCATTCTATTACTGGTACCCAAAGATAACCGGTAGAATGTTGAGCGAAACCTTGGGCAAGTGGCATTTCTGGCTCTTCTTGATTGGCTTCCATCTCACATTTGATCTCATGCATATTCCCGGATTGCTGGGCATGCCGCGGCGTATCTACACCTACGAGCCAGGTCGCGGGTGGGACACGCTGAACCTGCTAATCACGGTTGGAGCGTTCATCCAAGGCATCGCCATCATGATCTTTGTTGCGAACCTCGTAATCTCTTATTTCAAGGGCGACGTGGCGGGTAATGACCCATGGGACGCCTGGACACTTGAGTGGTCCGTCAGTTCGCCTCCTCCGGCCTACAACTTCGCTACCATTCCAGTGGTCGAGAGCCGCCGGCCTTTGTGGGACGTGAAGCATCCGGAAGATCCCGATAGCCGGTATGAATAAAGGAAGACAGCAATGACCGCAATCCCAATTCCGTTCCCACAGCGGCCTGAGACATGGAATCTTCCATATCGCGGTAAGGTAGCGATGGCCAGCCTCATCATTGGCGAGTCGGCCATCTTCACAATTTTCGTCGTCGCGTATCTTTTTTATTTGGGCAAGAGCGTGAGCGGGCCGACTCCTCGTGAGGTCCTGACGCCGCCGATCCTGTTCACAATCTTTTTGTTGTCCAGCAGCGCGACCATTCATTTCGCCACCAGGTTTCTCGAACGCAACAAAGTCGGCCCATTCCTTGGCTTCTGGCTGTTCACGATAGCTTTAGGCGCCTCGTTTTTATATGGCACAGCCCGGGAGTGGCAGCGGCTGATTTATGGCCACGGGTTGACAATCTCGACGAACCTGTTTGGAACCACCTATTATTCGCTGGTCGGCTTGCATGCGTTTCACGTTTCTGTGGGATTGGTCATGCTTTGTTTGGTAGCGATCTTTACTATGCTTGGGGGCGTTGACTCGGAGCAGTCGCGTCGCGTCGGAGTGCTTTCCATGTACTGGCATTTTGTGGACGCCGTGTGGGTTGTCGTTTTCACAGTGGTTTACATTGTCGGCCGGTGAGGCGAATCAAATAACAGCACTGCCCGCAAGAGAACCAAACCATGGAAAAACCTGCGAATCCGGGAACGATTGAAGTGCCGGCGTCCACCGCGTGGCCCTTTGTGCTGGCAGTCGGAGTGATGTTGTTGTTCGCCGGCATCGTCACGAGCATGGCGGTGAGCGCGCTTGGCGCAGTGCTCTCCGTAGCCGCTACGGTTGGCTGGTTTCGCGAGGTCTTGCCACGCGAGCGCGAGGAATTTGCACCAGTTATTCCCGAAAGTATTCGCCTGACCACGGAGCGACGGGTGGTGGAGCGGTTTCCTGTCGCGACCGATCAGGTGCGGGCATGGCTCCCGGTTCACACCTATCCCATCTCGGCAGGAGTAAAGGGTGGTTTGGCTGGAAGTGTCGCGATGGCGGTATTGGCCTGTACTTACGGAGTACTAAAGGCTGGCAGCATTTGGTATCCCATCAATCTGCTGGCAGGAGTGGTTTACTCGGAATCATTGAGGCTTCCGGGGCGCCTGTATTCGTTCCATGCCAGCAGTTTCGGCATTGCTCTGCTGCTGCACGGCGTCGTTTCGTTGCTCGTGGGCTTGCTCTATGGTGCGATGCTTCCCATGTTTCCACGTCGTCCTATACTGCTCGGCGGAATGGTTGTTCCGGTTTTATGGTCGGGCCTTTTGTATACGATCCTCGGTCTGCTGAATCCACTCCTTGCGAGCCACATTGATTGGTTCTGGTTCATTGCCTCGCAGGTTGCATTTGGCATTGTTGCCGGTTTTGTCGTTGTGCGCCAGTCGCGGATACGAACACGCGAGAATGTGCCGTTCGCAATGCGGGCAGGCGTCGAAGCTCCAGGTCTCATTCCACCCAGAGAAAGCGAAGATAAGCGGCAATGAACCGACTTGTTCATCTTGGCGGGATGCTAGTGAGCATGATTCTATTGTCGGCATGTAACTCTTCGCACGGTCAACCTAAAGCAGATTCTGAAGTTCTCGCACCAAGCCAGATTTTGGATTTTGCAACTCTCTACGGTCAGAACTGCGCGGCCTGCCATGGCGCTCAAGGAAAAGGAGGAGCCGCGATTGCGCTGGCCGATCCCGTTTACCTCGCGATCGTTGACGAACGCACACTGCATAACGTAACCTCCAGCGGCGTACGCGGAACCTCAATGCCCGCATTTGCTCAGAGCGCCGGAGGGATGCTGACGGATCAACAAATTGATGTGATTGCCCGTGGGATCTTCTCCCATTGGGCGCGCAACGGAATCCTCGACGGCTCCAATCCGCCGTCGTACAGCGCAAAGACTTCCGGGAACGCTTCTCGCGGTCAACTCGTTTACGGAACCTATTGTGCATCTTGTCACGGCTCCCAAGGACAAGGAGGGCCGAAGGGCAGTTCCATCATCAACGATTCATTTCTCGCGCTCGTCAGTGATCAGTGTCTGCGTACGATCGTGATCACAGGCAGGCCGGAACTAGGCGCGCCGGACTGGCGTGGAAATCTTCCGGGCAAGCCCATGAGTGATCAGGAGATTACAGACGTCGTTGCCTGGCTGGAATCGCATCGCGTGCAAAATCCAGGGCAACCCTATTCCGCTTCAAGATACGCTCAATATTAGGAGTCGCACATGTCAGCCAAGCCTGCCCTTGTCCCAGTGAGCGACAGCACTATCTCTCGCCGTGGATTTTTTGTGAAGCTGGGGATTCTGTTCAACGCACTGGCGGGGGTCATTTTGGCGGTGCCATTCCTGCGATTTCTATTGGGGTCGGTTACACCGGAAAGCTCAAGTAGATATCTCTCTTGGGTACCAGTTGGTCAAGCCACTACGTTCCCCGAAGGCGAAACGCGACTTGCGACTTTTCTTAACCCTTACGTGACGCCGACAGATGGAAAGACCGACAAGACGGCATGCTGGGTGCGGCGTATTTCAGGTGACCAGTTTCAAG
>JASHPL010000075.1 GCA_030038125.1 Candidatus Sulfotelmatobacter sp.
GAAGGTAGGGGACTACTGGACTGCCTGCACGGACATGAAACAGCGGAATGCATCTTCGCTCGACACCTTACGACCGGAGATTCAAAAGATTGACCGCATGAACAGCAAGGGCGAGATTGCAGAGATTGTAGCCGACCTGCATCTGACGATTTCCGGGGCATCGAACCCCGCCGACTCTGAAACGTACGCTGCGCTGTTCGGCTTCGGTTCGCAACCTGATTTTCACAACACCGCCATGGTTATCGCCGCATTCGACCAGGGAGGAATGGGTCTTCCGGGCCGCCAGTTTTACCTCGACAGCGACGCTACGTCCATTGATCTGCGCAATAAGTACACGGCTTACATAGCGCAACTCTACCAGTTGGCAGGGGAATCGGAAGCACAAGCGAAGGCTGATGCCACGGTTGTTCTGCAGATGGAAAGTTCAATGGCCAAAGCAGCGATGGAGATTGTCAAGCGCCGCGATCCGCACAATCTTGACAACGAGATGAACCTGGAGGAGGTAAAGAAGCTGACGCCAGATTTCAACTGGGGCCGCTACCTGGAACTGGTGAACGCACCGGCTTCCCAGAAGCTGATCGTGACCTCGCCCGATTTTTTCCGCGGCCTGGAACAGCTGATCCAGAGCGAACCAATTGAGCACTGGAAAGCTTATTTGAAAGCGGCACTCCTAAATGGAAATGCAGCGGCAATGGGAGAAGAGTTTGCTCAGGCCAACTTCGATTTTTACGGCAGGAATCTTTTCGGAGCCAAGGAAATCGAGCCGCTTTGGCGGCGCTGTATCGAAGCTGAAGATCGCGACATCGGTCAGGCGCTGGGGCAAGCCTATGCAGCTCGTGCCTTTACGCCCGAAAGCAAGGAACGAATGAAGGAGATGGTGGCCAACATCAAGGCCGCGCTGGGAGAAGACATCGACGCGGCCGACTGGATGAGCCCGGAGACGAAGAAGCAAGCGCACATGAAACTCGCGGTTCAACTGGACAAGATCGGCTACCCCGATCACTGGCGCGACTATTCGGCCCTCGAGATCGTGCGTGACAATAATCTGCTGAATGTTCACCGTTCAGCTGCCTTCGAAATGCACCGCCAGTTGGAAAAAATCGGCAAGCCGGTGGATCGCACCGAGTGGCAGATGACGCCTCCGACGGTAAACGCCTACGAAGATCCGCAAACCAATACCATTAATTTTCCCGCTGGCATCCTGCAGCCCCCGTTTTTCGATCCTACGCAAGATGACGTCGTGAACTACGCGGCGGTCGGCGTTGTGATCGGCCACGAGACGATTCACGGCTACGACGACCAGGGCCGCAAGTTCGATGGCCAAGGCAACTTGCGGGACTGGTGGACCGCTGACGATGCCAAGGCCTACGACAAGCGCGGCGACTGCATTGCGGATGAGTACACCGAGTTCGTCCCCGAAGCCGGTGTGAAGCAGGACGGACGTTTGACTCAGGGTGAAAACACAGCCGATAACGGCGGAATCCATCTCGCTCTGTTGGCTCTGGAAAAAGATTTAAAGGGAAAGGGTCAGACGATGGATAGCAAAGACGCGGAAGGCTTCACCAACTGGCAGCGCTTCTTCCTTGCTTATGCAAATATATGGTGCAGCAATATCCGGCCGGAGATGATGCGGACGCTCATCCTTTCGAACCCGCATCCGCTCGACAGATATCGCGTCGACAACGTCCTCGGCAACATGCCCGAGTTCGACCTTGCGTTTGGATGCCACAAAGGCCAGGCCATGGTGCACGCGACTCAATGCAGAGTCTGGTAACCATCCTCACCGGCGATATCACTGTTTCCGACTAAGTGCGTCGCTTGGCAGGAAGTAACGCAAAGAGAAAGGGCGTGCCGTTTAGCACGCCCTTCTCGCCTCTGTGTTTCACTTTGGTTTTTTCACTTCGTTTACAGCACTTGCCTCGACACACTCTATCGATGGCCACCGCCTCCGTGACCACCACCACCTCCGGCGTGCCCGCCTCCGCCGCCATGGCCACCACCACCTCCATAGGAATGGCCGCCACCGCTGGGCGCGCTCCCATGCCCACCACCACCTCCACCGCGCGGAGCGTTGTAGCTCGGAGCAGCACTGCGGCCTCCGGAATAGCCTCCGTAGCCGCGATTGCCAGGCCGCGAATAGCCACCGTAGCCGCCGCCATAGGCCGGGCTGCGTACGATCGGTTGCCGCATGTCGAGTTGCGGCCGCGATGAGCCTGCGCCATAAGAGCCGCGCCCGTACGCCCCACCGCCATAGCTGCCCGCGCTGCTTCCTCGCGAAGCTGAAGAACTGGGAGCGGTGCGATTCCAGTAGCTGCCGCTTCCCCGCTCCGTCGATGCGCCCGATCCGCCACGATAGGCCGAACTGTTCGAGGGAGGTGTGAACGAACGGAACCCGTCACGGTTTGCTGTCGAGTTGCCTCGCTCCGAATTCGATCCCAAGGATCGCGAGTTGTTGCTCGGCGGAGTAAAACTGCGATTTCCGTTCTGCGTACTCGAACCGGCCGCGCCACGATTGCCGGAGTTGTTGAATTCGCCTCCTCGCGCCGCAGTTCCCGCGCTGGGTTTGCTGATAGAGCCGGCGAATCCGCCACGCGACGCCGCAGATCCGGTGTTGCTGGCATGGCTCCCCGCCGTGAATCCATTCACATGGTTCTGCGCCATCGCCTGCTGCATATGCGACTGCTCCTGCTGGAACGAGGCCGGCCGCGCGGTGTTGTTATGCGATCCGAAGAAGCGATCCGAACCGCCATTGCGAATCGTCGACGAAGATGCAGCGCGACCGCTGGCCGACAGGCTTGCGCGCGATGGAACCACGGGGAGATTGCCCGCCATTTGCCGAGCGCCATTGATCTGCGAACGGGTGGCCGCGACCGCGCTCACACGTCCCGCGCCGAAGCGCCCTGCGCCCACCGTCGACATCGCGCCCATCACGTGTTCATTGTGAATGTTGGCAATGTTGGAGAAGCGCATTCCCGCGTGCAGCGGAGCAAATCCGCCGAAGCGACCGCGATTTCCGATGTCCCACGCATTGAACGCGCCGAAACGCCCGCGATATCCGCCCCACCACGGATGGAACCAGTCACCGGGGCCGATCGGAAGCCAGCCGAAGCCGCCCCAACCGCCAAAGCCAAATCCAAAGCCGAAGCCCCAACCGCCGCCCCATCCCCAGAACGAAACGTACGCGGGAGCCCAGAATGGCCGATACCATCCCCACGCCGGCCCTGGCCACCACGCCCACGCACTGCCATACCAGAACCAGCGGCCGTAGTGATATGGAGCCCAACCCCACGGCTCGTAGCCGACCCAAGTCCAGCCGTAGTAAGGCTCCCAAACCCAATTGCCGTCACGGTACGGAGCCCAACCCTGGGGTTCGTTCGGAACCCACACATCGCCATAATCGGGAACGTTCTGCCAACGGCCGTAGGTGTCGAGATCCTGGGCTCCGGTGTAGTAGCGGTTCGTATGCCGCCAGGATTGCGCGCTCTCGATCAAGTGATTGCGGTCTGCGTTCCAACGATCCCAATCGTCCTGATCGGGGGCGGCAGAGATCTTGTATTGCGCTTGATTGACGTCGCCGCGGATCGTTGCCATATCTCCGGCGTGTATGTCGGTGCTGCCCTGGGGAGTGGAAATCTGGGCTTCGCCCTTGCGCACAATCACAACTGTGTCGCCATCAGGTCGAACTTCGATACGGAACACGCCATCGTGGTGCGCAGGATGCAGCGCGATATTGGGCGTATCGATCTCGGGTTCGGTTTCGCTGTCTTTCCACACCACGTAATCGGCGATGCCTTGGCTCAACTGAATCTGAATGCTTTTCTTGGTGAAGTTAGCGATATTCGCGCTTGAGTTCGGACCAAGACGAAGAATGTTCGCGAAATCAAGCTGCACTTCGGCACGCGCGCCGTCGCCCGTGGAAACTTTGTCGCCGGTGACAACCGGCTGGTTCAGGGTAGCCGCAGACCAATCGCCAGAGTCGCCACGGCGAGTGGAAACATCGCCATGAATCAGGCTGATGCGCCCGACGCCCATATCGGTCTTCGCCGGCCCCTCGCCGGTAGGTCCCCCAGGCTGGGCCTCAGCTGGCGGAGCTTCGTTTTGCGCATCGCCTTGCTGACCAGGCGGGTTCTCCGCGGCCTGTGGGTCGGTAACCTGGCCGTTGGAATCGATGTTGCTGCTCTGCACGTCAGGACGCGGCTGTCCAACTTCCATGGGTGCGCTCGGCTGGTCAGATGGACCCGAATCCTCGTCGGTGGTCTGCGCGAACGCGCTGACGGAGAACATGGTGGCCAATGCCACAATGAGAACGGCAAAAATGTATGAAGGGTTCGATTTCATGACCCACCCTCCAGACCGGATTGAACGGCAAGTCGGACGGAAACTCATGCCGAGGTTGGGGCAACTGTCATGCCAATGGACAGGCAGGATCGGCCCTATAAAGGCTTTGTTTTCAGCGCGAAAATATCGGCGAATCGGCGGCGATCTGAGAATTTATTCGAGATTGGCCGAGTTCAGCCAACGGTGGTGGTTTTCGGCCAGTCTCCGAGTTGGCAGAGCTGTAGGAAATTCCAAGGAAGGTGAGCTGTGTTTATCATCGTAGTTTCCACTCCGCAAGCTGATGAGCAGCCCGAATAACCAAGCGCCCGAAGCTCCACGCGACAGGATGAATTGGGGGATTGTGCTGCGCGCCCTGCGGCATCGCAACTACCGGCTGTTTTTCGGGGGGCAAGGAATTTCGCTCATCGGCACGTGGATGACCCGTGTGGCCACCGCGTGGCTCGTCTATCGCTTGACCGGTTCGGCGTTTCTGCTCGGGTTGGTCAGTTTTGCCAGCCAGATCCCGATTCTTTTGCTTGGCCCTTTTGCCGGAGTCTGGGTCGATCGCCTGAATCGGCATCGGGTTCTCGTGGTGACACAAACGCTCTCTATGATTGAGTCCTTCGCCCTGGCTGCACTGGCCCTGCCGCACATCATCACCGTGCAGGAGATCATTTGGTTGAATCTCTTTCAAGGCGCAATCAATGCCTTCGACATGCCCGCGCGGCAGGCGTTCGTGATCGAGATGGTCGAAAACCATGAGGATCTGGGCAATGCGATCGCGCTGAATTCGTCTCTGGTGAATGCCGCGAGACTGATTGGGCCGTCGGTCGCAGGATTGATCATTGCCGCCGTCGGAGAAGGCTATTGCTTCCTGATTGATGGGATCAGCTACATGGCTGTGATCGCCTCGCTGCTGGCGATGGCGGTCGCAGTTCGTCGGAGCGAGCGCGCACCTCAGAGCGTCCTTGCGGAGTTGCACGAAGGCTGGGATTACGTTCGCGGCTTTCGTCCAATCTGGTCGATTCTGCTGCTGCTCGCCCTCATCAGTCTGGTTGGAATGCCTTACACGACGTTGATGCCAATCTTTGCGGGAAGAATCCTGCATGGCGGGGCGCACACGCTCGGATTTCTAATGGCGGCTGTTGGGGTTGGGGCGCTGATCGGCGCGGTCACGCTCGCAGCGCGGCGCAGCGTGCTCGGCCTGGGCCGGATGATCCCAATGACAGCGGCCGGATTTGGCGCCGGGTTAGTCGCTTTTTCTGCATCGCACTGGTTCTGGCTCTCCATGCTCCTGCTGGTTGGGACCGGGTATTGTTTCATGCAGCAGATGGCTTCAAGCAACACGATTCTTCAGACCATAGTGGAAGACGAGAAACGAGGCCGGGTGATGAGTTTCTATGCGATGTCGTTTCAAGGGGTGGCGCCGTTCGGCAGTCTCATCGCCGGAACCGCTGCAAGCCGGATTGGGGCGCCGTATACGCTTATGATCGGCGGATCGCTTTGCATTTGTGGCGCGGCGTTGTTTGCGTCGCAGTTGCCGATTCTGCGCCGGCTCATTCGCCCCATCTATGTTCGGATTGGCATCATTCCGGAACTGGCCGCTGGAATCAGTACCGCCTCTGTGCTGCAGGAACCGCCGCAGGAGTAGGGCTCAATTGCAGCGGAAGAAAACCAGCTCGTTTCAGAGTCCTGCTTCGCCTATTCTCGGTTGCGCTCCGTGCCACACAGTACTAACCGTGATTCGTTTTCCTCGAACCCGATATAGAACGACGTACAGAGTCCCGCCAATGACCAGTTCGCGAACACCCGGTTCGACTCCCACCCGCCCGAGGTGCGGATGGTTCCTCAACAGCTCAGTTACTGCAGTGATTCTGGCTCCGAGCCGCTTGGCCGCTTCGGGCTTGTCTTTCGCCACGTAATCGTGGATCTGTTGGAGTCTCCGGAGCGCCCCCCCAGACCAGACGATCTCTATTGTCACAATTCCTTGTCATCGTGGGCCCGGCCACAGGCGCATTTCGGCAGAGGAAGTTCCTTGTCAGTGCCCCAGGAAAGCAACCAAGCCTTCATGTCCTCGTGCCTGACATAATGGCCGGATCTAATCTGGAGCTCACCCTCACGGATTTCGGCGAGCATCCGCTCCTGATCGGCAACATAGGTTTCGACCGCGTCGGAAACGATAAAATTCGAGCTGCGTCCCGATGCTTTGGCCAATTTGGCAAGCCGTTTTTTGACATCCGGTTTAAGCCGGACGCTAAGGGCAGCGCTGCGTGTATTCGCCACGAACACATTTTACTATGCTGGCTTGGACGCCACAAGGAGAGCGCTGCTATGCTTCCTTCTCCTCATCGGCGATCCCGATTTTCGAGAGCCGATAGCGCAGGGCGTTGCGCGATAAGCCGAGCAGGCGCGCCGCCCGGCTTTTATTTCCGTTGGCGCGGCGAAGCGCTTCCTGCACCATCTCGTCTTCCCATTGCTCCAGCGTCATGCCATCGGGAAGAAATCCTCCGCCATCGCTCGATGCTTTCGAAGGCCGCGCATCAATATGAATATCGTCCGGTTCGAGCACGCTTCCTTTGGCTAGCGCGCACGCCCGCTCCACGATGTTCTGCAACTCGCGAACGTTTCCGGGCCAGTGATAATTCACGAGAATCTGCATGGCCTGCGGCGAGATGCTTTCGACCGCTTTGCCGGAATCGCCCGCAAAGCGCGAAATGAATAAATTTACGAGATCCGGGATGTCTTCTCTGCGATCGCGGAGCGGGGCGATATCAATGGGCACAACATTGAGCCGATAGTAAAGATCTTCGCGAAACGTACCTTCCTCGAGTGCAGCCCGCAGATCGCGGTTGGTCGCCGCGATGAGGCGCACGTCAACTTTGATTGTCTTTGTGCCGCCAAGGCGCTCAAATTCGCGCTCTTGCAATACGCGCAGCAGTTTCACCTGAATAGCCGGAGGCACGTCGCCGATCTCATCGAGAAACAACGTTCCTTTATCAGCCAATTCAAATTTTCCTGGTTTGCTGGCGGCCGCGCCGGTAAATGCTCCTTTTTCGAAGCCGAACAATTCGCTCTCCAGCAGGTTCTCCGGAATGGCAGTGCTGTTGATTTTCAGAAAAGGCCCCCGCGCGCGCTTCGACTTCTCGTGAATGGCGCGTGCAATCAAATCTTTGCCCACACCGCTTTCACCGCCGAGCAGCACGGTAGAGTTCGTCGGCGCGATGCGTTCGACCGTGGCCAGCGCTTCCTGCATCTTTGGGCTGCGAGCCACGATATTGGGATGCGAATACTTCTGGCCCAGCGCCTCCCGCAGCGATCGGTTCTCTTCCCGCAAATTGCGGACATCCAGTTCCTTGTGGATCACCATCCGCATTTCGGTCAGCGAAAACGGTTTCAGCACGTAGTCGCTGGCGCCTGCTTTCATCGCTTCCACCGCAGTCTCGACCGAGCCGAATGCCGTCATCACTACGACCGGCATGGCAGCGTTTTGACGCTTCACCGACTGCAGAAACTCGAGCCCATCCATGCCCGGCAGCTTGAGATCGGTCAAAACGAGGTCGACGGAGTTTTCTCGCAGCAGCTTCAGCCCGGTCTCTGCGTCTCCGGCAGAGAGCGTCGAGAAACCGTCCTCGCCGAGGTTCAACTCGAGCAGGCGCCGCATTTTCGACTCATCCTCAACGATTAGAATCGCTGCCATAATTCAATCTGCGGCGGCCCAAGCCGCGCCTTTCAAAGTTTTCCAAATTGAAAGGTCTCCTCAGGAGATCGCCATGTGAGCAGATTGTGCGTCCCCTACGTTTTCCTGTGCCGCGGGGAAGAACATCACAAATCGCGCGCCAGTTCCCTGCCGCTCCCCTGCATCTTCCACGCGTACGAACCCATGATGCCCATCCATAATCTTCGAGACAATGGAAAGCCCCAGTCCCACGCCGGTTTTTTTGGTCGTAACGAATGGATTGAATATCTGCTCCCGGAGTTCCGGTGGAACGCCGGGACCGGTATCTTCAATCCGCACTTCCACACCTTCGCGTCGATTGGTGCTCGAAGCTGTCACTTTTACGCGCAATACGCCGCCGTTTGCGCTCATGGCGTCGAAGGCATTCTGCACAATGTTGACGAAGGCCTGCTCACTCAAACTTTCATCCAAAGCGACGAGAGGCAGGTCTCGCCCGTATTCTTTTTGAATCCGCACCGCTTCGCCTTTCCAGAGAGCCCCAACATCGTGTAATGCGCGATCGAGAACCAGAGTGATGTCGTGAGGCGCGAGTTCGGTGTGAAGCGGACGGGCGAAATCGAGGAATCGCGTAACCAGCGCGCTCAAACGATTGGTCTCAGTCGAAATGTAGCCCGCCAACTCGGTTGCCAGCGGATTGGACTCGCCCAATTTCTGACTGAGCATTTCCGCCGAGCCTTTGATCACGCCCAGGGGATTGCGAATCTCGTGCGCCAGACCAGCGGAAAGCTGTCCCAGGGCCGCAAGCCGCTCGGACCGCCGAGCCTCGGCTTGGGCTTGTTCCAGGCGGCGATTGGTTTCGGCCAGTGTTTCGGCGGTTTCCTGATAGCGCTGCGTCTGTTTCCGGCTCTCGACGACGTAGCGGTTTACCACCATGGCAGCCAGAAAGAAAAAGAGAATGCGGATAGCCAGCAGCTCGAAGTCCTGGGCAGTGATCTCGTACTCCTGCATGGCGGGGTAAAGATAGGAGCAATAGCATGCCGATGCCAGGCCCGTCCAAAACAGCGTGGCCCAAGGACCAAAGTACTCTGCCGCAGTTACGACGGGAATAAAGTAGATGGGATAGTAACTGCTGTTAATGCTGGGCTCGGCGTAGGGCCCGACAACGGTATGGTCGATCAGTAGTGTCGCGAGGGCGATTTTAAGCAGCACAACGTAGGAAGAACCGCGGCGCGGAAGGCGCTCCATCAGCCAGCCCTCACTCAACTGGATCAGGCCGAAGGCAAGCAGGATCATCTGCTTGTGAATCTCGGTACGCGGAGGCAGCAGGGCCAACACCGCCAGCAGCATCAGCCACAGCACATCCATCCAATTGATCGTGAGACGCTTGGCTGTGCTCATCGCGTTTTAGTAGAAATTCAAACTCGGGCCTGAAAAACCAGCGCCGATGCTCCGCGCAAAAAAGAATACGCCGGGAGAAGTCGCCCGCTCCCGGCGTTCAGTTCCATATTAGCCGATCCGCAGGCGCATCTGCTGCGAACCTATCACATTGCCGCAAACCAAGTCAGCCCATACGCATCAACAGGGTTCTGACTAAGCCCTCTGGCGGCTGAAGCCGCTTTTCGGAGGGGCGATTTTGACGGACGGCCTTGAAGGCCGTTCCTTTCGAACCTTGATCAGAGTTTTACTGATGCTTTTTGGGAGCCGGTTCCTGCTTCGCTGGCTCTGGCCGCGATTGTTCCTGTTTCGGCGCGGAGGCCGACCGCTGTTGCTGCCACTGATTGAACTTTTGCTCCTGTTGCCGCTCCACTTGCTCGTTATGCTCCTGGACCGGAGGCGCAGGCCGTACCAGCGGGTGGGCCTGCTGCTGCACTGGCTTCGATTGCGAAGTGGGGCGGTTTCCATTCTGCTGCTGGAAACCGTTCCCGTTGCGGTTGTCCGGTTGTACGTTCGGCTCTTGCGGATGCGGATTGCCCTGCGCCTCGTACGTCCGAGGCGGCGCATTCGGCTGCACTTTCACCTGAGACTGGCCGAGCGATTGGGAACCTTGCTGATTCGCCGGCTGCGCTGGACCTGCAGGCCGCACCAGCGCTTGCTGGTTCAGATGCCCGCCCGCCTCCGCCTGGCGCTGCTCAATGGAATGCGGCGGTGCTGGCGGCGTTCTGACCGCAACCACCGGACGATTCATAACCGCCGCTGGCGGGGTCGCCGAGGCTGGGCGTCCGGTACCGACTACGCTGGCCCTCACCGGCTCTGCCGATACTGCGCGGCTCACCGGAGCTGACAAGACTTCCCGCGCATCCACTTTCATCATGTTCTGGGCCACGGGCCGTGCATTCACAAAGGCATCGTGCGAGACTACCGTCACTCCATTTGTGACGTGCTGATTCACATAGGTGATGTTGTTGATGGTCGTAGTTTTATTAACGATGACAGTGTTGTACACGTTGGTGACACGCGTAACACTGACCGACGTGTTGGTGACATTAATGTTGTTCACGTACGCGCGGCTCACGTGATAGCCGGGAACGTAGACCTCTCCGGGAGCGAGCGGGAACCATCCCACGCCAACCCCGGCGGCGAAGTGGAAACCCGGCCCGCCGCCCACAAAGGCGACCAGCGCCGGAGCCCACACCGGACGCACGACCACGGGCCCAGGCACCCAGAACCATCCGTTGTTGACAAACGCCCAACGGCCGTAGTGAAAGGGCGCGAATCCCCAAGGTTCGTTCTCGACCCACGTCCATCCCCATGGTCCCACCCAAACCCAGTGCCCAAAGCGATAAGGAGCCCATCCCGCTGCAACTCCGATCGGCTGCCAGACGGGGCCATAGTCAGCTACGTAGGTCCAACTGCCATACTGGTCGAGATCTTCGTACCCGGTCATCTCGCGCGAAACGTAGTTGGCCGAGTCGGCCTGATCTTCGCGAGCATCGCGATCATAGGCCCACGCGTCGAAATCATCCTGGGCGGGAACTTGCTCCAAGTCATAATCAAGATGGTCGCTGCCCGTAAATGTCGCCGACTGTCCGGCGATGACGTTGTAAGTAAACCCTCCTCCGGTAACACGCCCGCGTCCATGCCAGACTGTCGTGATCGTCTGGCTGCCGTCTTCACTCACATCCACCCGGTATTCGCCGGGTTGGAGCAAGTTAAAGGCAAGATTAGGAGTGTCGAGTTCGTAG
This sequence comes from Candidatus Sulfotelmatobacter sp., assembly GCA_030038125.1. GTDB lineage: Bacteria > Acidobacteriota > Terriglobia > Terriglobales > Acidobacteriaceae > Sulfotelmatobacter. The sequence goes on from JASHPL010000075.1 coordinate 11,176, forward strand.
GTATCGTCGTCATCGACGTGACGCACGCGGACAATCATGGATCCCTGCGCCAACCGGATCTGGACGGTGTTGTCGTC
>JASHPL010000076.1 GCA_030038125.1 Candidatus Sulfotelmatobacter sp.
TACGTTCACCACGCTAGAGAATCTCGATCGCGTTTGGAAAGATGTCCGCCTCTCGGACGTGCAGGCGAGACTGGGATCGAGCGGCTGAGATTGAAAAACATCTCGGCAATTCATGGGTGCGTACGAGCCGCCACTTCTGCGGCCGTTGCCACGGCATTAGTGCGGCAGTCTCGGCCGCAGGACTCCGTAGAGCCAGGTGCCGGCTAGCGCACTGCCGATCGCCGCCATCACGGTAATGCCGTTCCCTACCAAGGCAAATAGCGGACCCGGGCAGGCGCAAGGCGTGCTCGGTCACAGCAAGGCCGATACTGCTGTGAACGTCTACATGCACGGATCGAGGAGGGCGTCAAGCATACGCTAGTTGCGATCTAGGCGGCCATCAACTTCTCGTCATCGCCCGAGCATTACATCCATTCGCTTTTCAATTGCTGCAAGCGTTCGGGATAGCTGTCCAATCGCGATTGCTTTTCCGCGAGCCACTGGCGGTCGTCGGCCAGTTGCCGCTCCATCGCGGCAATCTCTTTCCGGACCGCTCCCGGGGCAGGGCCGCCATCAATATTGCGAACCGCGACGAAGTGCTCCGCATCCAGAGATTGGCGCAGTTCCTCCTCGGGCGTTCGTAGCTCTCTGCCGAGAATCGCCCGAGCGATCTCGTGCAACAAAGCAATCATGTGCTCGGGCGCGTCGTCTTTTCCGGATTTCTTCACCATCGCCGAAACCAGCTGATGCGCTTCCCGGAAGCTGATCTGCTCCCGCCGCACCAGGGTATCGGCCAGCTCAGTCACGGTGAGAAAGTCGTGGTTGGCACGGTTGCGCAGCTTCAACTTATCGATATTGACATGTTGCATCACCGCCGCCAGCAACCTGAGCGTCCGGTGCGCGTCGTCGAGCATGCCGAACAGCAGCGGCTGCAAATCGTCTTCGGCGTCCACCATGTCGGCAAATGGGGTATTGTGCACCGAGTTGAGCACAGCCTGCGCCTGACTGAACGCCTTGCTGGCCAGGATGCGACTGTGTTCTAAGGAGACGGGATTGCGTTTCTGCGGCATGATGCTGCTGATCTGGACATATCCTTCCTGCACGCACAGAAAGCCGAACTCGCGGGTGCACCACAACAGCATGTCCTGAACGAACCGGCCTAGGCTGAGCATGCACACCGCGACAACGGAAGCCGTTTGCGTCAAGTAATCGACGGCCGCAATGCATCCATAGGAATTTCGCTGCAAGCCCTCAAACCCCAGCAGCTCCGCGGTGTAATCGCGGTCAATGGGAAATCCCGTCGTGGTGATGGCACAGGCGCCCAGTGGGCTGCGATTGACCACGGCGAAGGCGGCTCTTGCCCGCTCCGCATCACGCGCCAAAAACTCCGCCACAGCCAGCAGATAGTGAGCAAGCGTCGTAGGCTGCGCCGGTTGGGTGTGGGTGTAAGCGGGCATTACGCAATCGACATTGTCCGAAGCCAGGCCCAGCAATACGGAACGAAGCGTGCATATCTCGGCTGACAACTGCAGGATTTCCTGTCGGAAGCACATTCGATACAGGGCAATGGCGATATCGTTGCGGCTGCGCGCGGTGTGAATTTTGCCGATGACGGCGGGATCGCCCAGCTGTTCGAGTCTGTGCTCGACAAAGAAGAAGAAATCCTCGAAGCGGGCGTCGTAGGGGGCGTCCGCGAGCTGCTTGCGATCGAGGCGATCCAGCGCCCTCAGGCAGACGCTCGCCTCCTCGCGCGTCAGGATTTGCTGCCGCGCCAACATCAGGGTGTGCGCGTAGTGGAGCTGGAGCAGCGGTTCACGAAAATATCTCTGCGCGTCGCGAAAGTTGATCGCCAGCACGGTTGCCGAGTATTCCGGCGCGGGTCGTGACTCCACGTTCACTCCTGATCATCACTGCTAATCAATTGATAATCTCTCGCAAAACCAGGCTCGATGATTCGTGATAACGCGACATCACAAGCCGGCACGACGAACGATCTAAGATCGTCCAGCGCGGCTGCGTCGATCAAGTTTGCTCAGAATAGTATCTTCAGCGCAAGCTGCACGTTGAAGGGTTCTCCAGGACCGATGCCCGGAGCGCCGTTGAAGTCGCCGATCGTATCCGAGCTTTGGCCAAAACCAGCGCCCAACGTGCCAAATGGCGGAGCCAGATTGATGCGGTTGAAGAGATTGAACATCTCCACGCGGAATTGCGAGCGAACACGATCGCCCCAAATCGGCGTATTCTTCAACACGGCTAAATCAACATCGGCGAAACCTGGTCCCGCAATCTGGTTGCGGCGCAAGTTCCCATACGTCCCATAGGTCGGCGTTGAAAACACCGCCGGATTGATCCATTGCACGAAGGAGTGATTCACCAGGTTCCTGGAGATTCCCGCGGTCGCATCTCCACTGATGTTCGGCCGATCCTGATTTTCGCCGGTGCCGCTCGAGTCCTGTCCCACGAGGATCGGAAATGGTTCGCCGGTGTTGAAGTGCAGCAAATTGGCGAGCTCCCATCCGCGCGAAAGCCATCTCGGACCCCTGCCTCCTGGAATGTTATAGGTAAGGTAGGAGGCGAAGTGCTGCCGGATATCGTAGTTGGAGTTGCCGTAGTCGCGATTCAGCTGGAACGAATCCTCCGGGTTGGTGCAGCACACGGCGGTGGTGTTGTCCAGGTTATGGCTCCAGGCATAGGCGAACTGCGCGTTCAGCCCATGCCAGCCGCGGCCGCGCAGCGTCAACTGCAGTGCGTTGAAATTGGCCGAGGAACCGGAATCGACCTGGTTGATGATTCCGTAGTTGGGGAACTGCTGGAAGAAAGGGCGCGTGGACTGTTGAAAGCCGAACGTTGCCCCGTTCGGGCCGACGACCGTCGAGGTGTTGTTTCCGCTGCCGAGCGCAGCCTGATTGATATCGCGAATGACGGTGTTCCTGCGGCTCTCCGAGCCGACATACGCGGTGGTCAAAATCCAGTTCTTGCCCAGGCTCTGTTCCAGATTCACGCCAAACATTTCCGTATACGGATTGCGAAAGTGCTGATTCGCCGAATAGATGGCCAGCACGTTGCTGCCGCTAGCGGATTGTTCCGAGGCAGGAAAGACCGGCTGATTCAGCTTCCAACCCGCGACACCCGGCGTCCCGTTGTTTGTGATCGTAAAAACCGGGTTGGCGCCCACCGGATTGTCGATGACGCCGACTGCGCCGTTGTTCGGCATGGATGCGTCATTGATGAACGACTGCGCCGCCGGCTGATCGAAATAGATGCCGTAAGAGCCGCGCAGCACGAGCGTGGGTTGAAGCTGCCAGGCAAAACCAAGCCGCGGCGAAAAGCTGGTTTTATCCGACGGGTAAATGTAAGGCACTCCTTATCCCGCAACCACTAAACCACCCTGGCTGGGAATAAACGTGGAGAGATTCTTGGTGTTGGCGTAAATCGGCTGTTGATAGTCGTAGCGCACGCCGTAATTGAAGTTGAATTTCGAGCTCACCTGGAAGGAGTCCTGCGCATAGCCGCTGCCGACATGGGAATAGAGGAAGCGTTCCTGGTCGCCGCGCGTAATGGAATCCTGAAAGTCGTAGCCGGCGAGAAAATCGGCAAGAGCCAGCGTATTCGAGTCCACGCTTGTCACCCCGCTCCAGGGTCCCTGCCCGCCGTTGAAACTGAAAAAACCGCGCGCCCCAAAATTGTAGAAGATGTCAATATACGCGCGGCGATATTCCCCACCCAGCCTGAGCTGGTGTTTTCCGACAACCCAGGAAAGCGAATCGGTCAGATGTCCCGTGATGTCGTTGCGTCCGGAGACCGGAGTTTGTCCGATGGGATCGAAGCCCGTGATCGCAAGCTCAGGCGGACCAAAAAGATTGGGATCGGTGATGCCGGTATTAAGCCCCACGGTGGAAGGATTGATATCGTGCACGGCGTCGGAAAATACCTGCACAAAATAGTTCACGCCCAACAGCACCTGGTTGGTGAGATTGGGCCGCAAGGCAACGTTGTAGATCACATCGTAGTTCTGGATATGCGATGGCAGGGCGATATAGTACTCGCTGATGTGGGTTCCATTTGGCGCGGTTTGCGATCCCTGACCAAAGAACCAGCGCGCCGAAAGGTGCTGGTTCTCGTTGATGTTGTGGTCGAACTTGGCCAGGATGTTGTGGCTGATTCCGATCGACGGATTGGGATTGAAGTAATTATCCTCGCTGGCCGGCCCTTGCAGCACGTCGGAGGGCCAATAGGTAGCGAGGAGGTTGGCCGAAACCTGGCTCTCCGGCACCGGCGCGTACGTGCCAAAGGCGTTGTTCGCATTTTTCAGCAGGGCCAGCGCGTTCGCCTGGTAGGCCAGCGAAGGCTCGGTGGAGCGCGCCTGATTGCCGATGATATATTTCTGCTCCTCGTAGCTAAGGAAGTAGAAGGTGTGGTCGCGCCACAAGGGCCCGCCCAGCGATCCGCCCCAGTTTTGATTACGCAATGCGTTCTTCGGCAGCCCCGGCGGAGCGAACGGCGTTTCTGCGGCCAGCGCCTCGTTACGGTTGAAGTAATACGCCGACCCGTGCACCTGGTTCGTGCCGGATTTGATGGCCAGGTTCTGCACGCCACCCGGATTGCGCCCGACCTCGCTGTTCCCCGAGGTCTGCAACGAGAACTCGTCGATCGCGTCGATGGGCAGAAGCGTGGCCGCGATGCCCGACACTCCCGGTTGATTCACCGCATAGAAATTGATGTACAGGTCGTTGTTGTCCGAACCTTCAATCTGATAATTCACCTGCCCCGATCGCGTCCCGTTCACCGACCCCGTGCCCGCGTAACCGGCATATGCCGCGGAATCGTCGATCAACTGCGAAAAGTCGCGCCCGTTGAGCGGCATATCCTGAATCGAGAGATTGTCGATCGCCATGTTCTGGCTGGACGTGGTCGTGTCCAGCGCGAGGCTGTTTGCGGAAACCTCGAGCGCGACCTCTTGTTGCGCAACTTTCAGCCGAATCGGCAGAGTGTAGAGATTGCCTGAAGATACCGTCACGTCAGAAACGTCGAGGGTCTGAAAACTCGGCGCCGCGACCGTCACCCTATACTGACCCAGCGGCAAGTCGTTAAACAGAAACTTGCCAGCGGCCGAAGTGGTGGTCGTGTAAACGGTCGCGGTGGCGGTATTGGTGGCCGTCACTTTCGCCTGGGAAATGGCCGCGTCCGAGGAGTCGCTCACCGTGCCGTTGATGCCACCGCGAAAGGTCTGAGCGAGCAAAGCCTGGGAAAGGAACAGGGCAGCGCCGAGAACGGCCAACCGAGGAAAGTGCCTGAATCGCATGAGTGAAGCCTCCAAAAATAAAATGGGACGTGAAAGGACACCAAGCCGGTGAAATGATGAAACAAATCCCCGAGGATTGCTTTGCAAATAAACGAAAACCAGCACATAACAATAGTACATCATACTGATAGACTTACTTATATATTTCATTAGCAAATCAGACCTTATTCAAAAAGTCAACTGCAATCCGCTCGCTTCTCGTTCGAGATTACCGTCATACGTCCTTTCCCTTTGATCCAGAACTGCCACTCGCTGGCGTTGGGGTGCCAGTGCAGTTCACGTAAGGCTCCGGGCCTGAGCGTTACAAGCCCTGCGGCGATACTCTTGGAGACAGGAAAATTCCCAGAGTCCACGATGCGAACCTCGCCTCCCGCAGTCTTGCGGGTAGGGGCCATTTCCGACAATTTGAAGGTGTACTGAAACGGTGAAGCTGCCCGCTGGCCTCCAACCGCCGCCTTGTCCTGCGCGAGCGACAAAGGAAGATCTGCCGGGAAAATGTAAAGCGATTCCTTTCTTACGATCCTGGCGATGACATCTTTGTCGAGACGAAAATTCTCGGCAAGGATATCCGGCGGGGTGTGCGCAATTGTCTCCGACAGAAGAAAGGTACCGTCTTCGAAGAAGTTGCCGTCGTTGAATACCAGCAGGAATTCGGCGCCGTCTGGCCCAAGCCCTTGAATGGAATGAGGGTAACCTGCCGGAAACAGCCATAGGTCGTCTTTGTTCACGTCATCAATGAAAATGGTTCCGTCGGGATTCAACACGGTAACGCGAGCGCTGCCGTAGAGCATGATGGCCCACTCGTCGGCCGTGTGCCAATGCAATTCGCGGAAGCTGCCCGCGGTAAGCCGCATGTTTACGCCTGTGATATCGAGTGAGGTGGGTAAGACCTTGGAGTTGACCTCATGCGTCCAGCCACCGTCTTCCATCCGCTTGTGGGCCAGATCGAAGGAATACCAGATTGGACCGATGTCGCCGCGATCCGTGGGGGGAGGGAAATTTGAACTTGGGTTCTCGTCCAGCAAAGGTTTGTTCTCCTGGCCCGGATCACTGCCGGAATCTACTTTGCGGGTGTCCTGCCCTTGTGCATTGAGCGCGAGTCCGGCCATCGCCGTCGTTGCAACAGCAGCAGAACTAATTCCAAGAAAGCTCCTCCTTGAGAGGCTGTCAGAACTATCGTTGAGTTCACTTGCTGTTTTCAAATCGCTGCTGGTGTCAGCTTTTTCCTGTTCTTTCACTGGCGTTCGGTACGACAATCGAATTATTTCTTTGATCGAAGTTAGCCAGATTGCCGCCATCTTCGTTAAAGCCGGGCAAGATCTGCCAGCGCAGTCCATAATTCAGGGTGATCCGACTGTTGAGCTGATATTCGTCCTGCCCGTATACACCGTATTGCCACGCAGTGCCGCCGACGTCGGGACTCGAAACCGCAAAATACGCCGTGGTCGGTGTACCCTCAAGGAAATCGCCGAAAGCATTCCCTGTAAAGGTGCCCTGGAACGTAAAATCGCCGAAGTCGTCCGAGTTATAAACCGGAGCAAAGCTTTCGAGGTCGAAATACCGCACACGGCGCGCGTCGATACCGGTCTTGAACGTGTGCTTGCGCCAGTTGTAACTCACATTGTCGGTAAACTGCGTCGTCTTTGATTGCGTAACTCCGGCTTTGTCTCTTCCGATGGGTGTAAATCCCGTGCCGGCGCTGAAATTAAACGTGGGAAATGCGTGCGTATCGGGATGCTGGCTGATATTGACGCCGGTCAGATCGAGTCGGGCGAGCGCATTCGCGCCTTCGATGGGAAAATTCACGCTGGTGATCACGTTCGTGAAACCAAAGCGGAATTCATGCACGAGATGCGCGGTTATCGCAGAGGTATGGGAGACCAACAGACTACGGTTGTGCACGCTATCGGAATCATCCGGGAGAAGAGGGTTTACATAGTCCTCGGTAATGTTCTTGCGGCTGAAGTGTGCATAGGCCGATTGCTTGGTAGAAATCGTTTGATCGATGCGAATATCCGCGCCATCGGTTCGGGATGGTGTCGGCTGAAACAGTTCGTAATTGTAGTTAGATTGACCAGACACGTTAGGCAAGGGATAGTAGGTCAGGAGGGCCGCCGCGGTCGGATTGATGTTTGTAATGATCGGGCCGCCCATCTCGGTGAGATTGCCGCTGCGCTCAGGCGCGTCGGGAACCAGGAACTGCTCAACGACCGAGGTTGCGCGACGGTTTCCCTCATAGTCGGCGAAGAAGAATGTCTTGTCCCTTCCGTGATAAAGCTTGGGAATGGACACCGGA